>CALHXW010000348.1 GCA_938040325.1 uncultured bacterium | reverse complement strand
CAGCTGACGGTCGAGCTGCGGTCATCGGAGCTGTCGTCGCAGCGGGTGCTTTACTACGGGCGCAGCCAGGTGTTCGACTTCGAGGCTGACAGCAGCGGCACGCTCGACGTGGCCATCAACTTGCGTGCGCCGCTGACCGAGACCGGCAACACGCTGGACGTCACTCGCGGCGATGGAACGCCCGTATCGGTCATCGCGCTGCTCGACATCGACGACGCTCGCGTCAACGTGACGAGCCGTGACGCAGTGTGGATCGAGCTGTCCAACGACGCGTCGTTTTCGACACCGACGCGCTTTCGCACAACGGGCGTCGACGCGTCGGAGCAGCAGGTCGCAGACTGCAACGTTGCCGATGAAGGCACCACCTGCACCCTCGCCTGGGACCTTGTGGCCAGCGGCGGGGATGGCCTCTCTGACATTCGGATCGTGTACGCCCGCTTCGAAGACGAGGCCGGCTACCTCTCACCCACACTCCGCCAAGAGGTCGTGGTCGACGGCACGTTTCCTTCCTGCGTGAGCTCGGCCGTCATCCCGCCGCCCTCGAACGGCCAAGTGTACGTCACGAACACGCAACGACCGGAGGTGCAGTTCTTTTTTGGTGAAGACGTGGACGTCTTGGAGCTTCGGCTCAACGGCGAGACTTATCCGATCGACGGCCTTCTGAGGCCGATCCTCGACGGCGTTGGTATCACCTTCGCGTGCTCCGACGATGCTGACATCGATGAGAACGCGGTGCGCATCGACTGTGGGTGTGCCACGGATGGCGCGAACTGTCGCAGGAACTTCGAGGCCGACGTACTCATTGCCGACCAGGCCGGTAATGCCGCCATCTGCGGCCTCGAAAGCGTCATCATCGGTGACAACGTCCCTCCGATTGCGGAGGTCGAGCAGCTCTTGGAGGTCACGACCCACTCGCGCGCGCCTTGGGGAACCAGCGACCGGTCAGCGCCGCAGTTCTCGTTGGCGTTCGATGGACAACCGCACGACCTCGACCAGATCGACACGCTCACCGTGTGGGCGGCTCTTGGCAATGACTGCAGTGTGGTAGCGCCGATCACCTCGCTGTCATGGCTCGACATCTGGGACACCCCGCCCTTTGCTGCGGGCTTTGAGTCCTCGAGTGAGGTTGTGTGCGTGTCGGTGACAGACATGGCGGGAAACAGCAGTGCCGAACGAGCTCCCGATGGCGTGACCTGGACCACACCGCCAATGCTCGTTTCACGCGGTCGACTGACCGTCTCAACGCGTGACAGCGACGTGTCGCGGTCTCCACTTGAGTTCGAACAATGGCGAGGCCTTCACGGCCTTCTCTTTTCCAATGACCCGATTTCCACTCCGTCGCTCCAGCTTGGGTTGGAGGGCGACGACCAGCAGCTGACGACGGTTGGGGCCCCGCTGTGGACCCGTCTTTCAGACGCGCAGCCATCCAAACAGCACATCGGTTTTCGCGGCCAGCTCACCTACGACGCTGCGCGCGGGCAGCTCTGGCACGGTCAGCGTTGTCTTGAGATGGGCGAGTTTCTCAGCTGTAAAGAGCTTGACCGAGCGCCAGGTTACTTCAACGGTCACGTCTGGAGCGCCCGGCCCGTCGAGGATCCAGAGTTTGATGGCGGCCCGCCTGCGCTCTTTGGGCAGCCAGCGACCTACGACCCGACACGCGCGGGAATCGTTGTGGTTGGCGGTTTTTCGATCCTGTCTGGCAGCTTCGAGAACAAGACTACCTGGCTCTGGACGGGCACCAGCTGGAAACAACTCGACAACGGAGGGGGCGGGTCGGGGCTTCCGGAGCAAATGAACACCCTTCTTCTCACGTATGACACGGTGAGGCAGGAGCCAGTGCTCGTCGGCTGGGCCGTGACTCCCCAGGGGGCGTTGCTGCACATGTTTGCGCTGGGCGTCGATGACCAGTGGTATCCGATCCCCTGGAGTGGGCTAGCCCCAAAACAAGCGCTCTTTCCGGCTGCGGCTTTGGCGATGCCCTCGCCAGCGACGTCCGTGCGTTCGCTTCGCTCACCTGAACTCGACGATGCACGCATCGCCTTCGCCTCGCTCGAAAATAGCGCTTGATTTGGGGCTAGCGCCGTTGCGTCGACTCGACGCTGCGCTCGCGTTCGACGAAAGCCGCGGCGAGATCGTGTTGTTGGGTGGCAGGGCGCCCGGCGGCATAGAGGGGTGTGGCGGCTTCGCCGATACTGGAGCGAACACGATCGCCCCGAGTCTGTTCGGCGAATGCGACCGCGTGTGGCGCTTCGATCGAACGACATCCACTTGGACCGCGGACGAGGACAGCAACCGACCACCGGCTCGGCTTGGCCTGGCGCTCGCGTACGACCGCGAACGCGAGAGGCTGGTGGCGATCGGCGGCTGCGATACGTCTGCGGCCCTCACCTGCCACCGTGACGTCTGGGAGTATGATGGCGTTGAGTGGGACCACATTGTTCCGGACGCACCCGATCCATCGTCGCCGCATGAAATCCCGCCTGTGTCCCAGTACGGTAGCGCGGCCTTCCACCCCGGTCGCGGTCAGATCGTCTTCGCTGCTCCCTACTCGGTCCCGCAAGCACTGGGAGTTGATGCGATACCCCTTCGGCCTGGACTTTGGGCGTGGGACGGCGCCGGCTGGGAAGCGCTGCAACCCGTCGCCACTGAACCGCCGCCCGCGGCCACTCGGGTCGCGGTCGGGGCCTGGGGCAACGGCATGGTCACGTTCGGAGGCCGCCTGCGTGACGGCAACGCCTGCCAGTCGTCAGTGTCGGTCGGTACCCACGTCTGGGACGGGTTTCGCTGGCGCAATCGCGAGTGGGTTGGTCTCGGCTCACCCAGGGCCGTCGTCGACGCGACTCTGGTTGCGGACTCGGAGCGCCTGCTGCTGACCGGTGGGGCTTCCGAATCCTGCGCGTTGATCGGCGACGAGTGCGTCTGTACTCCAAACGGCTATACCCCGGGACTGTGGGAGTTCGACGGCGACGGCTGGCAACCGCAGCTCATCGTCTCGCCGGGTCGAGCGGGCATGGCTGCAGCGTTCGATGACACAGGCACGGCCTACTTCGTCGGGGGCTATAACGACGGCGATTGCCTCGGCGCCGGGGAGTACCAGCGGAGCGACGCCAACGAACCGCAGCTCTGCTGGTACGCGACGCAGCACGTTGTGGAGACGTCACCGCTCGACAATCTCTTTGTCGGCGCGCCAATCGCAACACGTGCACGCGTGGATGCGGCGATGGCGTTCGATGAGAGTCGACAAGAGTTTCTTCTCTTTGGCGGTATTTGGCCGGGCGGTGTGTTGGTCAGCAACCAGCCCGTGAGCGACACAATGCTCGCAGCCGCTCAACCCAGCGAACCGCTGAGCTTTTTCGAAGCACCTGACGACAACTCAGGTCTGTGGCCAGATCATCGACGACGTCCAAGCCTATTCTATGCTGACACGTGGCAGAGCGTCTTGCTCTTCGGTGGCAGCGTTCTCTCGCCGTTCGGCGCCTGTGAGGGCGAGTGGACGGGTGGATTCTGCCGGACCCCCTGGCGTTGGGCGGACGATCATTGGGTTCCCTTGCCTGACGCCGAGGTTCCGTTTGGTGACGGCAGCGGGGTCCCGGAGATCGGGCTCGGGATCGACGGTGCGGTCTGGGACCGAACGGAAGGGCAGGCTCTCGTCCTTCAAAGCACCAACAAGCTCGATAGTGGCGGTGACGCACGCGCTGAGCTTCATAGCTGGCGCTTGCCTGCTGAGCTCGGACCGGCGCACATCGCGCGTCTGCCACGGGCGTCGATTGGCGACGAGCGTTTCTCTGTGACCGGGGTCACGGTCCTCGCAGAGACGGGCGGTCGCGGTGGGCAACCGGGCGCGCCGGTGGGGGCTAAGCTCCTGTTCTGGGATGAATCGGCGTGGCAACCGGTCGCGTGGGTCGACGGAAACGATGGCGATGTGGATGCGCTCGTCGTTTCGACATCGGTTGCTCTCGAGCCGGAGAGCGGTCCGTTCAACACCCTCGACACGCTACACCTGGCGTTGACAACGGCCGCGCCCAACGGCGGGGGCGGGACCCCCGCGGTCTTGGAGACCGGCTATCTTGAGCTCATGGTCGACTATCTAATCCCAGCCGCGACTGAGCCCTGAGCTGGTCAGATTGTGAGCGTCGCCGTGTGCAGGACCTGGCCTGTCGTGCCGATCCACTCAGCCGTGAACGTCGGCGGGCTCGGGTTGGGGTCGGCGGTGAAGCGGACGTAGTTGCGCTCGGCGCTGGTCCACAGGAACTGGGCCGGGTCGCCGGTCAGCTGGATGATGCCGAGGGCAGGGTTGACGTGGGCAATGGGGCCCATCAGGAGCTCGCGCTGGGCATGGAATGCGCCGTTCGGCGGGTCCACGTGGACGTGGGCGCCGAAGTGGAAGTCGCCGGCGATCCAGATCACGCCGGGCACGCTCTGTTCGATGTGGCCGAGCAGCTCGTTGCGCTGGGCGTCGTGGCTCTCCCAGCGGTCGGCCTTGCCGAGATAGAGGGGCGGCCACGCCGTGATGGGCACCGAGTTGACGATGACCTTGAAGGTCGCCTGGGATGCGCTGAGCTCGGACTTGAGCCAGGCGAGCTGGTCCGGCGACAGGTACTGGCTCTGGGTGCGGATGCGCTCGCTGCGGCAGTCGAGGACAAAGACGTCGAGCGTCTGGCCGTAGCTCACCGTGCGGTAGATCTGGTTCGGCTCAGCCGGGTTGCGGTCGACAGCCATGTGTTCGAAGAACGCTTCGGTCGCGGCCTCACGCTTCGTCGCGGAGATGGTCGTGGGGTCCCAGTCGTTTTCCACCTCGTGGTCGTCCCACGTGGCCACCGTTGAGGTCGACCGAAAGAGCTCGCGGAAGCCGGCCTCGCCGAGGTTCTCACCCCACCTGTCGCGGTAGGCTGCGAGGGTCTCGGAGCCGTCGGCGTAGGTGGTGTCGCCGGCGAAGACGAAGAAGTCGAGCGACGACTCGCTGGCGCGGCTGAGCACGTCGAACGGACGGAAGAGGTAGCGCGCACATGAGGCGCCGCCAAAGGTGACGACCGGCGAGTCCGCTGGGGCCGGTGCCGTGCGAAAGCGGCCGATGACGCTGCGGCCAGCACTCGACGTGAAGCAGTAGTGGTAGACCGTCCACGGGGTCAGCTCCAAGCTGGCGATGCGCACCCGCGCCATGCCGTGGGCGTTGGTGGGTGCGTTGACGGCGAGGACAAGCGGGCCGCCAAGGCCGGGTCCGTCGGCGACAAAAACCGACAGCGTGAGGGCCGCTGTACCGGTGAAGCGCGTGATGAACACCGCACCGTCCGGACGTGGGTCGCCAGACTGGACCGCGTAGGGAAAGGCAGCCTCGATGAGCGCCCAGTCGCCGGGCTCGAAGCGGTCGGCGGGCGTGGCGGTGTCGGCTTCGGCAGCGTCGCTGACCGCCGTGTCGGGGGCCTCCGCCGTGTCCGCGTCCATAGCGTCGCTGCCGGCGTCGGCGGGCGCGCTGTCGAGTGCGGCGACAGTGTCGGCCTGCTCGGTGCTGTCGGTTGCGTCCATCGCCGCGTCCATCGCCGCGTCGCCGAGCGTGTCGATGTCGGCGTCGGGTGCGTCGGCGTCGGCTGTGTCGCTGACGTCGGCGTCATTGTCGACGGGCGCCTGAGTCGCGTTGTCTCCACACCCCGCCACGCCAGCGACGAGCAAGCCTGCGGCGCCCGCGAGGAACGTGCGCCGGTCGACTGTCGACGCGTCGTCGGGTCCGCTCACGGGGCGCTCGTCAGCACGAGGCGCTGGGCAATCACCCGGCTGTTGCCGTCGCCGTCGAGGGCCACAATGACGAGCTTGCGCGGGCACGGGCCGTTTCCGAAGTCGATCGTTCCGCTAAAGCCAACCGCGCTCCCGCCGGGGTAGCCAGGCCAGGCCTTGGCGACATCCGGCCGGGCTGCGCCGTAGGTCAGCGGAATGATCGTGTCTTGGTCGAGGCGAGCGTGCATCGATGTCACGCCGCGGTTGTCCAGCGCCCACCCGCTGACGGTCGTCGGGCCGTTCACCACCGCGCCCTCGGCCGGGGCGTCGAGGAAGCCGAAGGGGGCAAGGTCGTCCATGAGAGCGGCGGCGTCTGCAGCGATGGTGCTGTACGCGCCAAGCATCAGGTAGGCTCGAGCGTTGACGACGCCGTTGGGAGCGAGCCCGAACGGGAAGCGCGAGCGAACGTTGTTGAAGGGCAGGTCCCGGTTCTGCCAGGCCTGAAAGGCGGTCAGGCCGTTCTCGTAGAGGATGCCCACGCCGTAGTCGAGGTTGTCGTTCTGGAGCGTCACCCAGGGGGCAGGGCTGTCGAAGTTCTTCATGAAGAAGCCATCGTTGGCGGGCACGTCGATGTCGATTTCGGCGCCGCCAGCGGTCATCATGCGCCACAGATCGGGCCCGCCGTTGCCGTTGGCGGTGTACGTGGTGGGCATCTCCTGGTCCATCGGCGCATGGTCGATGGCCGCGAGGTTTCGCAACGTGTAGCGCAGCTCCACGATGCGAGGTCGGACCCAAGTGAGCGTCTGAGTCAGCTCGACGTCGGACTCGAGGTCCTGGAGGTTCGGGTCCTGGCAGCCGCTGGTGGTGCAGTCGGTGAAGTCCCAGTTCGGGTTCCAGTGGCGCGGGATGGTTGAGATGGAGAGCCGCGGTCCGGCGCCGGGCAGCGCGCTGAGGTCCGAGCCAATGTTGCAGCGGTTGCCGCCCTGGACCGGGTTCCATCCGAGGTACGTGATGCTGAACGGGCAGGTTGAAGGGGTCGTCTGGCAGGATGCGTTGTGGGCGCAGCCCTGGCCGCGCCGGTCGGGGTCGTAGATCGCCACCTGCACCTCGCGGCCCGTGTCGTTGGCGTCGATGGTGTTGGTGAGGTTCATGCCAGGGCCGTTGCCCTTAAACCCGAAGAACGTGATGGAGCCGCCCCACTCGCGGCGAATTCCGACCTTGAAGGTGTTGGTCGGGTCCACGAGGTAGTCGTCGGTGAAGCCATCGGTGGTCGTGGTCTGGACGGTGCCGGCTAGGGCCGGCATTGGGGAGTCGCTGATCGCAGGTAGCGGCGTCGTCCACTGGCAGGTCGGCGGCGTGGTGTCTGCCGGCGGCGCGGTGTCTGCCGGCGGTGCGGTGTCTGCCGGCGGCGCGGTGTCTGCCGGCGGCGCGGTGTCTGCCGGCGGTGCGGTGTCTGCCGGCGGTGCGGTGTCTGCCGGCGGCGCGGTGTCTGCTAGCACGGTGTCTACTGGCGATGCGGTGTCTGCTGGCGATGCGGTGTCTGCTGGCGACGCGGTGTCTGCTGGCGGCGCGGTGTCTGCTGGCGGCGCGGTGTCAGCTAGCGCGGTGTCGGCTAGCGCTGTGTCTGCTAGCGCGGTGTCGGCTATCGCTGTGTCTGCTAGCGCCGTGTCCGCCGCGGTGTCGACGACGTCATCGGCGCTGTCGTGGCTGCACGCGTGGAGCAGGCAGATCGCAGCAAGCACGCTCAGGGCGTCGGTCGGTCGGCGGCGCGTCATGGGTCCCCTTGTCGCGCGCTCGTCGTGAGCCCGCTTCAGCGGCCTCAGACTAAGGATCCGGCTGCCCCCTCGTCAACGCCGCGGCGTGGTCACGGCATCGGCTCTCGCACCTCAAGCATCGCTTGGAGCTGCATTATGAAGACGTCGACCAGGTCGTCGCGCGTGATGAGCAGCGGACGCTCGCTCAACCACTTCAGCGACACGTAGATCGCCCCGTTGACGACCGAGTACACCGCTGGACGTCCCCCCCGGAGGCTGTAGCGTTCGATGTTGACGGTGAGGAAGTCGGTCAGCGCAGCGCTCAAGCGAGACTCCATGATGGCGGCGACGCCCGTACCTGAGAGAATCGGCGTACCGCTGAGGATCTCCGCCAGCAGGTCTCGGTACGGCTCGAGGCCCGCCAGCAGCAAGCGGCAGAGCTGACCGATGAAGACGAGCGGGTCGATTGTGCCGGCACTGGCGACTTGGGCCCGAATGGTCTCTTCCACGTCGAGGACGCCGCGCTCGACGATCGCGGCGACGATCATCTCCTTGTTGGCGAAGTATTGGTAGATCGAGCCAGGGCTGACGCCAGCGACCGTGGCGACGTGGTTGGTGTTGAAGGCTGCCATTCCATCGCGCTGGAGCACAATGATCGCGGCATCCAGGATGGTCTGGACCATGGCGATCGAGCGCTGCTGCCGCGGGATCTTGATGAGGCAGCTACGAGGAATCGGGCTATCGAGCGACACAGGCGGCTCCAGTAAACGCGAGTTGTACGCGAGCATAACTCGCATTTATGGTCGAGGACATGAAGAACGTGATGCACAAGACCCTCCGACCCGCCACGAGCATTCATCTCCCCCGCGGCTTGAGTCGCGCGCGCTGGCGAGAAGCGCTGACGGCTGGTTGGCGCCTGCTGCTGGACTCGGAGCGCCTCGCGGACGTGCTCATCGTCGAGGAGATCACCGCCAAGACCCAGCTCCGACACCTGCTCGACAGCGGCGCGCTCGACCACGGTGATGGCGCCGATCTGATGCGTGACCGGCCCGACTTCATCGATGTCGACTTCGCGAAGATGCGTGCGCTGCCTGACGGCACCCTCGGTCGCGAGCTCGCCCGCTTCTTCGACGACAATGGACTCGACACCAAGCTCTACGGGGTGCCGGCTCACTACACCGAGGACGAAGACGCCGCCTACCTGATGCAGCGCCTGCGCCAGTGCCACGACCTATGGCACGTGCTGATGGGCTTCGGTGTCGACCCCTACGAAGAGATCTTGGTCCACGCCTTCTCGCTCGCCCAGACGGGCCTGCCGAGCTCCACAGCGCTGATTGCGCTGGGCGGCATCAAACACCTGGTCCTTGAGCGGCGCTGGTGGGCCTTGCGCCATGGCCTCCTCAAGTCGCACCGCCGCGGACGCCAAGCCGCGCCGCTGCTCGCCGTGTACTGGGAGCGCTACCTCGACGAGCCACTCTCCGACGTCCGAGAGAGGCTCAACATCCAGCCATGGACAGCGTCCGATCGTGCTAGCTCAGCGCCTGGGAAGTGGCGCGCAGCTGCTTGATGCGGGGCGCGGCGCGGCGTAGGGATGTCAGCGAACGCTGCTAGCAGCGTTCGGGGAAATACAGAATCTGATGACTTTGCGATGCGCACCACTGGAGCGATGATCTCGAGATCACTCAGGAGCTGCGCCCCTGCAACCCGCGTTGTGGTTTCCTCTCGTTCATCACCCCAGCGGCACACCTCGCCGCGTCCCAGAATCCGTATTTCCCCGAACGCTGCTAGAGCACCGAACGGCCAGGTGCCGCCTGGATCGACGTGGAATCGGGCCGTTGCTCAAGAAGCGAGGACCGAGTCTACCGGCGAAGCAGGTGAAAGGCTGCATCGTGAGAGCTTATGGCGGTGGATGCTACGCCGGCAAACGGGGCCTGCCTAAGCCGGTCCGAGCCACCTATCGAGGGAAAGGCTGAGTGCGTCCAAGCTCAAGGGCTTAGCGATGAAGCCGTCCATCCCCGCAACGCGACAGGCTTCCCTGTCGCTGTCGAATGCACGCGCGGTCAGCGCCACGACCGGCAGCGCATCCGAGCTGAAGGTTGCGCGCAGGCGCCGCGTGGTCTCGAAGCCGTCGATGCCTGGCATCATCAGGTCCATCAGCACGAGGTCGACCTGTTCGGTTGCCAGCAACGCCAGGGCAGTCTCGCCGTCTTTGGCGACGATGGGTTCGGCCTTCAGGTGAATGAGCGCGCGGCGAAGGACCTCGATGTTGACGTCTTGGTCCTCGACGATGAGCACGCGGCCGCGGGTCGTGTCTCCGGGTGCCGTCTGGGTCGAAGAGGTGGGCTCCGCCGCCTGTTGGCCCTCGGCCAGCCCGAGCCGGATGCGAAAGGTCGTGCCTTGGCCTGCGGTGCTGGCGACATCGATGGCGCCGCCCATGAGCTCCACGAGCTGCCGCGTGATGCTGAGGCCCAGCCCGGAGCCGCCAAAGCGACGGGTCGTGCTCTCGTCCGCTTGGGTGAAGGGCTTGAAGATATCGGCCAGGCGGTCCTCGGGAATGCCAATTCCGGTGTCGCGCACCTCGAGCTCGACGGTGCACTCGGACCCCGTGCACTCCGCTCCGCCCGGCTGCGACATCGGTCGGGCCACGCGGACGTCGACCGACCCGCTGGTGGTGAACTTCACCGCGTTGCCAACCACGTTGAGGAGAACCTGGCGCACGCGCGTGGCGTCGCCGACGAGCACGTCAGGCGCGTCGGCACCGTACGCCAGGACGAGCTCCACCGACTTCGACCGTGCGCCGACCGCCAGCAGGTCGATCACGTCCTCGCAGACCTGGCGCAGGCTAAACGGCGCGGACTCGAACTGAAGCCGGCCTGCCTCGACCCGTGCGAGATCCAAGACATCGTCGATGACGGCAAGCAACGCATTGCCGGCGCTGTGAATCACGTCGAGCATCTCGTCCTGGTTGGTCGTGAGCGTCTCGGTCTTGAGCAGCTCCGTCATGCCGACGATGCCGTTCATCGGCGTGCGGATCTCGTGGCTCATGTTCGCGAGGAACGCCGACTTGGTGGCCGACGCACTTTGGGCTGCGGCCGTGGCAGCAACCAGCGAGTCGTTCGAGTCGCGCAGCGCTTTCTCGGCGAGATCGCGACTCCTCTTGATTGCCATGCCCACGTTATAGGTGACGAGCAGCGTGAGGATCAGGATCGCTCCGTAGCGAAACCGTGCTTCCAGGGTCAGCTGGGTGATCGGCGCCAGAACGGGGTCGGGCGTGTGGAGCACCGAGGGAGGGAGGCAGGTCATCACGGCGACCGTCACCACAGTGATGGCGCACCACCAGCGTGCCTTTCGCTGGTTGAGCATCGCGAGCGTGGTGATGGGCGCCATGATGATGATCGGCATGCCTGGGTGGGCCACCCCGCCATGTCGGAACGCCAGCGCCGTGGTCGACAGGACGATGATCGCCGTGTTCAGGTGGACCAGCCGGTCGATCTGCGCGTTGCGATCGCGCCTGGTGAGCCACCAGACGCCGAGCACCGCAAAGGAAAGCGACGCGACCATGCCGACGCTCGTGAAGCCCGCAAACAGACCGAGGATCGACACGACGACACCGGCCACAAGGTTGAGCACCGCAAGGCTGGCGGCCATGGTGAAGCGCCGGTCTGTGGGTGGCGCTGCGTCGGTGCGGCGGAGTCGTTCCGTGAGTCGCAGGGCCCAGCTGGAGGGCGCGGTTGTCTTGGGCTGTGAGTCGTGCAAGTGGATTATGTAGACACGGAATGCGGCGAGATGAAGTCATCCATGCGGACGGTTACGTCGCTCGCTCCGGTGCGCTGGATTTGCGGCTAGCCCCAAAACAAGCGCTCTTTCCGGCTGCGGCTAGCGCGGGCGCGGCACGCCGATCTTGAGCTGCCTGACGCGTCCACCCGGCAGGGTCGCTTTGACGGTCACCAGCCGACCCGTGAGGGAGGGATCGCGGTTTTGGATCAGCAGCGAGCCATCCGGCTTCTGGCTGACCTCGAGCTTCGGATACGGCGACACGAGGGACACATAGCGCGGGGTCTTCTTTCGCTTCTTGCCGCCCGCTCCGCGTCGGCCGCGCTTGCCAGCAGGCGCGTCGGCAAGCTGTGCTTCAAGCGTCTTGAGGCGCTTACGTAAGAGCCTCAGGGTCTTGTTGGTGTCGTTGGCGACCTGCTTGTCGGCAAGGGCGTCCGCAAGCGCGGCCTCAAGCGCCGCCACTCGGTTCTCGAGAATGCCGCTGTCGTCCATGACGACGTGGTCGCTGCCGCTGTCGGTGACGTCGCCCGCCAGCCGCACCGTGATGAGGACCGCGGCGACCACGAGCGCAAACGCAACGGCCTTCTGGGCAATCTCATGCACGGCTGAAGCCTAGCGCCGCGGGTGAAGCGCGTCACGCTCAACGTTGGGTTCAGTGGACTTGCCCATCATCAGACGGTGCGCAAGACCCACGGCCGGAGCAGCTTGAGCTTCTTGCAGCGCCGCGACTTCGTGCCCACCCCGGATGGATGACGTTGAGACGTCAGGCGCTTAGGCGCTGGGCCAGTGCGTCGACGACGGCGCCGGACGCACGGACCTCGAAGTGGGTGCCGTTGACGTCGTGTGTCTCATCGAGGACCTGCGTTGTTGCTCGGACCTCGGCGGCGAGCTTTCCGTTCGCGTGTGGGACGAAGAGCGTGCGCTCGACGAAGGCACCCTCGAAGAAGATCACCAGGCGTTCGTGCATGGCGGCGACGTCACTTGGGGAGTGCGCCGAGAGCTGAATGGCGTCGGGGAACTCCTGGGCCAGCTCGGCTCGCGTCTCGTCGTCGACCAAGTCCATCTTGTTGAGGACGAGGCGAGACTCGACCGCGTCTGCGCCGATCTCGCCAAGCACGTCTCGGGAGGTGCTGAGCTGCGAACGAAAGCCCGGGTCGGAGGCGTCGACCACGTAGAGCAGGAGCGACGCCTCGAGCGCCTCGTCGAGGGTCGAGCGGAACGACGCGACGAGGTCGTGGGGGAGCTGCTTGATAAAGCCAACGGTGTCCGAGATCAGAATCCGGGGCGTGGTCTCGGGCTGTAGCGCGCGAACGGTGGTGCCGAGCGTCGCGAAGAGCTTGTCTTCGACCAGCACCTCGCTGCCCGTGAGCGCCCGCATCAGCGAGGACTTACCGGCGTTGGTGTAGCCGACGAGCGCGACTCGACGGAGTCCCTGGCGCCTTGCACGGCGGGTGCTCTCTTCGCGCTGCACGGCGGCCAGCTCGGCACGGAGCTGGGCGACGCGGTCGCGGACCTTGCGGCGGTCGAGCTCAAGCGACGACTCGCCGGCTCCCTTGCCACCGACGCCGCCACGCTGCCGATCACTGCCACGGACACCGGCGCGCAGCCGCGGCACGACGTAGGAAAGCCGCGCAATCTCGACCTGCAGTCGGGCTTGGCGAGTGCGCGCGTGGCGGTGAAAGATCTCGACGATCACGCCCGTCCGGTCGAGGACGTCCGAGCCGGTGGCTTGCTCCAGGTTCCGGGCCTGACGCGGCGAGATCTCGTGGTCGACAACCACAACGTCTGCGTGGGGGAGGGGCTCGCCGTCGAGACCCACGCTCGACGGCGTCTCGCGGCTCTCGCTACCCTCGGGCGCGTCGTCGTCACGCCGCCGCGTCCGCGGACCCGGAGTGGCGAGGACCCCTGGACCGCCCGTGAACCCAGCGAGCTCCATCAGCTTTCCCGTTCCGAGGACGGCCGCGCTGTGTGAGGTGGCGCGGCGCTGGCTGACCACGCCGACGACCTTGTAGCCGAGGGTCTTCAGCAGGCGACCGAGCTCAGCGATGGCGCCCTCGTGCTGCTCGTCGGACACGTCGGGCGGCTGAATCGCGGCGATGACGGCTGTCTTGGTGGGGGCTTGGGTCGTCTGCATGAGGCCTCGCTTCGGCGCCTTGTCGATGAGCGGGCAGGGCGCGGAGCAGTCTTTGGCGAGTGTCGGTGCGATGCTCGCGACCGACCGTATGCGCCGGCGACGGCGTCGTGGCAACCCTGAAGCCGCGCGAACCGGTCGACCGCACGCTCGCCGCAGGAACGCGGGGGTGAACCTACGGGCACCTGGCAACTTCCGAGCAATCAGTCCACTGTTCGATTCGGCGGTTTGCGCCAAACGCAACACGACCAAAGGCACCGAAACGCTATGAACATCAAGCTGCTCATCGACACGCTCGTTCGACGTCAGATGGTACTGATCGCACAGCTCGCCACCGCGGCAGGCGGGCGAACGCCCCTGGCTCATGTGGCCAATCAGGTCTTTCTCGACCTGGTGGCAGAGCTGGAAGGGCAGGGGCTCGGGCGCAAAGTCGTCGCCGATATGTTTGGCTTGGCGTTGCGCAGCTACCAAAAGCGCGTGCAGCGGCTCACCGCCAGCGTCACCGACCAGGGGCGGACCCTGTGGGAAGCGGTGCTATCCTACATTGCCGATAGCGACGTCGTGAGCAGGACCGAGGTGATGCATCGCTTTCGGCGCGATGATGAGGCGATGGTCCGCGGTGTGCTGCACGACCAGGTCGAGACGGGGCTGGTCTTTAAGACCGGTGCCGGCCCGAACGTCATGTACCGAGTCGCTTCCGACGCCGACCTCGCCATCATCAGTGCCGCCGACGGGGGCGCGGAAGCGAGCATCGATGGCTTCGTGTGGCTCGCGATCTACAAGCACGGTCCGGTCTCACGGGCCGCCCTGGTTGAGCGACTGCCTACGCTCGATGACGAAGCTGCCGCACGCTCGCTGGAGCGGCTCAAGAGCGCCGGACGCATCGGCTGTCCGCCGAACGACGCCGACACACAGCCCACTCGCTACCTGGCGACCCACGTCATCATGGGCGACGGGCAGTCCGTCGGATGGGAGCACGCCGTCGCCGACCACATGGAAGTGGTTGTCGCAACGCTGACGGCGTCGCTCAAGAAGTCCCCTGACAACCCCGATGGCGCATCGATCGGCGGCAGCACCTACAGCTTCGACATCTGGCCAGGGCACCCGCTCGAGGGCGAGGTGAAAGCCCAGCTGAGCGAGCTCCGCACTCGCCTCTCCGACCTGCGAAGCCGCGTCACAAACCACAACGACACTCACCCCCGGCCAACCGAGTGGCAGCGCGCGTCGCTCTACGTCGGTTCAACGTTGAGCACCGAAGCTGACGCATCCCAAACTTAGCAAATTCCAGTTTCCGCATCTCTATCGGAGTCCTGACCATGCGACCTTCAATCCACCACATCCATGTCACGAGATTGTTCATCCGCTTGTTCGCCGCAACCGCGCTCGTGAGCGCCCCTGGCTGTCTCAGCGACAAGCGCGGCGACACGGTTGTAGACAGCGAGACTCACTTCTTTTCAGGCTGCACGGTCGACACCATGTGTGACGAAGGCCTGAGCTGCATTTGCGGTGTCTGTACCGAATATTGTGGTGACGTCGACAGCTGCGAGGAGCTGGCTCCAGGGGCCGTTTGTCACGACTCGATAACGACCGGGGGATTTGAGTGCGTCAATGATCAACAAGACGCATCGTTCTGCGTCGACAGCTGTAGCAGCGACCTAGACTGCGGTCCGGGCAGCTGCAACGGCGGTGTGTGTGTGCCCGCGGTTCCAACGGTCGTGCCGACCGCAGAGGGCGCCATGCCCATGACCTTTCAGCGAGTGCAACCGCTTGGGGCGTTCGCGGCCGTTAAGGGCGCGGATGGACGGTGGACTCGCCATTGCGGGTCCGGACCGGTGGACGGCGTTCTGACGGACTTTACGCTAGTTGGTGGCCGGTTCTATTCGGGCGTTGCGTCCGACTCGACGCGCGTAACCGCGCCGATTCGGCCGGGTAGCCTCGTCGCAGGCGGCGTTGTCGGGGGCGATGGGCCGACCGACATCAGGCTGGTATCCAGTGATCACGTGAGCCTCACGGTTGCATGTCTGGAGGGCGGGGTCGACGGGACCTGCAGCGGTGCTGGTACACCGGAAGTCGCGGGCGTCGGCTTTGAGGCCCAGGCCGATGCCGTCCATAAGCACAACATCATCGTCTTGATCGACCAGAGCGGTTCCGTCGGCGGCATCGTCGACCCGCTGGCTGGCATGACGGAGAACGCGGTCGGCGATTTCGTTCCGCCGTCGGACTTCGGAAACGTAGCGTCCGATCGGTGGTCGGTTCGCCTCAGTGCTGTACGGCGGTTTCTCCGTGGTCTTGGTAGCGACGCAAATGTCGGCATCCTCCAGTTCGGAAACGGCGGCAACACCAGCGCGGACGTGCCCTGTGTCAATGCTGCCGGGGAGCCAAGGGATTCTCTGGCCGAGTGCTTCGGCGCGATTGACCACTGGCTTGAGCTGCCAGGTCTATCCTCGCTCCAAGGGCAAATGCTCGGTCGGGCAAACCTGTGGGAGACCGTTCTTTCGGCGCACTCGTTTTTGGTCAACGATCTGGCCGACGCGACGCGGTCTAACCATGTTGTAGTGATTTCCGATGGTCCAGACACGTGCTCGGGCGAAAACCTCGGCCTCTGCCAAGCACCGTGCAGCGCGACCGACGTCAATACTGTTCTCGCGGCGCTTGAGCAGGACGCGGACAACCCAGCGACGCCCTCGGTTCAGGTGCACTTTGTTCAATTCGAGTCCCCAGGGTATGGCGGCCGAGACCCACAGCAGATCAAAGTCGCATGCGCCTCGGGTGGCCACTATCACTACATCAACACGTCAACGTTTCCGTCGTCTCAGCAGAGCCAAATGCTTGCTGCGGTCGAGCTTGGGTTCGACAGGATTCAGGACGCTCTTGTGGGCCACTGGCAGCTGGCGACGCCACTGGACGCGTTCGCTGTTGCGGCTTCGGCCGGCAATCTCTTCACAGTTGAGGGCGAAGTCTCGGTGCACCCAGCATCCGGCTTAGTCGACTTCACGTCGACGGCACGGTTTGCGGAAGGTCAGACGGAGTCGGCCCCTACGTGGGACGAGCGGTTCGTACTCGCCAAGCCATGCGCCAGCGAGGCTGACTGTGGTGGGGTCGATTTGGATTGTCAGGTCGACTGCTCTCCGGAGAGCGGGTTGTGCATCGGTGGGAGCGCCGCCGCGGTCTCGCTAGCGGACACGATGCCGTGCACCAAGGGGGACGGCCAGCCTGGGGTCTGCTGTGGTGGCACCTGCTTCGACGAAGGCACCACGTGTCCTGATTGTTTTTAGCTCGGGCGCCACGACTGTAGTGATTGTACACATGATGTGCTGATGTGCGCAGTGTGTGTCAGATCGCGCGCGATCCGAATCGGCAGTGAGTCCCCAGAACTCCCGCATCTCGCTGTCTGGCACGGCTGTTGCAGAGGTTGGCTCTTGTTCGGTCTGTGTGGTGAAACGTCCCAGTGGGGGGCGTGAAGCAGGTCGGCGGGCGAGGATTAGCACCGTGGCGACACAGCATTTACGTTCTAGCGGAAACGCGGCGATAGCGCTGGCAGCAGCGCTCGCAGCCTTTATGACCTCGGGCTGCATCGAGGCGAAGCGTACCGGTCAAGCCGGTGACGTCATCACCGGCGACACGCAGCTAGACACGTCCGGCGACACGTTCGGCGACACGTCGCCAGACACCGTCGGCGGCTGCCCGGAGCTGTGCGACGACCTCAATCCGTGTACTGAAGACCGCTGCGACGAGCTCACGGGGCTCTGCGTCTTCACGCCGCTACCGTCGTTTGAGGCGATCGAACCGTTCTGCACCGATGCTGAGAGCTGTGACGACACCGATGCCTGCACTGAGGACTTCTGCATCATCGACGGATGCAGCGGGGCCTCGGTCTGCGACAACGTGCCCATCGAGGGCTGCGAGTCCTGCGTCGACAACAGCGACTGCCACTCCGACGACCCGTGCCTTATCAGCACCTGTGACCCAAGCGGTCAGTGCGTGCTCGAGCCTATCGGCTTTCCAGTCAACGCCATCGGCTTTGCCGGTGAGTGCTTCGACGACTCCGACTGCAACGATGACGATGCCTGCACGGTCGACGTGTGCGAGACCGACGAGTGCTCGGCGTTTTCGTTCTGTCGCTTCGATGAGGTTCCAGGCTGCTTTGAGGGCTGCAACCCCGACTCCGGCGGGCCGTCGTGTGACGACGGCAACCCCTGCACCACCGACACGTGCACGCCCTTTGGTGAGTGCGTCTTTGAAGCAGCGTTTGGCTGCGTGCCCGAGTGCTCTGGCCTCGAGGCGCACACGGTTGGCGACACGGTCTTTGACAGCTCGACCCATGCTGGCCTCTACACGGTCGAAGGCCGGGCAGGACTCAGCTGGTTTGGGCAGTCATGTGACGACGGGCCGGACTGTCGCTGCGAGAGCGGCGTTAGTCTCAAGGACAGCGGCGATGAGCTAGAGCTCCTCCCTGGCGCCACGGGGATTGCAGACTGGACCTGCGAGCAGACCGGCTGCGTGGCCCCGGTGAAGACAACCTGTGCCCCGCTGCAGGCTGGTCCGACGTATTGGGTGTGGGGGGTGTTCGCCAACGGGCTGACCCCGCTGACCTTGCCAGCCGACAACGAGCCCACGGAGGTGCCCGTCGATGCGCCCCCGACCTTTCCGCTGCAGGTCGACGGCTTCTGCTTGGCCACGACGCCTGCCGGACTCCCCGGTCTGTATGAAGGCATTGCCTCGCTCGACAACCACTCCAGCCCGGTCGATGCGCGCATCTCCTACGACGGCGGTTCGTTTTCCGTCTCGTGGCAAGACCCCTGCCCGCCTGGCGCGCCGTGCGTTGCGCCAGTGCTTCAGTCGATCGTCACACCGGCGGCCGCGGGTGATGGCTACTTGGAGGTCGTCCTTCCTGTCGACGGGGCGGGAGGATCCAGCATTCGCCTGTACGCCAACCGCAACCTGCTCGCCGGCAGGACTCAGCTGGCCACTGTGATCCCAGAAGGGTTGGCGGGTGAGCTGACCATCACGCTGGCGCGCGTCGGCGACTGACGGTCGGCGGCTCTGCATCGCGACGTCGGAAACGTCCGTTACCTCGCGTGTGAGTCGCAGGCGTCGGCGCACTCGGACGCTATGCAGGCAGTCAGGGCGTCGTAGGCGGCGGGCGCGGACGCTTGGCCGCACGCCGCTTGGCACTCGGCCTCGGTGTCGCCGTCAATGCACAACGACCAGCACGAGCAGGCCTCGTCGGTGTCGCAAGCCTCAAACGCGTCTCCACACGTGCCGACGATGCATGGATCGTCGTTGCTTTCCGGGCAGACGTCGATGCCGCTGATGTCGGCGAGCTGGGCGTCGACGCGCGCAGCGATGAGCTCGAAGTGGCAGCGCACGAACTTGCCCTTGATGTGCTCGACGAAGCTGTAGCGGCCAAGGTCTTCGTTGTTGATCGAGACGCGCACGAACGACACGCGTGGCGCTGGCACCCCGAACTCGGCAATCGCGCCGTAGCCGAGGTACTCGCGAAGCGACGAGCTCGCGGTTTGGTTGGGGTGGAGGTTGATCTTGGTCAGGCCGTCCTAGCCGGCGTCGGGCAGCTCGTGCCAGTAGCTGTCGTACGCGGCCGTCATCAGGTCCTGCATTGGCGCGGTCGTCGCCATGGCTCGAACGACCTGCTTGAGTGCGGCACGCTGGTCGGCCTCGAGCTGGTCGTAGATCGCTTCAAACGCCCAACGCGCGCTCTGGTCGCCGGTCCGGGTCATCGTGGACGCCACCGACGCGAGCATCTCGCTGTGTGGCTCGCGCTCGAGCAGGTAGCAGAGGTAGGCGGGCAGCGTCTCGCCAAAAGCTGGGTCATCGAGGTCTTGCAGCGAGTTCGGATGCGCCGCGAGGAAGTCGGGCGCGAGCTCGTCCCAGCTCTTGCCAACGAAACCGGCAGCAAACGTTGCAGCAGATCCGGCTCCCCACCACTCGTCACTGAAGCGCCGAAAACCAGCGGGCAGCGGGCGCGGCGGGAACGCGTCGAGCAGCAGCTCGCGAAGCTGTGCTGGGGTCTTGACTTGGGGGTCTTGGGTCATCGCCAGCTTCTATACATGACGCTTGTCGGCGCGTCAGCACCAAGGCCAGGCGCCGTCTCCGCAGCTCGGAGTCCGCGGGTCGCGTGTCCTGTCTCATCCCTCTGGGCGCCAACATCTCGGGTGTCTTGGGACGATCTCAGCGTCACGACCCAAGACGCACCAAGACGTTCACCTGAGCTCACAAGACGCGAGCAACGCCCGGGCCTACGCCTCCGCAAGCACCTCGGACGCATGCGCCATCAGCCGCTTGAGCGTTGCTGGCTCAAACGGCGAGCTGAGGCCGGCCTTGTCGACCAGCTCGAGCATGCTGCCTGTACCGCCGAGGCGGCAGAGGTCCAGGTAGGTCTCAAGCGCCTTCGCCCGGTCGACGGTGGCGTTGACGGCGAGCTGCATGGCGCCCAGCTCGGCGAGGGCGTAGTCGATGTAGTAGAACGGGTACTGAAAGATGTGCAGCTGTGCATACCAGCGGGTCGAGCGGAAGCTCGCCGCTTCGCCGCCCCAGTCGACACCAGCGTCGTATTGGTCGGCAAACCGCGCCCAAGCCGCGTCGCGCTCGTCGGCCGACGACTCGGGGTGGGTGTAGACCCAGTGCTGGAAGGCGTCGACGCAGGCGACGTAGCAGAGGAGCTCGACACCGCGGCGCCAGCGGGCCCGGCCAAACACCTCGGCGTCTTCGGGCGAGAAGAACGCGTCCATGAGGTCGAGGCTTAGGTACTCCATGCCCATGGAGTGCAGCTCGGCGGCGTCCATCGTGGGCCACCGTAGCTTCGTCGGCGAGACCCACAGGCTCTCGAGGCACTGGAACGCGTGGCCCATCTCGTGGGTTAGCGTGCGGATGTCGCTCTCGTCGCCGACCGAGTTGCAAAAGACCGCCACGACGTTCTCGTCGTGAAAGGCCGTGCAGTAGGCCCCCGCCGCTTTACCTGGACGGTTCTCGAGGTCGATGCGGCCAGCGTCGCGCAGGTTGCGAAAGTGCGCCGCGAGCTTCGGCGAAAGGCGCGAGAAGAGCTGATCGGCCTTGTCGAGCTGGTCCTCGATCGGCAACGCGACGCCAGCGTTGAGAGAGAGCTTCGGGTGGTAGCCCACGTCCCAGGGCGCCAGCGTCGGCGTCCCAAGCGCGGCCGCTTGTCCCTGACGCAGCTTACGCAGCACCGGCACGGCATAGGCTTCGACCGCGTCGCGGAACGCTGCGGACTGCTCGGGCCCGTAGTCGGTTCGGCCCATGCCCGCGTAGCCCAGCGGCAGGTAGTTGTCGTCATCGAGCGTGGCCGCCATCGCCTGTCGGGTGCGCACCAGTCCGTCGAAGATCTCGGCGAGGGCGTTGTGGTGCTCGAGGAACCAGCCGCGCCACGCCAGCCAGGCCTCCTTTCGGAGCGTAGGGTCTTCCGAGGACGCCTTCGCCTTCGCCTGTGACAGCGTCAGCTCTTCACCGCCGACCGTGACGGCGCCAGCCGCAATGTGCTTGGTGTAGTCGTTGGCGAGCTGGCGCTCTTGGAGTCGCAGGGCCTTGTTGCGAGGTTCCAGGCGGGCGACCTCAGTGCGTAGCAAACGCAAGAGCTGGGGACCAAACGCCTCGTCAATCGCCGTGAGGTCGTGCGCCTGCAGCATGGCACCCACAAAGCTCGCCGCACCGCTCTCGAAGACGGGCAGCAAGTGCTCGCGGTAGTCGGTGACCTTGGCTTCGGCCTCTTTGTCGCGGGTGTCTTGGGTCCACCGGTACTGTCGGCGCCCACCTTCGCCGAAGACCGAGGCTTCGACGGCATCGAACTCACGGTAGAGCGCTGGCCAGTCGTCGCTGCCGGCGCGTGCGCGGGTCACAAGCGTGTCGAGGGATTGGTCGATGGTCTCGGGCGTAAGGTTGGCGGCCATAGCGAGGTCCTCTGCACAGGGGAGGCGCCCGTATACCATGTGCGGGCCTAATGCGGCGGTCACTCATTGACGTCGGGCCAGGCCACGTCATGGTCAACGTCGCCCGCGTTAGCGAATGTGTTCGGGGCGGCCACCAACACGCGGTCTGCGGGACATGCGTAAGACCGGTGTAGGGTACGGCGGCAACTCACTTGTGGCATGGTTGGACGACACGTCGCTGTCGCTGTCCAAGAAGCGGCGGTTCGTCGCACCGACTGGAGTCTCACCATGCGCACCGTGTTCGCCCTCCTTCCGCTCGTCGGACTGACAGCCCTGACCGCCGATCCCGCCGTCGCAGGCCCTAGCTGCGACTACGACGGGCTGAGCTTCCCTGCGCAGGTGGCGCAGAAGCACGGCACCCTCGATGCCGCGGCCGGCGCGGCCGGTGTTGACGTCGCCAAGCTCGACGGGGCCAAGAGCGCGTGGGCGTTTGCCACTGACAAGACCATCGATGCGATCGTCAAGCGCCCCACCGGCGGCTACTGGCACCTGCCTGGCCTCCTGCCCACCGGGAGCGTCTCGTGCGGAGCGCCGGACGTGTCGGTGATCGGCCACAACCCCACGGTTGTCCGGGTGATGACCGATGACGCCCGCCGCACAGCCGACGGTGAGTGCCTACCGGAGTTCTTCTACTGGGAACACGTCATCATCGAAGAGCGCAGCGGGAAGATCCTCGCGATGCACTCTGAGTTCATGGGGCGTAGCGTCGGGCCTGATGGGCCCAAGCTTGAGCTGAGGGGCGATGCACTCGTCGTCCGTGGCGACGGGGTGGTTCGGGCACCGATGGCCGACCTCAAGCGCTGCGCGACGCCGCTGGGGCTCTCCAAGCGCAAGGCGTCGATGCACTGGGTCAACCGAGGGCGCAAGGCGACCAAGGCCGGTGCCTTCGATCAAGCCATCAGCGACTTCCACAACGCTCAGAGCATCGACGGGCTCAATGCCAAGGCGCTGTCGGGCTACGGCTATGCGCTGCTCAAGCGCGACAAGCCTGGCGACGCCGACAGCGCGCTGCGGGCGTTTGGGCGCGCCCAAGCCCTCGGGGAGGGTGACGCTTACCGCGCCGCCGTCGACTACAACATCGGCCTTGCCCACCGCGCGAAGGCCAAGCGCCTGCCGCCGAAGCGTGCGCTGGGCTCGTGGCAGGCCGCCGCCGAGTCGTTTCAGAGCTCGCTGGACCAGCGCCCGAACGAGGCCGTCGCCGCGAAGCTGAAAGAGGCGAACGCCATGGTCGAGCTTCGGGGCAAGCCTGCGTACTGCCGCGGCGTCGACAAGTTCTACACGCCCAAGCGCACCGCGTCCGTGAGTGAGTTGCTGGGCATGACGGCCACCGAGGCGTGCGAGTCCAGTCTCTGCAGCGACGACCGCTCGGTGATGGTCGTCGAGCACGAGTTCGAGGCCCATCACGTAGTCGTTGGCCTCCAAAGTGGCGAGTTCAGCGTGCTGAGGGGCTTCTTTGAGGGCTGGTCAGGCGCATGGTGCGGCTGGGGACCCGACCTTGAAGCGAAGCTGCTCAGCGATCGCTACGCTTTCGTCTCGCAGCGCGGCTTTGCCCAAGAGCGCTGGGAAGGCGCGTGCCACGACCTTGGCTTCGTCTACGAGGCGGCCATCGTCGACCGCTCGACCGGCGAGGTGGTGGTCGGAACCAGCTGCGACGGCGCCGCCAGGGAAGACACGGCATCGCTGACCCTCGACGGCGAGACGGTCAGATACGCCGACTGCAAGGGCAAGACCCGGACCTTTTCGCTCAAGCAGGCGGCGGCCTGCCGTTGAGTCGACGGGCGTCGCGCGCCGCTCAGTGTACGAGGTGAAGTTCGCTTAGGATGTGGGCCTGCGGCACGTCAGCGACGACGTCACCGGTCGCGAGGTCCATCACCCACAGCCGGGCCTCGTCTTGAGCGTTGGCGCCCCAGACGTAGGCTTGCTGAGAGGCTGGGTTGTAGACGACGGCGCCACCGTTGTGGATCCACATGAGGTCACCCACGGTCCCAAGCGTGGTCGCGACGCCGGTGCTTGGATCGAGGCTCTCAAGGACCTCCGAGGAGCCGGTCCAGCGCACATAGAGCAAGCTTGCGTCTGGGCCTTCGGTCAGCGCGTGGATGTGCGAGTCTGCTAGCGCCGCGCTGCTCAACAGCTCGCCGCTGGTGGCGTCGACGGTCCATACGATCGGGGCGTTGCTCGAGTCGTAGCCGACGACGATGTAGTGGCCGAGCTCGCGGTTGATCGCGGTCTGCGAGCTCCATGTCTGGAGGTCACCGACCTGACCGATGACGGTCGACGTCTGCGTTGCCGGGTCATAGGTGAAGACCTCTTCGGCGGTCCCGTTCCAGCGACACGCGATGACCGTGCCGTCAGATGTCATCTCCGCTCCAGCGAGATCCGCGCCCGGTAGCTCGTCGATGAGCTCACCCGTCCACTTGTCCATGACCCAGACGTGATCGCTCTGATCGATGGTCGTGCCTGGGACGTACAACCGGTCGCCGTCTGGCTCGACGACCACTTGGCGTGCCATGGGCGACCACCACGCGAGGTCGCCGACGATGCCGTGAAGGACGGTCTCGCCAGTCTCCGGCGACACGCGCACCATCTCTTCTTCGCTGCCGTTCCAAAGAAATCCAACGATGCTGCCGTGGGTAAAGGGCTCGGACACGCCACCGAGCGTCGGCTCCGCCACGTCGACGACCCACAGCGTCATGTCGTTGCCGAGACCGGCGTCGAGTGGTGAGGTCCAAGCGTGGGTGCCGTCGTTGTCGATAGGCCCCGTGCTGAACGCCGGGTTGCCGGTGGCGTCGACCACGTAGAGTTCAACTTGGTCACCGGCTAGAGATGGATCCCAAGTGACCTCTTCGGTCGTTCCTGCCAGCCACAGCCCTCCGGCCGGCACATCCACATCGATCGTGGTCGCCGGGACGGTGATGTCGTCGCCGCTGCCGCCAGGTAGCTCGATCACGGGCGTGAACGGGTCGCAGCCGGCTGTCGCGAGAGTCACTGCGGTGAGCATGAGCGCTGATCGATACAACATAGATCCCCCTGTGGACCGTCCGAACCTACCAGCTCGGCGGTCTTTCTCAAAGGTAGCGCAGCCGTTGGCTTTTACGACGCGACGTCCCCCAGGCTGCGGCATGCCGGGGCTTGCGGCCTCACTGCTCGATCGCACACGTCCGCGAGAACTTGAGGTCGCCGACGATCGCCGTCAGGGCAGCGACCAGCGCGTCGACATCGTCAGCGCCGACGCTGCTGTGGCTCCCGCCGCCATACCGTGCCAAGAGCACGTTGCGCTCGGCGTCGCCGGTGGCGTCGAGAACGTGTACCGGGACGCTCAGCAGCGACCCATCCGCAGCCACCAGCCGATCGTTTCCACCGCCCTCGACGAAGTCAACGTCCGGCCGCCCGCAGCTGGACGCGCATGAGTCGCTCGACGACGCGCACGGATCGGGACACTCGTCATCGCTCTCGCAGGCTGCGCCACCCGACGAGCAGACCGTGCCGAGGGCTTGGATCGAGGCAAGACTCGATGGCTGGCACTGGCCGCCGTCACAGCTCGCATCGAGCCCGCAGTCGGCGTCGCTCGCGCAGCCCAGCCCGTAGCGCAAGCGCTTGGCCTGCACCCGAGGATGGAAGAAGTCGTCGAGCTCGCGGTTGTCGCTCTCGGCGCCGTCGGTGAGCACAACAATCGCGTTTGGTCGGCAGCGCCGCAGCGGGTCGTCGCAGGTTCCAGCGTTGCACGTGTGATGGGGTGAGCCACAGTCGGCGTCCGCGTTGCACGCTTTTCCCTGCACGAGCACGCGGTGTCGCAAGAACTCACCGGCATAGAAGAGGCTCTTGCCGATCGGCGTCCCGCCCACCGCGCGTAGCTCGGGGTCGTCGACCTGCTGGCAGAGTGACTCGACGCAGAGTCCGGTGTCGCAGTCGTCGTCGTCTTCGCAAGCGGCGGCGCTCGGTGAGACGGCCTCGACAAAGTCGACCCAGCGCAGCAGGTCCGAGTGCTCACCGACATCGGTCGGGCCAGCGACGACAATCTCGCGGAGGTTCTGGCCAAACCAACCCGCTTCCGTCGTCTGACGGGCGCCGCTGTCGCCGCTCATGGTGCTCGGACTGCCTGGCCCAGGGCTGGTCGACGTGCTGTAGCCGCTGCTGCAGCTAGGGCTCTCGTGCCCGCGCGGGACCGTCGGGAAGCGCTGTAGCACGAAGCGCAAGTTGGCTGCGGCATCACTGTCGACCATGCGCGCGACCGCGACCTTGGCAGCTCCCAACCGCGTGCGTGGCGCGCTCGGGTGGTCGCAGACAGGAAAGTTCCATGGCGGGCAGCCGTCTCCCTCGCAGCTACTGGCACCGGTCGACAGCGATGGCACCCAGTTCATCGATCCCGATGTGTCCATCAGCACGATGACGGTTCCATCGATGGCGCGGCAGCCGCCGCCCTGGCAGGCGAGCCCGGCTGGGCAGAGCACGGTCTGCGTCGAGAGCCCGTCCGCGGCGCACTGGACCACGCCACCGTTGTCGCAACCAAGCTCCGCGCCTGGGCTACACGGCGTCACGTTCGCCGAGTCATTGCCGGACACGTTCGTATCGTCAGTGGCCGTGTCGTCGTCAGCGTCCACCGCCGCGTCGCTGAGCGCGTCAGCAAGGATGTCGGCGGTGGACGGCAAGCTCGCATCACCACCACACGCTCCCGAGAGCCCACCGGATACCCCGACCACGGCCATCACCAATGAACGCATCTCTCTTACCTCGTTGAGTGTGCGTCGCAGAGTGCCCCACGTGGCCGTCACTCCTCAACAACCAAACGATCGACCGACAGACTACTTCCTCGTGGCAAGCTCTCTCGTGTACCGCTCGGCTTCGCCACGGACGATGGCGCTAACGTCCGCTCGAAAGTGTGCGAGCCAAGGCGTTCGTTCGGCTGCCGGTAGCGTCGCGACTCGGTGCAGCACGGTCAGCCGGATGGCGCTGTACTCATCGTCTGCGAGCTTGAGCAACTCGGCGAGAGCGTCCGGGTGAGGGCTCGTCGACAGTGCCGATGCGGCCATCTGGCGAAGGCTGTCGGCGCTGCTCTGGCGGAGCGCTTCGGTGCCGAAGCGAGCGGGGTTCAGGTCGCTCGCTTGAGTCACGGCGCCTGCACGCAAGACCGCGAGCGCCCGGTCATCGGCATAGTTGGCGAGACCACGCATCGCGCGCATCTTCGACGTCGCCTCGACGCGGTTGAAGAGCTGCTCGTAGAGCGGAATGGTGCGCTCGTCGTGCATCTCAAAGAGGGCACGAAACCCGCGGCTCTTGTCTTCGCCTGCCAGCATCTCGCGGCCAAGCGCACCGATGACAGCGCCGAGCTTCGCCGGGTCGTCGGCCACCACCGTCAGGGGGACGGTCGCCGTGACCTCGACGTGCTCGCCTGCCTTCAGGCCGTCGCCGAGCGGCAGGCGGCTCGAGATGGTCAGCGTGTAGCGCCCCGGCGTCAGCGGTTCGACCCAGTGGGCCAAGAGCAGCGCCGGGCCCTGATGCCGCTCCCCTGGTCGGAGGGTCACATGCATGGAGCGGCCGCCCATCTGTGGCCCCGCGTCTCGCTTGAGCACCGCCGTGCCATCGGCTCTTGCGACGGTCACAGGGTAGTTCTCGACGCGGCCGTGGCGATTGCGCGACATGCGACCGTCGGTGAAGCTGATCGGCGCGCTGCCCGCGTTGTGAAGCACGACGTCGATCCACACCGGCTCGCTGCGCATCACCACCTTCGACGATGCGGTGGCTTCCAGGCGCAGGCCGGTGGTCGGCGGCTTAGCCGAAAGCGCGGAGCCAGAGCTCAAGCACGTCAGCATCAGGGTCGTTAGCAGTGTCTTCAAAGGCGCGTCTCCGGTCTCTCTCATGAGACCCGCGCGCGGCGAGGGGTCAACCGGCGCTGGCGACTTGGCCGACTCTGGGCGAGGTCATCGGCGCTTCATGCCCTCGTCGACCGCACGCGTGAGGCCCTTAAAGACGCGGGGTAGCAGCAGGCCTGTCAGCAGCCGTTGAGCCCGCTTGGGCAGGCGTGAGCGTGCCTGGAGCGTCACCTCGTAGCGGACGTAGCTGCGGTGAGTGCCGTAGGGGATCGCGACGAGCCGTCCGGTGTTGTCGAGCAAGGAGCCGCCGAGGTAGTCCCAAGCGATGGTGTGGGCCTCGCCACGTGTGTGGCGCTGCAGACGGTTGGTCCAGACCATTGAGCCCAGCGGGTAGGGCAGCTTCACGGCGAAGCGCACGTCGGTCTTGTCGTCGCGCGTCGCAATGATCGTCGCCGACGTGAGCCCGACGATCGCGTCTGGCAGGGCCTCGTAGTCGCCGAGGACATCCACGACCACCGACGGAGGCGCGTTGATGACCGCCTCGACCACGACGCGGGACGCTCCGTTAGAGGTTGCGCTGACCGTCGAGACCAGCTCGCCTGCGTCCAAGCGTGCGCTGACGCCGTGATGAGGGAGATCGAAGGCTCCGAGCGTGTCGATGCTGGCTGTCATGAGGTTCCCCGAGTCTTGAGGTTGAGACGACGCGCATAGACCGCCAGGTGAGAAACGGTGTCACCGAAGAAGTCGACGTGCACGCGGCGGCGTACGTCGGACGTGAGCGCACGCCCGCCGACGACGAGCTTGCAGCCGCGCTTTGCGAGTGCATCAGAGAGCATGTTGACACTCGCGACCGTGGCAGCGGTATCGACGACCGACCCAATCGAGAGCGCGACCAGCTTGGCGTCGTGCGCCTGCGCGGCCTTGAGGATTTGCGCTGCCGGGGTGTCGGTGCCGAGCTGGAGCGGCTCGAAGCCTTCACTTCGCAAGACGAGGCCGGTCATCAGAGGTCCCAGGAGGTACGGGTCCCCGCTCAATGCGGCGCACACCGCAACGTCATGGCCCGTGGCAGGCATGTTATGGGTGGCGGCCAACACGCTCGCGACGACCGTCTGAGTGGCGGCATGCTCTTGGTAGATGGCGAGTTCACCCGCGGCCCACAGCTGGCCGAGCCGGGCGAGGGCAGGCGCGATAACGGCGTCGCACACGTCGGCGACGGGTAGGCTGCCGCTCACGAGGTCCACGATGAGGCGCTGGGCCTCGGCCAGCCGACCGTCGACGAGGTGCGCGACAAGCTGGTCGCTCAGCTCGTCAGTCGTCGCGCGGTGTTCGGGGGCGTCCGTCACGCCCGCAACGCGGAGCCCAAGCTGTTGCGCGCGCGCCAGCACGGACGAACGGAGGAGGCGGCGGTGCCCTCCAGGCGTCTGCTTGTACGCGACCTCTTCGCGGTCGCACCACCGTCGAACGGTCGACTCGCTCCGTCCGATCATCGCTGCAGCTTGGCGCGGGCTCAGTAGTTGTTCCATGGTGACAGTTTAGTGACAGTTTTCGATCCAGGCAACGCTATAGCTTAATCCTTGGTTCGAATGGCATGATAGTTTTGTGCAAGCTCGTGCTTGCGCGCCTGCATCTGGTCAACCGGCGAGGCGTGTGTAGCCTGCAAGGGTCGCTGTGTTGCGACCCCTCTCGCTGGAGTTCCCATGACCTCGTTCCGCACCATCGTCGGCCTCACGGCCGCAGCGCTTCTATCCATGCCAACGCTCGCCACCGCAGGAGGCCCGACCGCTGGCGACTGCGGCAGCCAAAAGACGTACACGACCAAGGCGCCCGACCTCGTCGAGACCGCGCAGAGCGCGGGACAGTTCAAGACTCTGCTGGCCGCGGCGAAGGCTGCCGGCTTGGTCGACACGCTCAAGAGCGACGGCCCGTTCACGGTCTTTGCTCCCTCAGACGCAGCGTTCGCGAAGCTGCCCAAGGGCACGGTGGAAGGCTTGCTTAAAGATAAGGAGAAGCTGAAGTCCATCCTGCTCTACCACGTCGTCTCCGGCGAGGTGCTAGCCAAGCAGGCGACCAAGCTCAAGACGGCCAAGACCGTTCAGGGGAGCGCCATCAAGCTTGCGGTTGTCGACGGCGCGCTCCGCGTTAATGACGCGACCGTCGTCGGTGCGGACGTCAAGGCCAGCAACGGCGTCATCCACATCATCGACACCGTGATCCTGCCCTCGGGCAAGAAGAGCGCGAGCCGCTGAGCGTCCGCGTTCGACCTGATGCACGCCCCGCCCCTGTGCGGGGCGTTGTCGTTGTGGCGTCCACGAGCCCCGAAGGGAAGCTGCTAGCAGCGTTCGAGCATGACGCGGGCCAAGGGTGCCTACACGCGCGCTGGCTGGGGAGCAATGACGCGGCCTAAGGTGCTGTGTTCACGGCCATTGCGCCGTCGCATGTCGATCGTGACACCCGACTCTTGACGCGCCGCGTCATGCGTGAAAGAAGGCCGCCCACACACACACAGAGGTCGGCCATGACTGCACGAAATTTCACGCCATTTTTCGCCTTCTCCCTGCTCGTTGTTGCGGGCTGCGTCCCGGAGGACACCGACGACAGCGCGACCCCGGCTCCAGCGCCGGCGCCGATCTGCCAGCCCTGGGACTGCGGTGGCTTCCCCGACGGTGACAACGCTACCTGCGCCGACGGCCAGACCGTGTCCGGCCCGACCGGCGCATGCGTCGGTCACGGCGACGGCACCTGCGCGTGGGAGGTCATCTCCTGCCCGGTCGCCGAGGAGTGCACGCCCGCCGAGTGCGGCCCAAGCCCCGGCATGCCGACCTACCTCTGCCCCGACGGCACCCACATCGCTGGCCCCACCGGCCTCTGCTACGCTGGCGCTCAGGGCTGTCAGTGGGAAGTCGCGGAGTGCCCCGGCACGCAGGCGTTCTGTCCAGAAGCCGAGTGCGGCCCCACCACCTCGCTGCCCTCCTACGTCTGCCCTGACGGCGTGACGCTCGGCGGTCCGACCGGCAACTGTGTCGAGACGCCGACCGGCGACTGCGGCTGGGAAGTCGTGAGCTGCTACGGCGGCAGCACGTTCCAGTAGCTCCGGCGGACCTGCACGTTGCCTCGCTCGCGTCCTTGTGACGCGGGCGGCGCGTCTTCGGCTGTCTCGGTCGCCCGCAGCCACTCGGCAACCTTCGCAGGCGGCTCTGCAGATTCTGCCGGGGCACCCCGACAGGCGCTTGGACGAACGGCGACACAAAACCTCCTAAGTGTCCGTCGGCGAGTAGCTTTCGCGATTGCTGGCCATGTTGGCACGGCCATTGCTTCCGGTGAGGGCAGCCCACGCGACTCTGGAGGTCATCATGCGTGCACTGACTCTTATCTCGACACTCGCCCTGACCCTCACCTTTTCGGCGGCCGCGCTTGCGTCGCCACCTCCGCTCACAAGCGGTCCCGGCGCCGGCTACACAAGCGGCATGCAGACGAACGGCGGCAAGCGCGCGAAACACGCCAAGCCCCACAAGGGCAAGCAGGGCGTCAAAGGCGCGACCGGCCACAAAGCCGGCGCCAAGCACCGCAACAACGCAACCCAGCGCTCCTGGCGCAACGGAAAGCGCGCACCCCATGCAACCACCGGGTTCAACAAGCGCACACGCGCGATCCGAGTCCTACGCTCGCAGTATCTCGGGTACCGATCGGCGCTGAAGGCCGAGCACCAGCGCATCAACCGGCGACTCGCCAAGATCACGCGCTACCACAATGCGCGCAGAGCAGAAGTACGCACGCTTCGACGCGCTCGCCGTGCGGTCTTGACGAAGCTATCGCAGCTCGACGCCCGCTACGCAGCACGCGTCGCGCGGATCCAGAGCTCACCCTACGGCAGCTGGACCGTTGGTAGCGTGTGGGGAGGCTGGTCGTTTTTTAGCTAGCAGCGTTGACGGGAAATGCGGATTCGCTCGCGAGGCCGAACACCACCTCGGTACCACGTGGAAGCTGGTGGGAAGCCAACTGAGTAGCAGACACTCCGCCGCGCCGGCGCTCTTCTGAGCGTCGGCGTTTCTTGTGGGTGCATATCCGTCGTTCGTTGCTGGAGAAGGCCAGGTCCGGCGGCAGCGCAGCTGACTTTGATGTCACTGTAAAGACGGCATCGCCGGTGTGACTTCGAGAGTGCCAACCTGTCGACGCCACAAACGGGTTTGGTACGCGTTGGCTCAGGGCCTGGAACCAGCTCCTGAGCCGGCTGGCCTTGGGTTTCCAACAGGAATTCGCTGGTACCTTGCGCGGTGTCGTTCCGTGTTCGGCCGCGGGCTCTTGTTTGCCCATGGCACTTGCAGGGGTCAGCAGCAAGGCGGGCGCGATTAACCTGTTCGGTGCTCTGAGGTCGTGTCGGGATGTCGAGCGACCGGGAGCCGGCGATTTCTGTTCATCACTGGTCCCGTCTGCGATCCGTCATCGGAGACGGATTGCGGAGAGCGGGTCGCTTCCGGCCGCGATCGACGAGAATTCTTTGGTTCACGCGTCGATTGTCGGGGAAGTCGCCGACAAAGAGTCCTAATTGGTTCTGGCGTGTTGCGTGGTTGGGGCTGCGCCGTGCCGTGCCCGCGGCCCGAAATCCACCCCCATCGTCGCGTCTTGGCCCCCTGGACACGACATGGAGAATTTGTCCTGCTACAGTCTCAGGTCTACAAGACATCATGTGCGCCGAATCTCGTCTCGTACGAATGGAAAGGAACGCGCTTTGAAGCACGGGAACAAAAAGAACGCCGACAACCAACCTGCAGACGGAAGCGGCGGCGGCGCCGACTCGTCGAAGGACGATCCGGCGAAGCAGCCCTCCATCATCATCGACTTCGGTGACGATGATGACGAGAAGACGATGATGGCGGACGTCGAGCTCGGTGATACCGACTCCGCCATGCCAGTGGTTCCGAGTGCTGTCGTTGCTGCAGACGACGACGATGACGATGAGAAGACCGCGTTTGCGGTGCTCGATGGCGATGTGGGCCTGGGCCTTGCTGCCGACCAGCTCGCAGGCGCGCTGCCCCCCGTGCTGTCGTCCACCGCTGGGCTCACCGAAGTGAGCAATGACGACCGCGCGAAGAACGCGTTCGCGATGTTTGAGCCGATTCCCCCAGTCCCGCCCGTCGAAGACGTCGGGATCCCGGAGGTGCTCCGCGACGCCGCCGCTCCGGACGACGACGACGACGACGAGAAGACCGCGTTTGCATTCCTCGATGGACCTCCGTCCGTGCCGGTGGTCGACGACGACGACGACGACGAGAAGACGGCGTTCGCGTTCCTCGACGGACCTCCGTCCGTGCCGGTGGTCGACGACGACGACGACGAGAAGACGGCGTTCGCGGTCCTCGATGGGACACCGGCCGCCGACGACGATGACGACGACGAGAAGACCGCCTTTGCTGCGCTCGACTCCGCCTTGCCGGTGCCGGCGCTAGGCGGGATCGGTGCGGCGGTCGCCGGCGCTGCATCGTCGCTGCTCGGCAGTGCCGATGACGATGACGACGACGATGAGAAGACAGCGTTCGCGCTGATCGACGACACCGGCGCATCAACGGCAGCTGCCGACGCGCTAGCAGAGGCCGCAGCGAGTGCCCCGTCGCCTCTTGAGCTGGCGGCTGCGGAGGCGCGCGCCGCGACCGAGGCGGCGAAAGCCCAGCTCGCAGGTCTTCCGAACGCGAAAGACCAGCTCGCTGCGGACATCGTTGGCGACGACCGAGCCGACGCGGACGAGCAGACGATCATCTTTGATGAGGGCAATCCGCCGCCGAAGTCCAGCGCGCCCGCGAACGTCGCGTCCAAGGACGCCAAGCCCGCGGCGTCAGCACCGGAGAAGACCGGCGTCACAGGTGCGACCGGCGTCACCGGAAGCTCGGCGATCTCCGCCTGGTCATCGGGCACCAACACGGGCGTCACCCAGCGCCCCGGCTCCGCACCTCAGGTCACCAAGCCGGAGCCAGGCGTGACGATCGCTCAGTACGAGCTGATCCGCTTGCTGGGCGAGGGCGGCATGGGCGCGGTCTACCTGGCCCGCGATATCCGTCTCGGCCGACGCGTCGCCATCAAGTTCCTGCACACGGCCAACCAGGAGATGACGGAGCGCTTCGTCATCGAAGCCCAGGCGACAGCGCGGGTTGAGCACGAGAACATCGTGTCGATCTACGAGGTCGGCATGTGGGGCGACAGCCCGTACATGGTGCTGCAGTTCCTGCAAGGCAACGAGCTGTCGAAGATCATCCCGCGCGGCAAGGCCATGCCCATCCCGCGCGTGGTCGAGCTGATGACGCCGGTGCTTCGTGCACTCGACTGTGCGCACAAAGAGAAGATCGTTCACCGGGACCTCAAGCCCGACAACATCTTCATCACCAACGGTGGTGTCACCAAGGTCCTCGACTTCGGTATCGCCAAGGTGGTCCAGGGCGACGAGAAGGCAAGTGCGGCGAAAGTGCCGAGCAAGGAGGATCTCGACAAGGAGACCACCGGCAACACGAACCTGACGCGCCACGGCACCATCGTCGGGACGATGCCGTACATGTCACCGGAGCAGTGGGGCAACGGGGTGCCGGTCGACCAGACGACCGACATCTGGGCCGTTGGCATCATGATGTACAAGATGCTCTGCGGGAAGCATCCGCTCTACCCGAAGCGCGGCACCGAGTTGATGGTGACAGGCTTCATCGATGAGCCCACGCCAAGCCTCGCAGAGTTTGCTCCCGACATTCCCAAAGAGCTGGTCGCAGTCATCGACAAGGCGCTGCTCAAGGACAAGAGCAAGCGCTACGGGACAGCGCTCGCCATGCTGCGGGACCTCGAGCCGTTCCAGCCGGGGCGCTTCACGGTCGGCAAGCCCGTCAACATCGAGGAGAGCCCCTACGCGGGTCTGAGCTCGTTCCAAGAGGAAGACGCCAGCCGATTCTTCGGTCGTAATCGCGAGATCGCGTCGATGAGCCAGAAGCTGCGGGAGCAGCCGCTGATGGCGGTGGTTGGCCCCTCCGGTGTGGGTAAGTCGTCCTTCGTTCGCGCCGGCGTGGTGCCAGCACTGAAGGCGTCGGGCGACGACTGGGACATCAGCGTGGTGCGACCAGGCCGGTCACCGCTGATGGCGCTAGCCGGGCTTCTCAACCAGGTCACGCAAGGCTCGGGTGCAGCGACGTCGCTCAACATCGGCGACGAGGTCGAGCAACAGAAGAAGCGCGCCGAGCGCCTCAAGACCGAGCC
>CALHXW010000347.1 GCA_938040325.1 uncultured bacterium | reverse complement strand
ACGGATACAGTCGACGCTAGCAGCGACACGGCTGGTGGAGACGGCGACTCCGGACCAACCGACGGCGATGCGGCGACTGGCGCTGGCGATGCTGGCGACGTAGACAGCCAAGACACGGCGCCGGCCCTCCCTGGCCCACTCTCAGACTGGTGCAGAGGCTTTCAGCCCGACGACTTTAGCTTCTTTGTCACGAGCATGGACGGGCTCTGGGTGCTTGCGGGTTCCGAGCTTGGCGACCCCGACGGCGGCTTCGGTGGCAACCTAGGCGGACTCGAGGGCGCCGACACCATCTGCCAGACCCTGGCGACTGCGACCGGCTTCGGCCACAAGACATGGCGGGCGTTCTTGAGCGCCACCAATGACGGCGATGGCGGCGGCATCAACGCCATCGACCGCATCGGCGAGGGCCCATGGGTCGACGCGAACGGTCGACTCGTTGCCACCGGCAAGCCAGGGCTCGTCGCTGATGAGCGCCCTGACGGTGACCCGCAGAGCACCAACGACCTGCCGGACGAGTGCGGGATTCCGCTCAGCGTGCTCGGTGATTCCCATGACGTCCTCACCGGCTCCGACCGTGACGGCCGGCTCGCTACCACGAACCCCGCTGGCACCTGCCTCGACTGGACCAGCGACGACGGCGCGATTGGTGGACCCATCGAAGGCCAGCTCAGCGGCCTACTCCGCTGCGGACACTCGTTTCCGCGCGCGTCCGGCGGCGGCGGCGGCATCGGTGGCCCCAACGGCGCAAACTTCGCCAGCGACCACGGCCTTGCCGGCTGCGCGAAAGGCGCGGTGCTTGTCCAAGGCTTCACCGGCAACTGCGTTGGCTGCCTAGGCGGCTACGGCGCGCTCTACTGCTTTGCGAGCGACCCGATGAGCCCGTAGCTGTCCGGTTGCCGAGTGCGCAGTTTGGGGGTGGGCGCAGGGCGTGGGCGCGAGAACGGGCGTGGGCGTGGGCGCGAGCGCGAGCATGGGCGTGGGGGCGAGCGTGGGCGTGGGCGTGGGCGCGAGAACGGGCGTGGGCGCAAGAGCGAGCGTGGGCGCGAGCACGGGCGTGGGCATGAGCATGGGTGCAAGCGCGTGCGTGGGCGTGGGCGTCACGGGCCGACCAACATCAAAAAAGCAGCCCGCTCGGATCGAGCGGGCTGCTTTTGACGCGGCGTGACTGTGCGCGGCTTAGTACTCGAAGAGGCAGCGCGTGACGGGGACGAGCATGTCTTTGGAGACGTGCAGGTAGTAGCTCTTGCCTTCTTCGAGGACAGGCGCTCCGTTCGCGGGAACGCGCTGGCTGGCGCCTTCGACGGTGTCGCCGAGGGTGAAGCCATCGGTCACGGCCTGTTGGTCGACGGCGACGTCGAGTCGGTAGACAACGCCGTCGGGCATGTCGAAGCTCGGGGGAGCGGCCGGCGACTTCGAGCCTGCTTCGAGCAGGTAGATGTAGCGTGCAGCGCCGCCGTTCCAGGTGATGACGCCGTTGCGGTCGACGCCGATGCCCTCGCCGCAGGTGCCTGGCTCGTGGTCGATGAACGTGTACATGAACTCGCCGAAGGGTGGCGTCTCGGCGAAGTCGGCGCGGGTCTTGCCGCGGCGCGCGAGCTCGCCCTCAAAGAACGCGATCATGCGCGGAACGTCGGTGGACGGCGCGCCGGTGATCTCGCGGTCAAAGCCGTTGTTTTCTGCGGCGGGGTACGCGCCGAAGCCGTCGGAGCCGACCCAACCGGCCATCATCGCCATGCCGGAGTCGCTGAAGGTGTCAGCCCAGAGCGGACCGAACTCGGTGTCCCACTGGCCCACGCCGCTGGGCGTGAGGCTGTCGGCGTGGCAGCAGACGCAGGAGCACGCCTCGATCTGACTCTTGACCCAGTTGGACTCGGTCTCATAGGTGCTGTCGGTCAGGCGCGGATCGTTTTCGCTGAGCGTCGGAATCAGGGGGTTGGACCAGTAGGGGCGCTGGGTCAGCACGTCGCTGCACGACGCGTAGTCCTCGAACTTTCGGCCCTCTTCCGTGCAGCCCTGGATCGAGTTCTTGGTGCAGACGTCGCCGCCTGGTCCGTCGCCAGGCGCTTCGCCGGCGACTGGGGGCTCGCAGCGCTCGTACGGGACGGCGAAGACCCCGTCGAGAGGCGCGGGTGTGTCCGGTCCACCGCTTCCGCCGCCACAGATCGTGTCCGGCACGAACTCGCCGCCACCAAAGGCCTCGCAGCCAGTCTGGGTTGCTGCGCAGTTTCCAGCGTCGGTTCCTGCGGTGAGCGTCCGGGTGACCTTGTCGCCGTCGAGCGTGTTCACGCAGGCGCCAAGCACCGCGGAGTCGTCACACCCCTCACCGAGCTTCAGCCCTCCCTCCACGCCTGGAAAGACAGTCGCGCAGTCCTCGGTAATCTGGGCGTCGGTCCAGTCTTCGCCCAGATATTCTTTGCAGTCGTCGGTCTGGCCAAAGGGGTTTCGGTAGCTGCAGCTCGCGCGTGCGGCCGGGCCCGACGGTGGCTCGGCGGTGTCTTCCATCTGCGTGTCGGTCTCGACATCAAGCGCCGGCGTCGTATCGACGTCGCCGTCACCGTCATCGGGATCGCACGCGACAAAAACGAGCGAGAGACAAAGAACAGGGAGTAGGGACAGACGCATTCGAAAACCTCATCAGAACCGGGAGCGCTGTGCGCGCAGCTCAAGTCTGAACAGATTCCGAACAGGAGATCAATCTCTATGACCAGCTTTAGTCTAGATTTTCGCAGCTCAGGCAGCAGTCGCTGGCCGCAAGTCGCCTTCCTGTGCGGCCGCGACGGCATCCTGCACGTCCAGATACCGGCCGCCAAGGGTCTGCAGAAGATGCCGCATGAGGTCGCCGTCGTCCTCCAGCACGTCGATGAGCGACTCGGTCTCGTTGCTCATGATCACCGTCGGCTCAACGGCCGTGACCTCAAGGTAAGTTGGCAGGCCTGCGAAAGAGGGCAGCGCACCGAACGTCCCGAACGGACCGCTCTTAGCTCGCCAGCGGTCATGCGCAGGTATGGCGGTGATCGCGCCAGACACGACGGTCATCACGCGGCCACTGGGCTCGCCACGCCGCCAGACGATCTCACCTGGCGCGTAGGTGGTGGTCGTCAAGCTCCTGGCGATCCGCGCAACGCTCTCAAAGCTGGCGTCACGGATGAGCTCCCCACGCCGCACGAGCGCCAACCGCTGAACGAAGTCGAACGGCGGCTCACCGACTTCCCAGTCCGGTGGGTCCTCGCCAGCCGAAAAGTCGCGGTCAAAGGGCAGCTTGTCCGTCATCTCTAGGAGTCCGCGCGCAAAGTTACGCAGCGCACCCAGCCCAAACTCGAAGTGGTCGTCCATCAAGTCATGCAGGACATGGGTCGGTATGCACAGCGCGTACGTCGGCTTCTCGGCAATGGCGCGCGAGCTGGGCTCCCGGTTGGCCATCACCTCAAGCGCCCCGATGCCCCAGCCGGACACAGCCGTTGCGACGCGTCGCCCGTTGCGCTCGATCCGGACTTGGCCGTCGACGATGATCCACATCACGTTGGAGGCCACTCCAGGCTCGTAGAGGACGGTGCCCTTCTTGACGTTCCGCTCGCGGGCGTGGTGCGCCAACAAGACCAGGCGCTCACGTGGGGCGTTCCGGAACCAGGCGAGCGACGCCAACAACAGCATTCGCTCGGTTTGAGTTGATCCGCTGCGTCTCATGTTCCTCCCTCCGCGACGGCGGGTCGAAGCCCGTCGAAGAGCGCGAGCGCGCGCTCGATGATGGTGCTGCCCGGCCCCTGCTGAACCGTGGCCGTCTCCCGCAGGGCCTGCTCGAACTCGGTCAGCCCGAGCTCAGCGATACGGTACGCAGCGACCGCTCGGAGGCCTTCGCTGCCGTCACCCAGCGCGGCGCCTAGGGCCTCCTTGTAGCTCATCGCGACGCCCGTCGGCTTGCGATCGACAACGACAGCCACGACGTTCTCGAGGCGCTCCGTGAGGTGTTCATCCACCGAGTATCCCAACAGCTCAAACGCGTTCGCGCGAGCGGCGCGGTCACCGCTGATCGCGGCCCGATAGATGCTCTCGAAGTCCTCCATGGGGTACCGAAGACCGAGCAGCCGGAAGACGTGCTCGCCGAGATGGGCGGCCTTATCGGACACAAAGCTGACGAGGAGCGCGTGTCCCATGGAGGTCGCGTCCGCCTCGTCGCCGTTGATGAGCCCGTCACGTGCAGTCGCAAGCTCGAGCATGTTGTCGATCACCCGCGTGAGCAGGCGATCGAGCACGCTTGGCTCGAGACGTAAGCTGGGATTGTTGGCGCGCAAGCGTCCGAGTCCCCGAAGGATCTTAAGCTGGATGTTCGTCCGCGACTCGTCAGGATAACGCCCAAGCAGAATCCGTGACGCACGCGCGGGGTCAAAGAGACTGATGGTACGCGGCACATGCAGTCGCACGCGCACAGGTGTCGAAGGCTCGCTCAGTGCGGTGGCGAGGGCCTTCAGAGCAGGCTCGCCGAACGAGACCAGTGCGGAGCGGACGGAGAGCCTCACCGCGCGCCGGTCCAGCAGTCCGATGAGCTGGTCGATCGTGTTGGTCGCGGCGTTGGTCTCAGCCGCTTGAGCCGCCACCGAGAGCACCTCATCCGAGTCCAGCCTGAGGTAGCGCTCAAGGGTCGAGCTGAACGCTGCGTGAGGCTGCAGTCGGATGGCCTTACACGCAGCGAGCCGGGCAGCATCACCGTGTCGAGCCTCCAGCGTGTGGAGCGCATCGTGAAACGCGAGCGGCGATGTCTCGCCGTTGGCTGCAAGCACCACGAGCGCCGTCGCTGCCACCTCGGGTGCCTCGTGCCCCACCATGCTGTCGAGCAGCGCCCGGTCCATGGACACGGCGCTGCGCGCTCGAAGAGCCGCCGCGGCCACCCGCGGCTGACTCCCTCGCGCGAGCCTGTCGGCGAGCTTGAGAAAGTCGTCTCGACCGCTCTCCTCAAAGATTGAGAGTGCCTCGAGGACGAGCTCTTCTGAGGGGTGATAGAGAATAAGCGCTGGGATAAGGCCGGCCTTTCCGTTGTCGGCAAGCAGCTGCATGGCGGCCGTCACTTCCATGTCGTCGTCGCTGTTGAGCGTTCGAATCAGGGCCTCAAGGGACGCGAGGTCGAGCTCCGGGATACCGCCTCGGGTGTCGATGGAGCCTTCGCGAAGAGCGTCACGGAAGAGGTCGAGGTAGTGCTCGCGGATGCCACCGGCGACCCACATCCAGCCAAGGCAGCACGCCGCAAGGAGCGAAGCGATGACGATCGTAGCCGTGGCGGGATCCACGAGCGCGACGATGGCGAGAATCACCACCGAGGCAAGCGCTTGGGCGCCTCGCTGACCCACCATGTCGATGAAGGCCTTGCTGTGCCGTCGCAAGCGCTCCGGGATGGGCAGGTAGAGCACTTCTGTGATCGTCCGATTGAGCGAGTGCTTGAGGCTGCCGTCGGTCCCCTTGAGCACGAGCGCCGCTAGCAAGCCGCCTCCGCCGATGAGCAAGACGCCGCCGGCCAGCATGAGCGCCGGCATGATCCAAAGAGACCGCAAGACGCCCAAGCGACGCAGGAGCCAGCGCGTCAGCAGGAGCTGGGCCGCAAGGGCAGCCGCATTGAGGACGGTGTTGAGGACGGCAAAGAAGGCTCCAAGCTTCTCGGGTGGGACCTGCCGCTGCACCTCGGACTTGAACACGTAGTCAGCGAGGGTGAAGACCACCGCCCCGAGTAAGATAAAGATGCCGAGCCGCTTGATGTAGGGGTGGCTCTGGATGGTGTGGATGCAGTCGGCAAGCGTCGAGCGGCTGTTACCGTCGCTGACGGCGCCAGCCTCGCCCATCTTGAGCATGGCCGGGCCGAAACCAGCCGCGACCAACACCAGCGCTGACGCCAGGAGGATGTGGCGTGGCTCGGTCAGCGTGCTGATACCGGTGGCCACAGCGGCGCCTGCGAGCGCACCTGCGACGCTTCCGGCGCCAATGAACGCATAGAGGCGCTTGGCGTCGCCGATCGTGAAGAGGCGGGCCAGCACGAGCCAAAACTGAGTAATGGCCAAGCCGCCGAAGATGCTGGTCCAGATGTAGAGCGCAAAGACGGCCCAGTCTCCGCTGCCGTCCATCAGCAACCAAAAGCCGCTGTTGATGCCAGCGGAGACCCAGAGCGTCAGCGTCAGGACCCGCGGTCCGGCACGCATGACGAACATCGCGATGACGAGCGTTGCCATGGCCACGCCGATGTAGACGTACGGCAGGTCGGCAGCGCTGGCACGCTCAAGGAACAGGGCGTCGCGGGCGGTCTCGGTCAGCACATGAGCGGCAAGAATCGCAAAGAGCGTGAAGAAACCTACCCACGTGTTGCGGCGCTCGGTGGCGCTGTGGCCGTCGTCATTCATGGCGACGGCAGCCTGATGAACCCCAGGCGCGTGTGGGGTTTGGGGTACTTGTCCGTCACCGCGAGCACGCCATCACCGAAACGCACGATGCCCTCCCAGTTGCGGGCGCCCTTGTCGCGCCAGTCATGGTCAAGCTTGAGCAGCACGGGAGCTCGGTCGACAAGCTCGACGCCCTCGTCGGTCACTTGGAACTCGAGGATGCGCTCGACATGCTCTTCGGTCGCGTGGGTCCGCCCGATACCGAACTTCTTGAAGAGCGGGCACTCGCACGCCGCTGGCCCTTTGGTCTTGCTGCCGGGGAACCGAAAGTTCAGGCCCCAAAATCGTCCGTCCGCAGACGGTGCCGTCACGTCGGTGAGGCGGTAGAGGAGCTCGGGAAACGGGATGTCCGCTATCGGCTTAAGCTCGGCGTCGAAGCGCGCGGCCGCTGGGTTCGGCACAAACAGGGGGCTGTTGAGCTCGTAGAGGGCGTGAAAGATGCCGTCCCAGACGAAGCCTGCCTCGTGCGCCATGTTGCTGTGGGTGGACGGCCGCGGGAGCGTCACTTTGTTGGCGAGGTCGAGCGCAATGATGTCATCGCTGCCCCAGGACGCGCGGACCACGTAGGAAGGGTTGTCGCCCGCCTTGTTGGTGTGCGTCTCGACCAAGAAGTAGCCAGTGCCGTCCGGACCCACGGCCAAGCCTTCGAAGCCGTCGAGTCCGGCGATCGATGTGATGTCGGGTGTGACAGATACCTTGCGGGGGTTCAGCGGTCCTGGGTCGCCGTTTAGGACCACGGCCTCGATAGCGGCGCGCTCGAGCACAAAGACGTACTGGGGCCCAGCGATGTTGACCTCGTTGGGGTCCTCCTCCAAGCCGAGACGCTCGGGCACCAGGACGAGACGATCGCCCCACCACGCCATGCCGCTGATCTCGGTGCCGCTGTCGAGCACATCGCCAGCGAGCGGCAGATCGCGAACCGCCGCCTCGATGGGAACGGGAGCAACGGGGACCTCCGCCACGACGGCGCCGGCGCCTTCGACAGGCTGTGCGTGCTCGGGGGTCGAGGACCGACAGCCCATCGTGAGCGCTGCGGTCGCAATCAGCGCCACGACGCGCCGAATCGAGGTGCGCTGCTTTTGCGGCGAGCGAGAGGAGACGTCAATGCAGGTCGGAGGGCCTTGGTCCGTGAGCGATCTCGAGATCGACGAAAGCTGCGCCTGCGAGACCCGCGTTGAGCGCTCGCCAACGGCGTTGCCGCTGCCAGCGGCCGGCAGCTGAGCTAGCGGACGCCGCCCTTGAGCAGCGCGTCTGCCGCTACCGCGCCCCACAGTGGGAGTGCAAACCAGAGAGATCGCTTCCAACTTCCGCCTTTCGCATCGCCTTTCGCTTGCTTCATTTGTGCTTCGACAGTCTCCGTGCCGATCGCATTCTTCAGTACGGGCAGAATACGCTCGCGGTGACCAGAGTCACTCAAGAAACGATCTAATTGCACCGCGTAGCGTGGCCACTCGCGGATCTGGCGTGGCAGAGCACGGGCCAGCTGGCTTGGGTTGACGTAGACGGGATCCAGCCTGCGACCGTTGTCCCAGCCCATTCCGTAGGTGTAGGTGAAGCTGTGGAGGTGCCGTCCCATGTCGCGGATTGTGTCCGCACGGCGCGCGAGCCCTTGGGTGAGCTGCTCGGGGGTTGGCTGGCCGAAGTAGGTCCGAAATGCGGCGTCAAAGTTGTACTGGGGGACCCTTCGCACCTGCTCGTCGACCGAGCGGCCCAGGTTGTACTTACTCTCGCGCATCTTCTTGCTGAGCGACCGCTGGTAGCGCGTCGAGAGCACGACGCCGGCTGCGAGCCCTGCGACGTTGAAAGCCTCTTTCTGGTAGGGAATCGCGCCCCGCTTGGGCCCAAATCCGGTCTCGTTCGGGGTGTTTGCGTAGCTGCTGAACATCGCGGTCAGCTCGTCGTAGAAGGCTGGCGGCAGCGTCATCAGCGCCATGGTCGCCATGCTCACGGCGGCATCGCGACCGAAGCCGACGACTTCCTTTTCGACCTTGAAGGTCCCCTCGGCGTTCTCGGGGTCAGCCGCCAGCAGGTCAAAGAGCGGATGGTTCTCAAGCTTGTGAGCACGCCAGTACCGATGCTCATCGCTGTTGGACCACGCGCTGAGCGTGGTGTGGAAGCCACGTAGGCCTTGGGGCTCCAGCCACATGGTGCGGTGGATCTTGCTCCACAGCGACCCGACGTAGCGCTGGCGACCGTTGCTGTCGGTGCGGTACTGACGGTGCTCGGCCCAGCCCACGTGGACTCGACGCAAAAACACGTGCTTGTAGAGCTCCCAGAGCTGGGAGCTGTCAGCGCTGACGCTCTGCAGCATCCGCGTCTGGGCATTGAGCAGCGGCTTAGCGTCCTGCGCGCTCAGATCCATCATCTTGCCTCGGAGCTCCCACCAGTACTGGTTGCCCGAGGTGAAATACGCGTAGAGCATCGACGCCTGCGGCACGATCGCGCTGACGACTTGATGGTTGAGCCGCGCTTGCGGCTCGGTGGTGTCCTCGTCGAGCGTGAACTCGGGGGCGTTGTCGAGGCGCGAGTCGCTGGCGCGCTTGGCGACGTAGTAGCCCCCGCTGCCGAGCAGCATACCGCCAGCAATCCCAACGCCGGCCAAGCGACGCATCGCACCGCGGCGGGAAAGCTCCTCGGCCGAGCGCTTGGCCACGTTGTCGAGCGTCAGAACATCATTGTCGGGGTCGAGGTCGGCGATCTTTTCGAAAGGAATCGTCAGCTCGCGCTCACCCACGCGGACCTTCACGGGAGGAATCTCTTCCTCGTAGTGGTCGAGGATGTCGCCGACAGGTTCGATGGTGACTGCTTCGGTCCCGGGCGGCAGCTCAACAGGCTCCCCGGACTCCGCGTCGGCGGCCGTGACCCCGTCGCGGAAGATAAGTGTCACATCGCGTGGCAAAAACGCCGCTTCGTCGCGGAGCTCGAGCTCCTCAATCTTTCGGACAGCGACGACGGCCTTTTCGTCTTTGGCGGTCTCCGACATGCCCTTGACCGGCGCCAGCGACTGCTCGTGCGGCTCTTCAAGCTCGGGATCGATCTCGATCTTTTCGCGCGAGGTCAGCAAGGCCAGCGGCAGGAAGTACTTTCGCTGGTACCAGCGATGTTCTTCCTCGTAGAGCACCCCGAGGCTGTGGCTGTTGTCGGCGAGCTGGCCAACCAGCACGTCACCCTCGTGGGACGCGACGGTGAGCACCTCGCCGCGGCGCACTCGAATGGCCTTTGCATCGATCGGGTCGTAGAGCTCGAGCGGCTCGACCACACGCAGGAGCGTCCCGGCCTCGAACGCTGCCATGACGATGTCGCGGTGCTGCGCTTCCTTGGCGTCGGCCTCGCGAATGTACTGGTCGACAAGCTCGTCGAGGTCCTGATCGAACGTCGATGACTCAACGACCTCGCCCAGCTCAGTTGCGGTCTCAGTCTCCGTGATCTCTTCTACTTCGATCTCGCTCATCCTTCGGTGGTACGCCTCGCCACCCGATACGTCAAAGCGTCCAAGTTACCGCCTGCTCAGAGCGAAGCGCGGAGTCGCACCATCACCGGCGTCACCTGGAGTTCTAAGGGCTCACCAGGCGAAACCAACGGAGATCGCGTCATCACGGGCGACTCAGCCTTCCGTCCACGTGATCGCAACACATCAGCGTGCCGACCACGTGTCACCGCTCGGCCATGGTGATGACTTAACGTGACTGGGCGCGACGCCGTCGCGGCAGATACCAAAACAAGCTGGCGAGCGCGAAGAAGATTGCGGCACCAACCGCAGCGTACGCTGAGGTCGAGCCCTGCGCGAACAGCTCGTCGCGGAGCAGTACTAAGCCTCGCTCGGGCTCAAACCAACCCCGGACTGTCGCGCCCTCTTGGTACATCTCATGAATGACCGTGCGGTTGCCGCCCGTGGTGTAGACGTCCTCACCAGCCTCGCCCGTAAACGGGTTGATGAAGCTGACGCGGATGCGCCAGTCGGTGTGCATACCCGTGCTGCCAGACGCGAACTTTTTCGTGCGGTTTATCTCAAGGATGAGGCAGTCGGCGGGCTTCGCAATCGCGTGCTGGTCTTCTGACCGGAACCAGCTGAGCACCGACACGACCGACGCAAACGTGCCGAACGCGAGAAAGACCCACATGAAGGTGCGCACAATCCTACCCACGCTGCCGGAGGTACCAGAACAGACCAGCAAGGGCGAAGAAGACCACGGATGCGATGGCCATGAAGACGGAGACTGAGCCTTGCTCGATCAGCTCGTCGCGCAAGAGCACCAAGCCGCGCTCTGGCTCGAACCAGCCGCGAACGGTAGCCCCCTCTTGGTACATCCCCTCGATGGTCGAGCGGTTGCCACCGGTGGTGTAGACCCCCTCGCCAGCTTCGCCGGTGAACGGGTTGATGAAGCTCACGCGGATGCGCCAGTCGGTGTGCATCCCCGTGCTGCCCGACGCATGCTTCTTGACGCGCTTGATCTCGAGGATCTTGCAGTCGGCAGACTTGGCAATCGCGTGCTGGTCCTTCGACCGGAACCAGCTAAGCACCGCCACGATCATCGCGAAGGTGCCAAACGCGAGGAAGACCCACATGAACGTCCGCATCATCTCTCCTGGACACTACGAGTGTGATGCGACGCTATCATCAGCGAGCTTCATGGCGCCACAAAAGCGAAAGGCCGCTGCGAGCAGCGGCCTTCATGCGTGCGAGACGCTCGCTCAGTCACTCTTGCTTGGGTAGAGCGATGAGATGTTGCCGCTGAAGTCCTGCGCCTCGGCCGGCTTCGGCTCAATCTCCGACTCGCCCCAACCCTTGGATCTCGACCAGCCGAGCTGGAGCTTGATGCCTGCGAAAGTCAGCTTGCCAAGCGTTCGCTCATACAACGTCCAGTCCTTTGAGTACGTCGAGAGCCCCCAAGCGTCGTAGTAGACGTAGAGAGCGACAGCCGCTTTGCACTCAAGCTCAAGGGCCGACATGTTCAGCGCACCGGCAATCATTGCGTCGCCGCTCGATGGACTCCAGCCGCCCTTGAGGCTCACGCTCAGCGGGTGATTCTTCGTGAGTGCGAGCTTAGCTTTCAAGCCCACGCCCGCCGAAGCGATCCAAACATCAGCGGATACACCCGCCGAGATGAATCCGCCAACCTCAAGCTTCATCGCCGTGCCGACTTCACCCTCGAACTCGTACATGTCGCGGGCTTTCTTGTAGTTGACCTTGAGGCCCTTGAGGCTGATCTTGCCAAGGCTGAACTCGGCGAAGAAGCCTGCACCTAGGTCGATCGACAGGCCGAAGAAGGGCGTCGGGAACGACTTGCGCCACCACTTGTCGCCCTTTTCTTCGATGCCTTCCGTGAACTCCTTCACGTCCGCAACAGCAACGGACCAGTCGCCATCGGTGTTCGGCGGCGTGATCTCGATTCCGGCGCCCGTGCCGAACAAGGGAATGTTGACCTTGTTGACCTGCTCGTTGTCGCCGTCTTTGTTTTGCTTGGTGCCTGGTGCGACCGACTGTGAGACCGTTGCGGCCTCGCCAGCAGCGGCCTTGTCACCAGCTTGATCGGCGTCGGCTTCAGCGTCGCCGCCGCCCTCTTCGGTTGCCTTGCCGTTTTGCTGCGCGAAGTGAGCCAGCTCGTGGCCGAGCGTCCGCTCGTACTTCTTGTCGCCGAGCTTGCCAGCGGCGCTGCTCATGAAGATGTTGGTGCCCTGAATGAACGCCAGCGCCCCACTCTCGGTGCACTGCTTGTCGGCGCCCGGTCCGGTGTGAACGGTGACCGCGGAGAGGTCCATGCCGAAGGACTTCTCGAACTTCGCCTTCTGCTCAGACGAGAGCGGCTCGACGTTGATGCGGCCCTCAGGACCGTTCGTCTCACCCTTGCCGCCGCCCGTTGGCATCTTGCCGGCAGGACTCACGGACGGAGACAGCGGCTGGTCGGGAATCTTGTAGCTCTTCTCAGGCGCAGGACCTGCGTTCGCTTTGGCCGAAGCCTCGCGTTTCGCCTTCTGTTCGGCGTTCTTCGCCTTGGGTAGTGCCATGATGCTACTCCCTACCGTTACCGACCAAGAGCGAAATTAGTGCCCAACATCGTGAAAAGCAAGGCTTCGTCCCAACTTTTAGCGACCCGTCTTGAGGCTGCCCGCTACCAGCGGGCCCGCGTGAGAAGTTCCCAGTGGTCGGCGAGCTCGTCGAGTGTCCCAGCAGACCGCTCGGCCGATCGCCTCAGTGCCTCCGCGAGCGAGTCGGACCCGAGCCTCGCATAGAGCCGGCTCGCGCGGCCGGGCTTCACGCCAAGTCCCTCGAGCACGCAGATCCACGACAGCGAGCTCCAGATCGGATCGACAAACACGTCGCTTGGCTCAAGCGCGGACGCATCCTGAGCCCAGCGCGACAAGAGCGCAGCTGCATCCTCAGGCAGCGGCGCTGCCGTCGCGTCACGCCAAAACGCAGTGTCCCGCCGATCACTCGGCTGGTAGTGGGCCGCGATGAAGCTCAACACCTCCCGGTAAGCCGCACCCAGCCGACGGTTGTACGCATCGCGTAGCCCACTGTTGTCGCCTCGGTCCGGAAAGAAGGTCCGCAGCAGCTCGAGCTGACGCTGGATGAGGAAGATACCGGTCGACTCGAGAGGCTCGATGAAGCCGCTCGACAAGCCGATCGCAACGCAGTTGCGAACCCATGAGCGACGACGGTGGCCGACGCGCATTCGCAGGTGTCGAGCTTCAGCGTCGCGGGCGCCCTCGCCGAGGTGGTCGCGAAGCTCGTGGGCGGCATCGTCGTCGCTGATGTGGTCGCTCGAGTAGACATAGCCCGCCCCGACCCGATGGTAGAGCGGCGTCTGCCATGCCCAGCCGCCGCGGAGCGCTGTCGCCGTCGTGAAGCTTGGAATCGAGCCCCGACCGCGGCCGCCAGGCACCTGCATCGCGACGGCGCGGTCGCACAGCAGGTGCTGGCGCGCAGACTCAAAGGGCTCGTCGAGCGCCCCGTCGATGAGCAGGCCGCGAAACCCGCTGCAGTCGATGAACAGGTCGCCACCAATCGCGCCGTGATGCTGGGTTGTGAGCGACGCGATGTCTCCGCTCTCCGGGTCGAGAGCCACGTCGTCGACCCGGTCGATCACTCGGACCACCCCTGCAGCGACCGCACGCTCTTGCAGGTAGCTAGCGAGGAGTCCCGCGTCGAGGTGATAGGCGTGAGCGAGCGCCGGCGGCCCGTCCAAGCTGGCGCGCGGACCAAGCCCACGGTCGCAGGCCTCAATATGGGGCAAACAGACCCGGTCTAGCGGCCCAGCGACAGCATCGCCGCGCTCGCGCGCCGCCAGCCAGATGTGCGCCTCTTCGAGACCGACCGGCAAGTCGCCGCGAAAGCGAAAGAAGGGATGCCAGTACTCACCGGGCTCAGCCCGCCAGTCGACGAACCGAATGCCGAGCTTGTAGGTCGCGCCGCACGCGGCCATCCACTCGCGCTCCTGGAGCCCGAGGAACGCAAACAGGCTCTTCAACGGCGGAACCGTCGCTTCCCCAACGCCAACCGGCGCGATGTCGGACGCCTGGATCAACGTCACCGACAGCGGTGCGGCGTCAGCCATCGACGCGAGTCGCGCGCAAAAAAGCGCCGTCAGCCAACCTGCGGTCCCGCCGCCTACAATGACGATGCGGTTGAGCGGTTCGTCCGTCACAGCAGCTCCTCTTTGACCACAAAGCCGAGGGTCGAGAGCGTGCGAGCGACCCTCCGCGAGACCATCACGCGGGTGACCGGACGCCGGTTGAGGTGAAGCTCGACCCCGAGATCGACAACGAACTTTAGGAGCTGGCTCGGTGCCAGCTGGTGAGCCTGGACAAGCGGCTCGAGGACGCTCGCGCTAAAGCCCTCGGTGCACGCATCCGGCAACCTGGGAGCGAGCCAGCCCCACAGGGAGCTCACAAGCGCTTCGCGCCAGGCGCCATCGCCTGTGTCGAAGGGCACCGTGAGGTCGATGCGGCGCTGCATCGCGGGGTCGAAGCTCGCGAGCGTCGGAGCTGTCAGGATGCAGAGCCCGGGCCAGCGCTCCAGCGTCTGCAAGAGGTGATTGACGCTCATGTTCGCGTAGCGATCGTTGGCCGAGCCAACCTCGCCGCGCTTGCCCATCAGGTCCTCGGCCGAGTCGATCAGCACCGCTGCCGAGCGTCCCTCGAGGAACTCGAAGAGCGCGGTGATCCGCTGCTCGGTCTCACCAATGTAGCGCGACGAGAGCCGAGCCGACTGAACCGCGAAGAGCTCCAGCCCCAGCGACACCGCCACCTGTGTTGCCGCCGTTCGCTTGCCAAAGCCAGCCTCTCCGACGAAGAGAGCGATGACCCCTGGACGTCGACCGGCCATCTTGACCGCATCACGGTGGCGCCAGCGTCCACGGACACTTGCCAGGCCTTGCTCGGCGTCCTTGCTCAGCACCAAAGGCGGAGCCGTCGCAGCCGGCGGATAGCGTCGCTGCAGCACGCCTCGAACGTCCCCGAGCTCCGCGTCTTCATCGTCTTCGACCACGCGCAGGCGTCGCTTGGCTTGAGCCGCCTGACGCTGCTCGGCCAGCTTCTTCGCGTCTGCGTCTGGCAGTCGCCAGACCTCCACGCCGTCGAGCTCCGCGACCTCCACCACGCTCGGCCACGCGACCGTCGGCGCCACCGTTCGCGCCCCGCCCGCCGCCGCGATGCGACAGACCACCCGCGCAGGCACGCCGCTCGCCGGTGCGCGAGCGCTTAGGGTCGCAGCCACGGCGCCCAGCAGCCGAGACCTCCGCAGGCCCACCATCGTGCACATCAACCGGCGATCGACCTCGGCCGCCGCGGTCCAGTCCTCAGGGCCGAACCAAGGCGCCATGTCGCTGGGCAAATGCTCCGGCAGCGGAAGCTCGGCGCGGGCTGCCATCGGTCCGACGAGCGTGCGCGCATGGCGCCGATAGGACGCCGCAAGCTGCTTCGGCGCCAGACGCCAGGGCTCCCACTGCGCGAGCATCTGCTGAAGCGCGCGTCGGGTCCACGCGACGGCGGTCGACGCTGACGACGACGGGGGTTGGGGGGCCGCTGGAGCGGCGAGCAACGCCTGGACCGCTACCCGCTCGGACACCGACAGCTCTGCCTCGGTCACCTGCGCGCGCACGCCGGCCTGCCGCAGCCGCCGCCGCCAGTCGACCACCGAGCCGCCGTGGGCCCGGGCCAGTCGCTGGGCGAGACTTCGCATGGCGCTAATCCTCGAACCCGTCGTCGTCGGTGATAAAGTCGTACGCCGAGCGACGCACGAGCCGACCCCGCTCGGCCGACTCTGCAGCCGCCGCGCGGTCGAGGATGTCGAGGTCGATGCCCTTGCCCTCAGCCACGGCAAGGAACGCCGCGCGCAGCGAGGCGTTCTTGATCTCGCCGCCCGAGAACTCATAGGCCTTGGCGAGGGCCGCGAAGTTCACGCCGGCAGCGACCGGGGCGGACGACGGCAACATGGCCCGCCAGAGCCGGTCACGCTCCTCCGCATCGGGACGCTCGAACTTCACGTGAAAGCGGATCCGCCGACGAAAGGCCTCGTCGAGGCTGCTCTCAAGGTTGGTTGTGAGGATCGCGACGCCCGAGAACTCCTCCATCTTCTGCAGCAGGAAGTTGACCTCCAAGTTGGCGTAGCGGTCGGTGCTGCTCTTGACGCTGGTCCGCTTGGCAAAGAGTGAGTCAGCCTCGTCAAAGAGCAGCGCCACGCCGCCTCGCTGAGCTTCCTCGAAGAGCCGCGCCAAGCGCTCCTCGGTCTCGCCAATGTACTTCGAGACCACGCGCGACAGGTCGATTTGGTAGAGATCGAGGCCCAGCTCACGCGCGACGAGCCCAGAGAGCATCGTCTTGCCGGTCCCGGGCGGTCCCGAGAAGAGCGCCGAGAGGCCAATCCCGTATGCGTGCTTGGACGCAAAACCCCAGTCGCGGAAGACGTGCTCGCGGTGCTTCGCGTAGGCCAACATCTCGGTGACCACGTCCACGATCACGTCGGGCAAGATGACGTCGTCCCAGGTCAGCGACGAGGTCACGCGACGCGCCAGCTGGCCAACGCGGTGGCCGATCGACTGCCTGCACCCCTCTTCAACGGCGTCGATGCCGAGCGCTTGCCGCGAAGCGACCTGAGCGATCTGCTCAAATCCCAGCGGAAACACGCTCAGGCGCTTGGCCACGTCTGGCGCCTGGTCATCGAGGAGCTGCACCCATGCCTGCTGCCGGCTGTCGCGCTCAGGAAAGCTGACCTCGACCACGCCTGCATCGAGCCGCTGACTGACCTGGGCGCCCAAGCCCGGCAGGTCCGAGGGCGCCGCGTCCTCAAGCAGCGTCCAGGTAGCCGCCTCGCGCACAGCATCGGCCAGCGCATCTGGCTCAAGCCGCTGGAGCTGACTCTCGTGCTCGAGGCCGCGAACCAGCAGCCAGCTGTCGGAGAGAACCGCGAGCAGGGCGCCTTCCCGGACCGCGCGCTGAGCCGTTCCAGCGGCGGGGTCGGTCGTGGTCGACGACAGATCGGCGACGATGACGCCGCGTGAGCATCGTCGCGCCGCAAGCCGCGCCGTCAACAGCACATCGAGGCCGCGCGGGCTCTTGACCCGCAGGGTCGACGAGGCCTCCAGACGCTCGATAAAGGCTCCGAGGTCGGCGTCAGCGACCACGCTGAGCCCTGCCATCCGCTCGAGCTCTGGGGCGTCAGGCGGAGCCCAGGTCATGGCGTCGGCACGCTTGCTCGCTTGAGCAGTTCCGTCGACCAGCCACGTCATCACGATCGGTGAGAGATCTACGAAGACCGCCCGCGACGCCGTTGCTTCGCGCAGCCCGCGGATCACGCCGCGCCGAGACAGCCCGTGACCGGCGCGCAGCAGCTGGGCCACATCGACCTGCGGTCCTGGCTCGCCAAAGGGGTCCAGCACGCCCTGCAGAAAGCTCCGCTCAAGCCCGGCTGACTCCGGCCACAGCGACATGCTGCGGACGGCGCTCGCCACCTGGGGGCTGACGTCAAAGGCGATGAGCAGTGCCAAGAGGTCGCGCTCGAGGTCGGTCTGAGCCACCACCGAGAAGAGGCGGCAGAGGCGACCGTTGACCGGGTCGCCGGAAGCAAGCACGTCGCGGCTTGCGGCAAGCTCCGCGTGGAACGAACGGGCGCGGGCGACGTTCTCTGCGGGCAGCTCACTGCCGGCGAGCCACCTCGCCAAGGCCGGCGAGTAGCTCTCCGCTCCCGTCGCCGACCGCGGCATGAGGCCGTCATGCAGCGCGGCATACCGCGCCAGGAGGAGTCGTCCGTGGCGTGCCGCCGGAGAGGTGTCGGTCCGAGTGGTCGTGTCAGCCGGCACGGGGTCGTTCAAGACGTCTCCTGACGTAGGCGATGAGCGATCTGAGGCTCGGTTTGCTGGGGGGTCTCCCCCTATCGTAGCGCCTTGTTACCAACTCGGCGAGCACTTGCGTGGCACGGTCCTCGTGGCGAATACTGCGGCATGCCAGACATCCAACAACTGCTCCTCGATGCCGCTCAAACCATGGCCGACGGCCGACCAGCTGACGCCGCCGAGCTGCTCATTGCAGCACGCGACAGCATCGACTCCGCGGTTCCGGTCAGCGACCACGTCGGTATCAATCTGGCACTTGTCCGGGCCCAAGCTGCCGCTGGTGAGCACCAAGAGGCTCTCAAGACGGCGCTCGCGGCCGACGCGCTAACCGTGCCGATCGCGTCGACACACCCGGCGCTCCGCGTTCAGACACTGGCAGCGGCGACCGAGTGTGCCGTTCTGTCGGAAAATGACGAGGCCTGTGTGACCCTCGGTGGCTTCTTGACGACCCAAGCGCTGAACGCCAAAGACCTCGCCAGCGCGGTCGCCGGCACGGTTATCCAAGCGGAAGCGCTGCTGCGGATGGGGCGCGACCGTGAGGCCCTCGATGCGGCGCGGCTTGGCGTCGGACAAGGAGCTCGGCTGGGTGGCGACGCGCGTGCTGCTTGGCTTGGCCGCGCCGCGATGGCACGTGCCGCCGGAGCGAGCCGACTGGGCCGGTCGCTGGAGGCGCGGACCGCCCTCGGCATCGCACGCAGCGAGGCGGTACCGGCGCCGGACCAGCTGTCGCTGATGACGACGCTGCAGGAGATCGCATTCCACGGCGTGACGCCGGCGAGCCTCGAGACGCTCGAGTCGCTCGCGCATGAGGCGGACCCGAGGACTCGCGGCGCCGCAGCGATGGCGCTCTTCGATATCGCGCTCCGACATCAAGACATCGACACTGCCGAGCGCTGGCTGCTCTCGCTGAGCGCGACCGTTCCGGAGGATAGCTTGTTGCGAGCACGGACCTCACTCGCGCTGGCCAAGCGTGACGCTGCGGTCGCTCTGGAGCGCGCCCGAGCCTACGTCGAGCGCAGCGGAAACACCGAAGGGCGGCTGCTGCTCTCGGATGCGCTCTTGCTCAACGACGAGCCGGTGGAAGCGTTCGGCGTCCTCGATGATGCGGTGGACTTGGCGGCTGGTGCCGGCGATGCCCAGGGCGTGATGCAGGCCAGGTTTCGTCGGTCGATGCTGGCGCTTCACCTCGGAGACACCGACGGTGCCCGAGCCGACGCCCGTGCCGGGATTGAGCTGGCGCAGGACCTGCAGTCCCCCCAAGACATCGCGACGGG
>CALHXW010000346.1 GCA_938040325.1 uncultured bacterium | reverse complement strand
TTCGGACCGAGTGGCGGTGCCGAATTCAAAGAGCGATCCCGCGAGGTGACGAAGTCGCCGATTTCTAAGGAAGAAGCATATCGGGATACGTGCCTGACGAAGAACGCGGGAGCGGTTTTGAAGGCGGTATCGCCCACGACGAGAGAATTTCAGCAGCCTGCTAGTCATCGCCGCAGACACGCCACCACCTGGCTTCGTCGAAATCGCCCAAATCCTCAAAGATGAAGGCTTCGAGGGCCCCATATCGGCTGACGGTCCCAGCACCTATTTCGCGACACCTTAAGCTTCTACCAGGTTTTTTCGATAGAGACCGGTCACTGCGTCGAAGGTCGCATCGGTGCCCAGGTAGCCGTAGAGGCACGTCAAAAACGCCTCGGGGTTGTCGACGCAGCGGAACGTAGCACCGTCGAGTTCAATCCTCTTGTCGAACCCCATCAGCGAGCGTGGAATGACCAGTTGCGAGCCGTTGTCATGTACCATCTGCACGGTATCGGGGGTGTCGGCTCGGTCCCGATAGACTTGGAGGTCGCAGGTGATGTGGTGGTAATCGGCGGCATGGTACACGTCACCCACCAACGTGTACTTGCCGTGGGTCGGGTCGAAGAACTCGATCTTCTGACAGTAGCTTGTGACGACGCGGCAGCAATACGGGGCGGGCAGCAGCGGGCCAAGCTTCGTGGCCAGCTCGCGGAGGTGGGGACTTCGGTAGACCGGCAGGTAGATCAGCAGGTCGAGGTCGTCGTCGAAGGGGATCTGGCGTCCGTTGCGCCAGGCACCCAGCAGCGTGCCGCTGTCGAGCGACCAGTGATGGATACCTTCACGCTCTAGGATTTCAGCCACGACGAGAGCGAGTCGGAGACGGCGCGCGCCGTACTGCTCGTTGCTTGAAAACGTCACCTTATGAGGGGGTCGCGCGGTAACAGTCCGCGCGGTTCGCACAGATGTCGACGTTGGCGCACGGGGCTCAACCACGCGCAGCCGCCGTCGTCGCCAGTTCATCGAAGTGGCCGCATAGCAGCGCAATGTCGGCGCCGACAAGGGCGTCTCGTGAGATAACGGACATCACCATCCGACGCAGCTGGGAGCGAGAATACCCCGCTTCTACCGCATCCGGATTCGCGTCGATGAGGGCCCGATAGAGCGTCGTCGCGGTCTCGAAGTCCTTCGCCTCATACTGGGCTTGGTACGCTTCGGCATAGTGCGTCGTGGCGCTGGTCGTTTTGGGCATTTCCATCTCGCTCGGTTCGGGGAGCGGCAGCCCGGACACCGGGGTCAGCGGTTCGGCGGTGTCGCGGCATGATGCCGATGCAAGAAGCGCGCCCAACCAGGGACGCCCTCACCTTCCCGTGATGATGGGGACGCGGAGGTCGCAGCCGGCTGCGGTGTCTATCAAATTGATAGACGGCCTATCAATTTGATGAAACTGTGGAACCATGAGGGTGGTCGATCTGCATCATGAGGAGCTCCTTGAGCTCGATCCGGAAGGCGGCGTCATTCGCTTCGCCGGGCAACGAACATTGTTGGTCGATGCAGTCGCCATGGGACTGCTTCGCCACTACTTGGTCGACAATTTTGGGCTCACGGGCGCGCGCACGGTGCTAACGCAGTTCGGGTTCGCCCACGGATGGCGCCTGGCTGCGGCCATTGGCAAGGAAATGGAGTGGACAAGCGCGGAAGAATGGCGACGGGCCGGTCCGCATATCTTCAGACTTGAAGGCTTGTTTCGGGCGCGCCCGGGAGCAGACGATCCGCTGGCTAGCACGGGTGCCGTGCTGCTTTCGTCCTACGAAGCCGAACAGCACCTACTCCACCTCGGTAGGGCAGACGCCGGGGTCTGCTGGACGATCTGCGGCCTCATGAGCGGCTATGTCAGCCACACCACCGGAACCGAAGTCTACTGCCTTGAGGACCGCTGCGTCGGCGCCGGCCACGGAGCATGCCATATTGTCGGCCGGACCCGGGTCCAGTGGGGTGATGAACGCGCCGATGAGCTCGCGTTCTTTGACCAGGGACGACTCGACCGCTGCCTGAACGTGTCGCTCAGCAGGGTTCGCCAAAGCCTCAAAGAGGCCGAGGCGAAGCTACGGGCGCATCGCCGTGCGTTGACACAAGTGGCCCCCGATGTGGAAAAACCGCTCGGTATCGTAGCCAAAAGTACCGTGATGAAGCGAGTGGTGGACTTGGCGCGGCGCGTGGCGGGTGTGGACGCCACCGTGCTGCTCACCGGCGAGAGCGGGGTTGGCAAGGAACGCGTCGCACACCTCATCCACGAAGAGTCACCGAGGTCCACAGGGCCGTTCATTGCGGTCAACTGCGGTGCGATTAGCGAGACGCTGCTTGAAAGCGAGTTGTTCGGACATGCTCGCGGAGCGTTCACCGGGGCGTCGGCGGACCGTCCGGGACTCTTCGAGGCTGCAAACCGTGGCACGCTCCTGCTCGACGAGATTGGCGATATCTCGCCGTCTATGCAGGTCAAGCTGCTACGAGTACTGCAGGAGCGTGAGGTTCGGAGGGTGGGTGAGAACACAAGCCGCCCTGTGGATGTTCGCGTTCTGGCTGCCACCAACCGTGACCTCACACACGAGGTTGCCGAGGGTGCGTTCCGCTCCGACCTTTACTACCGCCTACGCGTCGTCGAGCTCCGCGTGCCGGCGCTGCGCGATCGAAAAGAGGACATCCTACCACTCGCACGTGTCCTGCTTGCGGACGCAGCAGTCCATATGGGGCGCAAGATCTCCGGCCTTGCCCCCGGCGCCGCTGACCAACTCACCCGCTACGACTGGCCTGGCAATGTACGCGAGCTGCAAAACGCCATGGAGCGTGCCGTCGCCTTGACTGAGGGCGCTCGCGTGAACCTCGAAGACCTCTCGGAGGAGATTCGCACGGCGTCGCCAAGATCGATTGCCGTCAGCGGCCGCGTCCGGCCCCTGGAGCATGTCGAAAAGGAGCACATCCTGGCCGCGCTGGCTGTCAACAACGGCAATCGAACTCGGACCGCCGAACAGCTCGGAATCGGGTCCGCGACGCTCTACCGCCGGCTCAAACGCTACGGCGTCATCGCGGACCGATGACCAGCAACCTATTGAAACCGCGGAAGCAATGATGTTTCTCAGCCGCGTTGGGTGACACGTCCGGCCCACCGTCCCCCCGTCGACCGTCGAACCCGCGTATAGTCGGCGGGCAGGGGCGCGCCTGAATGGCCGCCCCGCTGCTGGTTAGCGATCGCGGTCGTGCCGGTCGAGAATTGCCGCGCGACAAAGGACTGCCCCAATGGGTGATAAGTCTCCGAAAAGTAATCGAAAGAGCCAGAAGCAGAACAAGAAAAAGAAGGCGGCTCAACAAGCCGCCAACCTGAAGAAGCAGACCGTGGACGTGCAGCCAGCCGCGGGCAAGGGCAAGAAGTAGGCTCGCGAGGCCCACAGACGACTGGGACGCGGCTCGACCGAAAGATCGAGCCGCATCGGACGCAGGCTCGCGCTAGCGAGTCGGTAGCGAGCCCGAACCCGGAGTTGTTTTTCTGGTTATGCGTCGCACAATTGTGCGCTGGGGCCGTCCACCGCATCGCCTGACAGTCCCCGCCCACACGTGGTTCTGGTGCATATTCCGCACAAACGACCCCGACCTGCTTGTCCCGTGGGTGTCGCCGTTGTCGCAGGACAACTGCGACAGTCATGGGACAGTCGACTCGTCCCAAACAAGCGTCATTTTCGAGCGACGCGAAGGCTCCGTGCTTGCCAGCGGCGTCGGCCGAATGAAGGCCCTGCGAGCATCGTCGAGTTCGGGTGAGCGCACGAGCGAACCGGCGCCGCTGGCGAGCGCATCGCGGAAGTCACAGCCGGAAAGAGCGCTCGTTTTGGGACTCGTGACGATCGTGCTAGATGCGGCCTCCGTATGCCGGCCTGAGGCTGCTTCGAGACGCTTAAGCAGTTTCCGCCTTGGAGCCTCCCAGCCACATGTCGAACCGCCAGTGAGTGCATCCACGATGGATGTCGGCTTCTGGCTCGCTTGGACTTTGGCGGGCTATCGACTGTTGTCGCAGGTAGCCTCGCGAACACCCGCTTCCGGACCCCGGCCGCCCCGGCCCGCGACGGGTGCCCCCCCGCGCAGATGTTTTGTTTCGACTCGCCGGCCGACCTTTGCTTAACCTAGCGATAGAAGGCATATGTCAAACGACAGAACCCACACGGAAAGTCTCAGATCGAATGCACACCGAAGACCTCAAGTTGGTCACCTCGTTTGAGCAACTGACCCTACCCGTCAATCAATGGGATCAACGCGCGCACGTTTCCGTCGCCTTCATCTATTTGCGCGAATATGGGTTCGATGAGGCACTTCAGCGCATTCGTCGCGGAGTCCGTGCGTTCAATCAACAGAATGGCATCGTAGATGCGCCCACGTCGGGATACAACGAAACCACAACGGTGGCATTCCTGAGAATCATTCGCGCGACCGATCGCGCGTACAACGACGTGTATCCGACGACGAACTCGAGAGAATTCTGTGATACCCATCCCCAGATATTGTGCAAACACGTCTTGAGGTTCTTCTATTCGCCTGAGCGAAGAATGCATCCCGACGCAAAGACCAAATTCGTCGAGCCAGACCTCGCTCCCTTGCCAGGCAACCACTCATCGTAGGCCCAGAGGTCGCCGCAGTGCGCAACGCTGACAGCCGGTTCGCAGGCGCGGCCGCCGTGGTGCGCATGAGGCCCAACGCCGTGCCAAAGCCTTAGGCCCGCCGCCGCAAGCTCAACCCGCGCTGGGCGTGCAAAGACGGCGAGCTCCGGCATCGATTGCCGCTGCTCGAGAAACAAGAGATCCAACGCTCCACCCGCTCGCGGACGACTAGCTCGCAGTAGAACCCGCTCCAAACCACCGCGACCTCGGGTCGGGGTGGTTTGTTTATCCTAGCCGTGCGGAGTCGGCGTGGCTCACCAGCCTTCCTACTCCAGCTCGCTCCGGGTGGAGACGAGACAGCTATCTTCGCGAGCCCATTCCGGGGTCGGCCTGGCTCAAAACCTCGGGCTACTCAAGCTCGAAGCGTGCGGTTGCTTTGGCCGTATTCGCCTTGGTCCCCTTGCCAAATCCCGCCGTCCGGTAGACGGCGCCAAAGTCATCGTCGGTCCCGCCGTTCAGATCGACCTGGCCCAGCGGGGCGCTGAAGTCGCCCGCGGCGGCCACGACGGCGTCGAAACTGACGGTGCCTCCATCGCCCAGGCCGCCGGTGCCGGCCGTGCCGGTGGCCTCCCAGGCGTGCCAGGCGCCGACGAAGGGCAACTCGAACGTATCGGGGTCGACATCGCTGCCGCCGTCATCGGGCACCAGGTTGATACGGACGCCTGCTACGTCGCTCACGTCCGGGCCGGCGACCGTGACGCGGGTGAAACCCACATCTCCGCCCACGTAGTTATTCAGGTACGTCAACGTCAGGGCGAATTCCCAGTCCCCATCCGCACCGATGAGCGGCTCTACATCGAAGCCCTCGCCAGCGATATGGATGGTGTTGAGCGTCCATACGACCTCACCGGCGTCGTTGAGCAGGTCGATGGTGGCCAGGTAGGTAAGGTCGGCGAAGTTGTCGGCCTCGACCAGCTCGAAGGTAGCCGCGAACTGGCGCTCGCTCTTGGTCGGAGGCGCGTCGCTCAGACTGACCAGCGGGCTGCCACCGTCGTCGTCGACGCTGGCGTTGAGCGTCGGCGTGTCGCCAATCGCATCACTGAAAACGTCCGCCCGCAGCTTCACGTTGCCCGCGCCGGTCTCGCTCAGCTTCAGGCGCTCGAGCACGACCCCGTCGCGGGGGGCATCGTCGAGGGTCTCGACCGTTGTGGAGCTATCAAGCACTGCGCCGCCAGCGTCCAAGACCTCGGTTGAGATGATCAGCGGCTCGTCTTCAACGAAGCCAGGCAAGTCGACGCGTGTCTGCCACTTCTTGCGTGTGAACTGGAAGGCGGTCGTCTCGCCATTGACCGTCAGGTTGGCATCGGGCGACAGGCCGTCTGCCGCGAAGCCGAGCGCTGCGATATCGACTGGTTTTCCTTTCAGCCGAAAGCGGTAGCTGCCGTCGGCGCGGATCCAGGCGCGCACGTCGAGTGCCGTGTCACCGACGTCCTCGTTGTCGCCGTCCCAGCCGTCCCAGCCGTCCGAGGCATCCAAGGTGATCGGCACATCGCTGAACGCGTCGTTGCAGTCAACACACCCAAGCATGGCCGTGCCGCCGGCAAAATCCGCGGGTGGCGTCCAGTCGAAGTAGACCTTCTCGACCTTCGGGCTGGTGGCCACGATGTCCACCGAGACCGACGCGCCCGTGTCATCGGTGTAGGTCAAGTCGGTGGCGGCGGACGCGGCGTTGATGCCATCACCTGCTTCCTCTGTGGTCACCGAGTACGTTTTGGGGGGGTAGCAAACGCAAGGACGCAGCTTTATCCTACCGCGTTTGATTTTCTCATCGGCGTGCGCCACACCAACGCCACTCAGCGCCGAGGCAACGCCAGGCATGCCAAGTGCGTCGGCGGCGGGGGACAGCAGAGGCAGCGCGGCCGGCGCGAGAAAGGCTGGTAGCACCAGCGCGGTGATTAGACGTCGAGACATGAGTGTCCTCCTTAATGTGAGCCAATGGGCAATATGCCCAGTTCTGCCGTGCAAGAGAGGCCTGCGAACCGATGGAAATGTGACTCGATGGACATAGGCTCCCGTCATTCGGAGTGTGGGGCAAGGCCGAAGCCCCCGAGGTAAGACGCGCGAAAGATCGCGGGGGACAACAGGTCTTTTGAGCACATGCCGCACAGACGAACCCGAGCTGGCTGTGTCTAGCAACCCCGCGCGCTGCCCCAAAGAGCCCGCCATGGCTGCGCCGTCCGTTCGATTGTCCCAGGCTAAGGTGGCGTGCTTGAGAGTATCCTCGTCCACGCAGTCGAGGCCTCGCTATGCCTGTGACCGGACACCACGGAGGCGCCGCCGCGTTTCGCGACCTCGGGTCGGGGCGTTTTCGCTCTATCTGCTGTCGGTCGAGGCGATGCGCGAAAGCCGCGTTTCCGCTCAAAACCACACGACCTCGGGTCGGGGTGTTCATGCGTGGTTCTGCCTGAAGCGCGTCGGCCGGAAACTCGCGGCCGATTTCAGGAACTCGGCGAGCGTTCGCGGCTCTTTAACCACGCAGCGATATCCCGCCGCCCGAGCTCACGAGCGGTTTCGATGGCGGTGCACTTGTCCCAGTCAGAGCGCACCGAGATGTCGGCACCTCCGTCTACAAGGAGCTTCACGATGTCGAAGTGGTTCTTTTCCACCGCGATGATGAGAGCGGTCGTACCTATCTCGACGTGTTGCATGTTTGGGTCGACTCCCGCCTTGAGCCAGTAGAGCACTTCGTCGGCATTGCCCTGCTTGGCAGCCGAAAAGAGCGCTTTCCAATCCCCTCCAGCAAATGACATCGCTTCGTCCTCCGTGTTGTTTGCATTTGGCTGACCACGACAGCCGATCACAATGAAAAGTCCCCGGCCAAGGGTCGTTTCTTGTTCACGCGCCGCACAAAGAACCCGGCCTGACTGTCCTATGACTGTCTCAGGTGTCGCACGACACTTGCGACAGCTATCGGACACTCGACTCCTAACGATCGTTCTAGATACGGCCTCCGTAGGCCCGCATGAGGCTTGCTTCAACGTGCCCGAGCAGCTCCGCGTTGGGGTTGCGAGGCCAAGCGAGCAGCCACATGTCCGGACCGTATCTCATCTATCCGCGCGCGCCTCATCTCGACGACCGCTGCTATCGAGGCCGCGGCGTCTGACGAGCGCAGCTGGACCTTCAGGCCGAAAGCGCTGCTAGAGTGCCTTGATTTGCTCGGTGCTCGCGCGCATCTCCTGCGCGAACGCTGCCGCTTCTGCCTTCAGCGCCTGACATTCGGCGGCGTCGCTGGCGGCACCAATCTTAGCGCTGGTGGCATGATAGTACTTGCCGTAGCGGTTGTTGTGCGGGTCGAAGTGCGGGCTGATGGTGGTTCGCGGCACGCCGCGCTTCGTGTGCACATCGTTGGCGTGGTAGCTCATGTTGGAGTGCGCCTTGGCCACCGCCGCGAGCGCCTGTCGAGCACCCGCCCGCTCGCTTGCCAGCAGGTCCTGCTGCTGCTGATGGATCTTCTTTTGAGTCTTGACGCGCTCACGGACGCTGACCATCAAGATCTGGGCGTTTGCTCGGTAGATCTTGAAGTTGGCCCGGTGGATGGCATCTGCTGCCGACCCGTTGTACCGGATATAGTCGGTGTAGGACTTGATGTAGTCCATGCCGTAGCTGTTGAGGGCCTCGCGCTCGGCCTTCGTCATGTACGACCAGTGACTCTTGACCCCGAACTTCTTCTTGATGGTGCGCCAGTTCTCGATGGCCCTGTCGGAGCCGAAGTTTGCGGCAGCCTCATCGGCATCCACCGCGTCCCGCTCGGCAGCGGCACCGGTGATGGCATCGATCCCGTCGTCGGCGGCCTTCTTGGCCGCTGTTGCGATCTCGCTCTTGGCCCGCTTGGCCCCAGCCAACACCTTGGCCGGAAACGCTCTTGCCTCGGCTGTCAGCTCGCACGTCGGCGCACCCTCGACGGGGTAGCTCGCCTTGAGGATCGGCAGCGTGTACGGACCTGCTAGGTGCCAGGTGTGGCCAGCCTCAAGGATGCCTACGCTCGCCTTGAGGTTCGCGCTGAGGCCGATCGATGCGGTGATGTCTGCGGTAAACCCGCTCGACAGACCCTTGACCTTGTAGGTGTCACCGACGCCCTCCACCCGTAGGCCAGCCATTGCGTTGGCGCTGAGCGTTGCTTGGGCTGCCACCGTCGCTTCCGCTTTCACCGGACCGGCATCGACTTGGAGGCCGCCCTTCACCGCGAGGTGGCCGCTGGCGCCTAGGCCTGCCTTGACCTCGGTGCTCCAGCCGGGCTTGTCGGGTGGGACCTCAATAGACGCTGCCCCCTTGA
>CALHXW010000345.1 GCA_938040325.1 uncultured bacterium | reverse complement strand
ACCGGTTTCGCGTTCGTTAGGTGTACCTAAGCGGGGAGTTCGCGGTGCCGAAAACAAGAAAGCGCAAGAGCGTCGTCAAGCCGAAGACGACCAGCGATAAAGCAGAAGGCTCCGTCGACAGAGTTGCCGACCGGTCGTCCGATCCGAGGCGCAAGTCGGAGAGCTACGCCAACGCACTCGACCGACACTCCGAGGTGCTCAACGTTGTACACCAAGCCGTCGAGCTTGGACGGAGTGGGAAAGCAGACCCGGACCCCAAGCGCGCACAGCTCATCAAGAACTCTTGCGATTGGGTCATTGACGGACCGAGTCGCTTGAACGTGTTGACGGAGACGCACGACGCGAGCCGCCGTGCCAGGAAACAAGGGGCCGCTGGCTCGATGGCGATGTGCGGGGTTGGCGTCGCTCGAGGTGGTCGGGCAGCGTACAACCAGAACGATCTCACGGACCCCAGCGGCACCATGCTGATGGCGAAGGGCTGCGTCGGGTCGTTCAAAGGAGGCGTCAACCTGGTGATGTCGCAAGGAGGCAACGAGCGGACACGGGACGACATCCTCAGCACCATTGTCCATGAGACCCAACATGACGCTGACAGGCACGACGACGCGCTTGGAGGTGATCGCGGCCCGGCCTGGAACGAGTACGCGACGGAGTTTCGCGCGTACTGGATCGAAGGAGAATACAGCGACAAGAGCGAGACAGCCTTGACGGGCAAGCCCCCTGAGGCCGCAAAGGGAATGAACTGCTTCGACAACGACCGGCAGCTGGCCATCTTCGACCACATCTACAAAGGGTATCCAAAGTTCCGACAAGGCTGGGATACGAACCCAGAGGAGCTTGCGAGAAAGGTCGCAGAAATGCCACGCCCTGTCGGCATCAACCTCGTCAACTCGATACGCGTCAACGATCTCTACACGACACTTGCCCAGTTCGTGCGCGAGACTCGCAAGATGCCATGGCTTGCACGCATTCGCTTTATCAAGCGCCGTGTCATTGAGCGAAAGGGAAGGTCGGTTCACGCGATGGTCGATGCACTGACCGACGACGACAAGAAGGCGTTCGGTGATGACGGCATGAAGGAAAAGTGGACGTTTATCCTTGAGGATCCTGCTCTTAAGGCCGCGCTGTCTCATTGCTCGACACTTGGTGATCGACTCAACGCCTTGGTCGATCCGCCCGCTCGCTGAGCCGATCTGTCTGTGCGTCGATCCGGCAAGATCGCTGTCGAGTCGACAGCGATCGTTGAACAGGTTGCAGCGTGCTATCCAAGGAGGCACTTGACCGCGGACCGCGGCTACGACGCCGGGCTTGGGCCGCGACGAGCCCCAGCGACAATCGTCTCCGCCATAGGTCGTCGGCGGCACTTGCGGGTGCTAGCGTCGGCGCAATGGATCGACCAGCCAACAGTGACCGCCCCGAGAACTGGCTCGACCGGGTCGCCAAGCCACCGCCCGGCGACCCATCGACAACCGCTCGCTTTCGCCTGGCGGTGGGACTGGCCCTGGCCAGCATCATCGTCGGGACAGGTTCCGCCATTGCGTGCATGTTCACGGCCGACTACCGGGAGCTGGTCGTCACGTCCCTTGCCGCCGTGGCGGTCGGCGCATGGTGGCTGCTGACCTCGGACCGTGCGGGCAAGATCGACGTCTTCGCGCGCCTCAACTGCATCTTGGGGATCGGCAGCACCATCGCCTTCACCTACATCGGAGGGGTCGGCCTCGCCCACCCAGCGATCGCGGTGCTCGTGACGGTACCTATCCAGGCGCTCGCCATGCTGCCCTTCCGGGAAGCCGGGATGTGGTCGGGGCTCTCGGTGCTCACGCTGGTCGCGCTCGCCTTCACGACGGCGTCCGCCGCAGGGGTCACCGCCATCGCGAACTTAGAGGCGGGGATGTTTGACATCATTGCCGTCGCCTACGTCTTCGCCGTGGGTCGAGCGCTGCAAGCGAGTCGCGACCTCGCCACCGCGAGGCTCACGGAGACCGAGCAGTCCCTCGAGGTCACTGCCGCCCTCGCCGCCCAGAGCCGCGAGCTGCTCGAGGCCAACGAGGCCCTGGCGAAAGCGAACGAAGCGCTGGGGTCCCTTAACGTCGAGCTCGCGGCCGCATCCACGGCCGCCCAGGCTGCTTCAAACGCGAAGTCCGCGTTCCTCGCCAACATGAGCCACGAGCTCCGCACGCCCATGAACGGCATCATTGGAATGAGCGAGCTGCTGATGCTCCGCGACATGGACTCCGACAGCAGGGACATGGTCTCGGTCATTCTCACCTCAGGTGTCGCGCTGGTGAGAGTGATCAACGATGTCCTCGACTTGGCGCAGGTTGAGGCAGATAGCCTGGCGATCGACAAGTCCCCGCTCAACCTCAAGGAGCTCTGCGACTCGGTCGTTGAGCTGCTCCAAGTGGAGGCGACAGCGAAGGGCCTAGACCTGACCCTCACCTATCACGGGCTAGACGACGAGGCGGTCGTCGGCGACGCTGCGCGCATCCGGCAGGTGCTGCTGAACTTGCTCGGCAACGCCGTGAAGTTCACGGAGACGGGCTCGGTCCATCTCTCCGTCCGCCGCAACGAGGCCGACCCAGACGAGATCGCGTTCCGCATTCGTGACACAGGCGTCGGGATTCCGAGCGACCGGCTGGAGGCGATCTTCGGTCGGTTCACCCAGGTCGACGGCAGCTCATCGCGCAGGTTCGGAGGGGCCGGCTTGGGCCTAGCGATCACCGAGCGGCTCTTGACCTTGATGGGCGGCTCAATTGCCGTCGAGAGCACCCCGGACCAAGGCAGCACCTTCACCGCGACGATTCGGTTGCCGGCGGTCGGCACGGCTCAGGTCGCGACCGCGCGTGCGCCCGCCACGGCCGAGCCTACGAGCCGCCCTGCCCGTTCCGTCTTGGTGGTCGAGGATGATGCTGCCAATCAAGACGTGATGACGCGTAGCCTCACCCACCTCGGCTACGCGTTCGTCCTGTGCGGCAGCGGCGCCGAGGCGCTCAACCTGCTCGCGAGCGAGCGCTTCGACGTCGTGTTGATGGATGTGATGATGCCCGGTCTCGACGGACTCGCGACGGTCTCAAAGATACGCCAGGACCTCGGACTGACCGAGCTTCCGATCATCGGCACGACCGCGGGCGCGTTCGACAGCGACCGACAAGCGTGCCTTGAAGCCGGTATGAACGCCTACTTGCCCAAGCCGATCTCACTGGCTGCGCTGGAGTCGGAGCTGGTCGCATGGCTACCGAGCGACAGCTGAGCGGCGACGCTCGCAAGCTCAGCTGAACGGCCGAGTGTTTCGGATGATGACCACCAGCGTGACCAAATGAAACGCAGCGATCCCGATGTTGCTGACCACCACCGGGTTCGCCAACGACCCCACGGTCAGCGGCGTCGACAGCTTGTAGACAACTTGCAGCGCGAGCAGGGTCGCCACGGCAAGAGGCTCCGGTCGGAACAGCAGCAAGGCGGATGCCAGGCCGATCGACAGGTACACAGAGAGCAGGATGCTGCGCGCTGGCGTCGACTCGCCGTAGCTTGCGGTGGCCCAGTCCGCGTCGGTGAGCAACCCCGCGCACACCGGAACCAGGACAAGGATGTTGAGCACCAACGAGAGCTTCGCCATGGTCATCATCGAGGGACTCCTTCACAGGCCCCGCTCTGGCTGGGCTCGGCGTCCGTCGCGGGTCGGCCGCTTCGGAATGGCCAGCGTGCTGAACCTTGCATCGTTTGCGTCTCGGTGGACGTCGCAATAGTACACGAAACGACGGCCCTGGTGCCGACGACCGTCATCGGACG
>CALHXW010000344.1 GCA_938040325.1 uncultured bacterium | reverse complement strand
CCGCGCCTTTGGGGAACAAAGGCCACGCGCTGGGTGTCACGCGTTGGCACGCGGGCACCACACAACCACCTTGAGGCGGGGGAGATCATGAGACAGGCCATCTATGTCGGACTCGCGTTTGCTGTTGCAGCGGTCGTTTGGGCGTTGAGCGGGACCTCAGAGGCTCCTGCGGACGCGGGCGGCGGTGCGTCTGCGAACTATGAACGCGAGCTGGAGGCTGCGTCCTCGGAGACACACCCGCCCCACCTGGCGAGAGCCTTCGCGCGCGACGGCTTTGCCCCACTGCCGAAGCCTCGTGCCGGCGACTGGCTCGCCGTCCATGACGAGCCGGGCCAGTCCTATCTTGAGTTCCTGCGGAGCCGCCCGCTCAAGCCTGGCGCCGAGGGGCGGAAGTTCATCGTTCTGCAGCCGCTTGGCGACTTTCCCGCCGAAGCACCGAGCATGGAGGTGCTCACGCGCTACCTCGGTGCCTTCTTCCATCCGATGGAGGTCCGGCTCGCCGACCCGATCGAGGTCGACGAGTCCACGATTGGCCACCGAACGCCCTGGCACGCCAAAGAGAAGCAGTGGAACGCCACCGACCTGCTTGCCATGCTCAAAGACGACTTTCCCCGCGATGCCTATGTCGTGATCGCCGTCACGATGACCGACCTCTACCCGTCGAAAGACTGGAACTTCGTCTTTGGGCTCGCTCGTATGGACCAGCGTGTGGGTGTCTTTAGCTTCGCGCGCTACGACGTCAAGGGCGACCCGCGGCTCGCGCTGGAACGCGCGCTCAAGGTCGTCTCCCACGAGACTGGCCATGCCTTCGGTGTCCATCACTGCACCGACCACCACTGCCTCATGAACGGCTCGAACAGTCTCGATGAGACCGATCGCGGCGATCTTCAGCTGTGCCCCGTGTGCCTGCGGAAGCTCCACTGGGGGCTTCAGTTTGACCCGTCGGAGCGCTACCGAAACATCGAGAGCGTGCTGAGGTCCGAGGGGCTCAACACGCAGGCCGAGTGGTTCTCGGCCAGAGCGGAGCTGACGAAAACGCCGGCCGAGTAGCGCTGCTACGCCGCCAGGTCCGCGGCGGCGGCCAGGGAGTTCACGTCAGCGATCTGGCGATGGAGGAGCGGCTGGGGTGTCGATCCCTTCAGCCATGCCTGCGTCGACGCGACGCACCCACCAGGCGCACGCGACCATCATCGCAACTTCGATAGCGACAAAGATCCACTGCCCTTGCTCGTGACCTTCCAAGCCGATGCCGATGACGCGAACCAGGAGGTAGCCGGCCGCGAACCAGCCGACGACCGCTGCTGCGATTCGATGCCAGGGTGCACGCCATCCGCCGTGGACAACGAAGAAGCCTAGCGCGACGACCCCGCCTAGCTTGACGCGACGCTCGATGGCCTCATAGAGGTCGGCAGGCCGCTCATCGGCGCCGAAGAGCCCTGGATCTATCGCGTAGACAACCGCCACCACGACCAGCACGGTCCCGACAATCCATCGCCAAATCATGCGTTCTCCTCGTGGTCCGCGCGCTTGGGGTCCTGCAGGATGAGCCTGCTTGCAGCCCCCAGCTTAGCCCGGTCGTCGCGTCGGCGTCAGCCCCCCAAGCTCGTGTCCCGTCGGCTCGTTCATTTGACGTCGATGCGCCGAGGTCCGAGTTGGGCTGCAACGATCGGATGGGTTCGTCGGGCGCGTTCGTGCCGCTTGCCGCCGCAACCGACCGGAGCGTTGAGTTGCCCCCAAGCCGCACCTACCTTCAATGGCGAGCGTCACTCCAACGAACGAGGCCCGATGTCCTGCGATACCCACCTTGCCCACGACCACACACACGGTCCGGGGTGTGGTCACACTGCCATCCAGCACGACGGTCACGTGGACTACCTCCACGACGGTCATCTCCACCACGTTCATGGCGACCACGTCGACGAGCACAAGGTGGCGGTCAGTGGCGACAACCCTGCCGACTGCACGCCAGACCACACGTGCGAAGGGCACGCTGCGGCGCACGTGCACGGCCCAGACTGCGGGCACGAAGCGGTGCCTCACGGCGACCATGTCGACTACCTCGTCGACGGGCACCTGCATCATCCGCACAACGGACACTGCGACAACCACGGCCCCGTCGTCGTCGCAACCGCGTAGAGGCTCGGACCCGCGTGTGACGGCCCCGTCGAGGGGCGCGCTTCGGATCCCTTCCAGCGCAGGCGGTGACTCGCTGAGACATCCGTCGGCGCTGGCCGTTCGCGGTCTCTCTCAGCGGATCCCCAAGAGCTTCACGGTCGCGCGACCGGATCGCGCCCGCTTGCTCTTGTAGACAAACTCGACCTTGCGGATGACGCGTGCGCCGCCAGGCAGGTCGATGCGTCGTGTCCACTCGCCGCGCCGAAAGCGCAGGCGGGTCTGTGGTGACCACTTCTCACCGTTGCCGAACGTGATGCGGATCCCGTGCATCACCATGGGGGAGTCCTGCACCTGGACCTGAATCGCCGTGAACCGCCCTTCGGCGCCAGTCACAGCAATGACGTCCCGCTCTGCGACGAACGCGACCTTGCGCTGGCCGAGCAACACGCTGTCAGACGTCGACGCGCAAGCGGGGACGGACAGGACGAGGACAAGTGCGGTTATCAGTGCACGCATGGGTGCCTCCGAGGTGCGATGAAGATGTTGAAGGTGTTGTAACGGTAGCAACTTAGAGAGCGCTTGGCGATTCGCGCGGCGCGACGATACCGTCTCGTTTCGCCAACGACGGCCTCGGTCTCGACCGAGCGCTGGCCGCCACGGAAGCGATTTTTCGAAGCGGCTACGAAGGGCGAGGCGGGACCTGCGGGCGGACCGATGTGCAGCGTTTTTCTGTGCCAGTGAATGTCCAATTGCGGCGCGCCCAACGCGTAGACCCTGTCGACGCACTTCTGAGCGTCTCTCACAGGAGTCCTACCCATGGTGCAATGTCCTTCCGCGGCACGCCTGCCAGTGCGCGTCTCAAGAACCAGCAAGCCTACGAACCGTCTGATGTTGCGGCTCAAGGTTGTGACCTGCTCGATGGCGCTATTGGCCATGGGCTGCGGCGAAGACCGCGCCAAGCTCTCGACATCGAGCGGCGCCTTGGCCATCGATGCGATTCCGCTCGACATCGAAGTGCCCGACGTTGAGGACACTGACGGCGACTCGACCGAAGATAGCGTTGGCGACGTCGACGCCAATGAGACCGTCGACGATGTGATCCCAGGCGATGTCGAGCTCGACACGCTGATTCCTGTCGACACCGGCCCGGGGCCTGACACGGACGGTGGCGACACGGACGGCGGCGACACGGACGGCGGCGACACGGACGGCGGCGACACGGACGGCGGCGACACGGACGGCGGCGACACGGACACCGGCGGCGACACGGACGGCGGCGACACGGACACCGGCGGCGACACGGACGGTGGCGACACCGATACCGGCGGCGACACGGACACCGGCGGCGACACGGACGGTGGCGACACCGATACCGGCGGCGACACCGGACCTGACACTGACACGGGCTGCGACCCTGCCGACTGTGACGACGGCAACGCCTGCAACGGTGCGGAGACCTGCGGCGACGATGGGGGTTGCGTATCGGGCACTCCGCTCGACTGCGACGACGGCAGCGCGTGTAGCATCGATACCTGTGAGCCGAGCAGCGGCTGCACCTACGAGCCGGTGAACTGCGACGACGGCGATGCCTGCACCTACGACGACTGTAGCCCGGGCGGCGGCTGTTACCACGGCCCGATCAACTGCTCCGACGGCGACGTTTGCACGACAGACTCGTGCGACTCGAGCAGCGGCTGCACCTACGAACCCATCGACTGTGAAGACGGCGACGAGTGCACGGTGGACGACTGCAGCCCCGGGTTCGGCTGTCTCTACCTGCCGCTCATTTGTTACGACGGTGATGCGTGCACATTCGACGGCTGCAACCCCGCGGAGGGCTGCGCGTTTCCGCCGCTCTCGTGTGATGATGGGGACGCCTGCACAAACGACACGTGCAACCCGTCCACTGGGGCGTGCAGCCACACCGCAATCGACTGCGACGACGACGACCCGTGCACGATCGACGCCTGCGATGGAGATGGTGACTGCACCCACGAGGCCAAAGACTGCGACGACGAAGACGACTGCACAACCGACAGCTGCGATGAAGACGGCGAGTGCCAAAACGTCGCGGTCGAGTGCGACGACGAGGATCCGTGCACCGTCGACGCCTGCGACAGCGAAGGCGAGGACGGCTGTGCCTACATCCCCAAGGAGTGCGATGACAACGACGCGTGCACCGACGACCTGTGCGACGACGACGGGGAGTGCGAGTACGTCGAGCGCGACTGCTACGATGGCAACGAGTGCACGACCGATAGCTGCGACAAGTACGAGGGCTGTCAATACGAAGACGTGTACTGCACCGACGAAGACGAGTGCACCTACGACAGCTGCGACACGTACGAGGGCTGCCAGTACGAGCCGGTGGACTGCAACGACGACGACGAGTGCACCTACGACGGCTGCTACCCCGAGGAGGGTTGCTACTACGAGCCCGTGACCTGCGATGATGACGACTACTGCACGTACGACAGCTGTGACCCCTACGAAGGCTGCCAGTATGTGCCGCGTACCTGCAACGACGACGACGAGTGCACGTACGACTACTGCGACCCGTCACAAGGTTGCGTGTACGAGCCCATCGAGTCTGAGGAGGAGCTGCCGGAGGAGCCTGACGACATCTGCATCGACGACTTCATGAACTGCATGGGAGCCGACGAGCGCTGCCCCGAAGGGATGGAGTGCAACGACGGGATCTGTGGTGAGGCCAAGTGCCATGCGGCAGACTTCGACCCCGCCGAGATGGACTACCCCGTCAAAGAGTCCGAAGACGACATCCGGTCGTTCTGCGAGGAAAACCCAGGCATGGGCTACACGGCCAAGGCCGGCTGCGACGAGGAGAAGCGTGAGTGTCCGTGCCCGCAGCCTGTCGACCCGTGCGACGCGCAGGAGTGCAACGACGAGGGGGAGCTCGAGGAGATGATCCTGCCGGTGTGCGATGCGTTCTGCGTCGAGACCTACAACCGGTGGACGTTCTGGGTCACCCAGTACAACGTCGGAAACACCTGGGGCTGGGGTGAGCACCAAGGCATCGGCGTGCTGAGCTTCCACTACGAGTACGACGACCGCTTCTGGCCTGACGAGACGCCGAAGTCCAAAGCGAAGGGCAATCAAAAGCCGGCGCTCGCGAAACGCCCGTGGCGAAACGCGAAGGGGGACCTTTGGAAGGTCGGCGATAACGACCCCGCGGCCAAGCAGTTCGAGATGCGTACCACCAACCCGGGTGGCGAGTCGTCCGCCGATGAGCCGGTGTCAGCGGCCCACGCGATCGACAGCGCGGCGTTCTGCGAGGACACGTTCCAGTCGCTGCATCACGACCGCTACTACAACCACGGGCGCACACTCGCCGAGACGGTGCCTGCCGGGTTCTGGGATAACTACTACGCCAGGCGAAATCTGATTCCGATGCGACCGCTCGAGACCATCGAACAGGACATCGGCAGTCCGCAAGATCTCACGGAGAAGGACGAGGAGGACGCCGACAAGGAGCAGGACGACACCGACAGCTGTCTCCAGGTCTCTACGGATGGCTTCTGCGATGCGATCTGCGGCAACTGCAGCTACGTGCTCCCGAAGAATCGGGTTGTTGCGACGACCCTCCCCGTGGCGGCTCCAGGCGCGCAGCCCGCTCCGGGCCAGACCGTCGTGGCGATGCCAGGTGCGGCGCCGCCGATTGTGCCAGCCCCGCGAGCGGGATGGACCGCACTGGAAGGGCCGGCCGCAACGCCTGTGCGCTACGTGGGCGGCGGCATCTTCGACAACTGGATCTCGACGGCTGGACCCTGGCGCTGGACCAACTACATGGATCCCTTCACCCACTGCTACGCCCCGGCGCCGCATCCGGTGCGGACCCAGGCCCAGTTCCGCCGCGGCCTTCAGTACTTCGTCACCGGCGAGTTCGGGCACAACTCGAACTCGGACGCGGCAGCCGAGCACAAGCAGTTCGTCGACTGCCGTGCCGACCCGGTCAAAGCCCAGCGGCCTGCGCACTACGGCGGTGCCGCTGGGGCTTGCGGTCAGTGCGGTATCACCGTCAATGGTCGGCCGCCCTTCCGGCAAGAGCCGTGCATGGCAGCAACGAACAGGGCCATGACCTGGTGGTCGCCAACGGGCGGCATCCACAACATCGACTCGCTCAAGCTCGGGCATGGTCCTGGTGGCATGGTCGCGCCCGGACCGCGCGGTGAGCCAACGGGTGCCTCATGGGCTGCCCTACCGAAGCCGACGTGCGGCTGGCATCCGGTCGAGAAGGTCTACGGCATGTAGCTGTGTTGCTCGGCGGGGGGGCCGTCGGCATGCGCTCGGCGCGGTCTCTGGGGGTGAAGGCTCCGAGAGGCCGCGCTTTTTTGTGCGCCGTGACCGCGGCAAATCGCCCCGCGGGAGTGGGTCAACAGCGATTGCTTCCCCATTTCGAACGCTGTGTTTTGTGTTCGTGCGTTGGGACGGGGCCGGGTGCTGCGTTCACCATCGACTTGAACGGACCGAGCTGCCGCTTTTTGGAGCGCGGTTGCGCATGCCCGATGTTCATAGCGCTCAGTCTTGCGCCGGGCCGGACGCCGGATTAGCGGCCTTGTATTGCCAGACGTCGATCCCGTCATACGCGAAGGCTCGATCGAAGTGCATGCCGACCTTTTGGAGCACGCGAATCGAGGCGTGATTCTCAGGAATTGTCAGCGCGATAATCTCGGGCAGCTTGAGCGTTTCAAATCCGAAGCGCAGGCAGGCTTTGCCGGCTTCGGTAGCGAGTCCCCGGCCCCAATAGTCGGGCAAGAAGCGGTATCCCAGATCGGTCTTGTCGAGGTCGGTGAGGACCTTGAGCCCGCAGAAGCCAATGACCGCGTTCGTCTCTCGCAAGACACATGCCCAGCGGCCATAGCCGAACGACTCAAAGTCCGGGTAGTTCACAATGGCGTTGCGTGCCTGGTCAACCGAGGTGAAAAGAGGCTCATGCGTGTAGCGCATCACATCGTCGTTGCTGGTGAGTCGAAAGAAGGCATCGGCATCGTCAGCGACCATGGCTCGCATGGTGAGCCGCTTCGTTGAGGGACCTTCTCGGTACTGTGTCGGCACAGCCATAGGAGCCTTCGAGGTGTGTGATGTGGGGCGTTCTTTCTACCCCGGTGAGGCGGTTTTTTTCGAGTCGAGCTCGCGAACGCCAGTTGCAGATGCCGGAAGTTCGTTCCTAGGTCGCTGCGGTTCGCCGTCGACGTCATGACCCGGCGACGACGGACTGTCGGGACGATTCGAGGAGGCGGACCGCCGACATCGGCGGTGAGCCGCTGCGAGATAGGAACGAACTTTCGATCTCTACAGCTAGGGCACCGAACAGGTTAATCGCACCCGCCTTGCTGCGGACTTATGTCACCAGCTGTCGTTACTCCTGGCGGTACCGACTCAAGCCGGCGTGGTCAGCGCTGACTCCGATATTCGTATCGGTCTCGGGCTGCTAGTCTGCCCGGCATGAGTGCAGCCCACCGGCAGAGTCGGCACGTCGTGTCTGGCGATCTCTACCGAACGCAGCTCGGGATCGTTGAGAGCCTGTCTACGCGACAGCAGGTTGCAGCGATCTACCGCGACCTGCCGTGGCCCGCGACCGCGGGACGGTGGGTGCTATGGGACGACTTCGTGGAAGTCCATGTCCGTTTACGCCAGCAGCCTCGCGTTGACGATAGCGCGCTCCGAAGCGCAGGCGCAGCCGCCACCTCCCGCGACGAGCTACCGAGACAGCTCAGTCGGTTCATCCCGTTCGCCGACCCGGGCCTGCTCTGGGGCTTCTTCGCTCGGACAGTGCTGCCGCGACTCGCCCCGCTCTTTGAGGTCGAAGCCGAGGCGATCGCCCCTGGGCACTTCATCGTGCACACCCGGATGGCACACGACGCGCGCGCCTGCCCTGACTTCTTCATCGCGTCAGCGGGGGCGTTCGAGCACATGTGCGAGGTGATGGGGTTCGGGCCGGCGTCGGTCACGCCAGTCTTTCACGATCCCCACCACGCGGACTTTCGCTTTCAGTGTGCCCCGCGACGCAGCGCGCGGTCGGTCGTCGCGGGCGCCATCAGTCGCCTGCGCGGGATACAAGCACGCTTCGAGCTTGTGGCCAGCGAGCTGCAAGCGGTTGAGACCGAGATCGCCAGCGCAGTGGCAACGACGCGACGCGCCGAGGCCTTGGGGCAGCTCGCTGTGGCCGCCGAAACCGAGGCCCGGCGCAGCGTCACCGTTCAGCGTGAGACCTTTCGCACGCTCAACCACGCGATGCGGACGCCTCTCAACCACATCGTCGCCTCGGTGTCGCTGCTGCAGGAGGGCCAGCTCACGCGCTCAGCTCGCGCCAAGCTCGACGAGATGGATCACCACGCGAACGCGATCCTTGAGGTGTTGTCCGAACTCAGAGCGGCGGGCAACGGGCGCTCCGACTCTCGGCCGAGCGACGCTCGAGGCGGTAGCTGATGAGCGGGTTCGCCCCTCCGCTCAGCTGCCGAAACGCCAGGTGAACTTGCCGATGAGGCTCTGGAACTGAGGCTCGGTCGCGTCTGTGTCGACATCGAACTGGTAGACAAGAAAGAGGTCGCTGCCGGGAGCAATCGCCCACCGCAGGCGGCTCTGCAGCTTCAAGAGCGCCGCGGTGGCGCCCCAGCCGGCAAACACGTCCAGGCCGACGGCATCGGTGAACCCGATAGCGACACGGCCATTGACGGCGCCAAGGTGCTGGTTGGGTCGGGCATCGCCAAAGCTGACCCAGTCATAGCGCCCGCTGAGCTCGAGACGAAGGAGCGGGCCAGGGCGGTACGCCATGGACACGTCGCCGCCAACCCGTGTGCCGCCGAAGAAGTCACCGCCGCGAAACGAGGTGCTGGCGCTGAGCTCGTGCGTGGAAGGGGTGGCCGCTGCCGCGGCGACTTCCCAGCCGTCATAGCGGCCGGCTGGGACCTCGACGTCGCCGATGCCGAACGGGCTCTCGACCAGCACATGGTTGACGTTCGCGCCTGCAGTCAGTCGATAGCCCGCGTCCCACCTCAGGCTCGCCTCAGCGTCCACGTCCCAGTCCAACAGCTCCCGTGCCTGATCGTCGGCCGACACGCTCCCGCTCAGCTCGACGTTCAGACGCTCTAAGTCGCCGGAGAGTCGCGGTTCGACCTCCACGGCAGCCTCGCCCGTGTGGATGCCACGGCGCCGAAAGAAGCCCAGCTCCGGGTTGAAGTCTTGCGCAACGAAGAGGTAGCGCACGCTGGGACGCCACAGGGAACCACGCCACTCCAGACCCGCGGACGCGGACGCTGCGAGTTCATCGTCGACGAGCCCGTCCGCTCGCGCAGCCGCCCGGTCGCCGGTCATCGACAGCGCCGCAAAGGCCGTCAGCAGCAGCGGTCGCAGGCCTTCCGGGCCCCGCCACGCGCCGTCGAGTGCGACCACAGTATTGTAGTCGCTCCCGCTGCTCAGCGAGCGACGGTCGGTCACCATCACTCCGACGTTCGAGCCGCGGCCGAGCTCTGCCTGGCCGCGAACGGCGAGGTGCGCCATGCGGTCGCGGCCGTCCTGCTTGTCGGTCACGACGAAGAGTCCGCCGACCCCCACGTCGGAACCAGCGCGCGTGGTCAGCTTTAAGCCGCCAAGGATCGGTACAGCTGCGCCACTCTGTAGGCCAATCCGGCGGGTGTGTAGCAGCTGCGCCCGCCCGCTGAGGCCGGCCTGAAAGAGCTCAAGGTCCCGCAGGAAGAAGCCACGCTTTTCCGGCAAAAACAGGCTGAAGCGCGTCAGGTTCACGGTCTGGTCGTCGAGGTCGACCTGGGCGAAGTCCGTGTTGACTGTCGCTGCGAGGCGCAGTGGCCCAAGCTCAAGTCCGGCGTCGAGGCCTGCGTCGAAGAAGGGCTCGAGTCCCGGCGTCCCGTCGGCACCGCCCAGCACGTAGGGCGTGACGAACCAGCTCTGTATCGGCCCGCGCGACGTGCTTGCGGCTTTCTCTCGCAGCGCCTCGAAGCCCCGGATGCGCCCGTAGAGCGACGCCGAGAGAGCGCCGTAGGGCGGCGGCATCAGCGACCAGTCGTAGGTGGCGTTGCGGCGGGCGTGGTCACGGCTGATGTTGAAGCCAATGGCGTCAGGCGCGGTCGCCGGGTCGATCCCGAGCGACGACCAGGGAATCGCAACCTCGATCGACCAGCCGTCCGCGCGCTTCGCGGCCGCGCCCTCCCACACGTGGTCGACCTCGCGCTTGAAGCTGCCTTCGTCGACGCCAAGGTAATCGAGGCGTCCGCCTACCGGATTGAGCACGAACCCAAACGTAGTGCGTCGGTCGTTCTTGGCGTCGATCTTCAGGCTCAGGGCGTCGTCGCGGAAGATGACAAAGCTGTCGCGGGCACGGCTACGCCCCACCGGGGTCTCGCTGTCTTCGGCGACGATCGCGACGTAGAGGTGGTCGAGGTCGAAGGCGACACGAAAGAACGTCGCGTCCTTCGGCGAGGCCCCAAGCGCGGGCTTGCGCTCGACGAAGCCACCGTGCTTTGGGGCCTGGGACCAGAGGGCCTCGCTGATGTCTCCGTCAAGGGTGGGGGGCGTGTCGGTCCACACGGCCATCGCCGATGGCGGAGGCCCAGCGGGTTGCGCAGCAGCCGGCGCGCTCCACGCGACGAAGCAGCCAACGATGGCGTTGGCGATGGCGGCACAACACCGACGCTCTTGACTGCTCAACACTCGCCCACCGTCCTGCACCGCCGGCTCCTACCACGGCGCGATCGAGACGCCCACAACAACAGGGCTGCTGCCGCCATCGAACCCAGCAGCCGTCACGAGTTGGGCTCTCGGCGGGATCGGGCATGGCATCGGGCGACACGCGTGAGCGCTCCGGGACACGCGTGCAGCGTGCTGGCAGCGGCGATAGCGACGATGTAGAGAGATCCCATGAACACCCCATGCACCGATGCTCTGCCGCCTCAGCGGCTCACCTCCTCGCGGCCCCCAAAAACACCGGGGCGACTGTTCGTGTCTGCAGCCTGCTTGTCGGCGTCGCTCGTCGTGAGTGCTTCGCTCATGCTCGTCGGCTGTGACAGCGACGACGGCCTGCCCGCTGACGTCGTGAGCTCCGACGATGTCGACGCCTCCGACCCGAACGACACCGAAGCGGCCGACACCGTGACGCCGCCCGGTCCCGACACGGCGCTTCCACCGCTTGGGAGCTGCCCGGACAGCCCGCTTGCCGGTGGGCGTGTCTACATGGACAACAACCGCTCATCGGCCTCGCACTGGGACCAGGACATCGCAGACCCATCCGACGCGCCAGCGGCGGACGTGACCGTGTTGTTGATGAGTCCGGGCGACGGCGCGCCAGCCGTGACCAGCCTCTCGACCTGCAGCGACGGAACGTTCGGGTGGTCCGAGCTCAGCCCAGGCAGCCACATCGTGGAGGTCGCTGTCGACGACCCCGACGCGACCACCACTCGGAATGTGCCGGCGCGCTTTCCTGAGGCCGTCCGCGAGGGGAACGTCGTGATGGTGACCTTCGGCGACAGCATCAGTCACTTCGGGCCGTCCCCTTGGTTTCCTGCGCAGCTTGCCGACCTCATCGCGCCCGTCGCCAACGTCGACAACCGAAACATCGCCGTCCCGGGCTCAACCAGCGACGAGTGGCTACCCGGGACCGCCTATTTCTCGCGCCTGCAGGCCGAGCTCGACGATGCGGACGTGGTGGTCTTCTCCATCGGCGGCAATGACCTGCAGCAGCTTGCAGACACGTTCGACACGTCAAACGTGGAGCCCAACGTCCTCATCGACCAAGGACTCGCCCTCATCGCCGACGTTCAGGAGCGCCTGATCACGGTCGTCGAGGCAGTGCGCGCACAGGCCCTCGATGCGGACGTGGTCTGGTTGCTCTACCCCAACTACACCCACAGCGACCAGTGGGGTGCGCGCTTGGGAGACTACCAAGCGGCGGCACAGCACCTGCTCACGGGGGTCCTAGAGGACATGCGCAGCGACTTTGCCGCCATCGACGGCGTCATCGTTGCTGACATGATGTCGGCCATCCCCAACGATCTCATCAGCGATCTCTTGTGGGACGAGGTGCACCTGAACGCGGCCGGTCATAGGTTCTACGCTGAGCGACTCTTCGAGCTGCTTGGCGGCGTCGTCGTTGGCCCTGCGCCGACCGGGCTCTCGCGCGGCGTCGGCCTGGCGCCGTAGCTTGGCCCCCAGCAGCGTGCGGGGAAATGCGGTTTCTGGGACGAAGTGAGGTGTGCCGCTGGGGTGACAACCGAGAGGAAACCCTGTCGGGACAAGGTGAGCTCGAGGTTGTTGCCTCAGTGGTGCACGTCGCGAAGTCATCAGGAATTGCATTTCCCCGCACGCTGCTAGGGCTTCCACTTGGCGAGGGCAGCCTCAACGTTCTTCTGCCAGAAGAAGTAGTCGGCCTTGAGGCCAAGCTCGTGGGCACGCTTGGCAAGAGCGTAGGCGGTCTTCTTGTCGCCGCCCTTCGCTACCAGCTCAGCCTTGAGCCACGTCGCCATCCAGGTCTCTTGGATCAGCAGCGACGCGTCGTAGTGGGTCATAGCGGCCTTGGTGTCGCCGCTCTTGGCCAGGTAGCGCCCGGCGCTGATGAGCTCGCGGGCCATGGCAGCCTGACTGCCGGCGATGCCCTTCGCGGCGAGCGCCTGGGTGTCGACCGTGATGGGCAGGCTCACGCGGACGGTGGCCCACTCGAGATCGAGGCGGGTGCTCGTGTCGGTGGTGTCTGCAAAGAGAAACGTCATTCGCTCACGAGCCGGAATCTTGGTGGCGTTCACGCGCATGTTCACGACGTTCTTCTTGGCGTCGTAGTTGCGTGTGCCGCCTTGCTTCCACACGCTGTTGATGTGGATCTGCCAGGCGCTCTTGCCTTTGCCGGGCGTGCTGAAGATGCTGTACTTGCCGGCCGGAACCGGCGTCCCGCCTACCTTGACGGGGGTCGAGAACTCGATGGTCGTTGCCGCGTTTGCGCCGGTTCGCCACAGCTTGCCTAGCTTGACGAGGTCGCCGAACACCTTACGACCCTTCACGCCGGGGCTCGAGTAGGTCACGGTGATGTCGGTCGTGCCGACACGCTGCATCACCGAGGCCTTGGGACTTGGAGCTGGCAGGACAAGCTCGGCCGCTTGGATGGGCAGGGCGAATGAGGCCGCAAGGGCGACGCTAGCAAAGAGGCGGAAGTTCAGCATGGTGTCTCCTAGTGAGTGACTCGGGGTTGATAGATAACGGATGTGGCTCTGTCTACGCGGGGTGTGGCTTGGCACGATCCAGCAGCATTCGATAGAGGCTCTCGTAGCGCTCGACGGCAGGCGTGAGGGCAAATGACGTGACCGCTCGCTCGCGCCCAGACTGTCCCATTCGACGACGTCGAGGGGAATCCTCGACGAGCGCAGTCAGTGACGCGGCGATAGCGTCAACGTCGCCCACAGGCACGAGTCGTCCGCAGACGCCGTCTTCGACGACCTCTGGTAGCCCGCCGACCCGGCTCGCGACCACTGGCAGCCCGGAGCTCATCGCCTCGAGCGCTGCAAGGCCAAAGCTCTCGGTCTCTGACGGCAACACGAAGATATCGGAAGCCGCCAGCAAGGGCGCCACGTCGCGACGGGCCCCCACAAAGCGCACGCGGTCGACGATGCCAAGTGCGCCGGCAAGGGCCTCGGCCGAGGCACGGTCCGGACCGTCACCGACCATCAGCAACCGAACGGGCGTGCTCGAGCGGACCAAGGCGAATGCCTTAAGGACATCCCCGATACGCTTGAGCGGTCGAAAGTTTGAGACGTGGATGATGGTGAGTGGGTCGCGCGTGCTCGCAGACGTGTCGAAGACAGCGTCGAGGACACGAGGTGCCGCGTCCTGCTGAGCCCGCGGGCGAAAGCGATTGCTGTCGACAAAGTTTGGCAGGACCTCGATCGGCTGCTCAGGCAAGTCGAAGAGCCGCCGGGTCTCGTCGCGCAGGAACCGAGATGGCGCCGTGACGGCGGCGCTCTTGCCGATCGCGTGGCGCGTGACCGGCAGGTAGGTCGGGTCCGAGCCGACCAAGGTCACGTCCGTCCCGTGAACGGTGGTCACGAGCCTCGGGGCGTCGCTGCCGAGCACATCGCACGCGAGGTAGGCGCTGACGGCGTGGGGAATCGCGTAGTGGGTGTGCAAGATGTCGAGAGCGTGGGTCTTGGCGACATGGACCATCGCCGAGGTCAGCGCCAGAGCGTAGGGCACGTGGGCGAACGCGGGGTAGTCGCGGGCCGCAACCTGGTGGAACGCGATGTTGTCGTGGCTCTCAAGCTGCTGCGGCAGGGCATGGCAGATCACGTGCACACGGTGGCCGCGTCTCGCCAGCGCATTGGCGAGACGCGTGGCCACGACGCTGCTGCCGCCAAGGGTCGGGTAGCAGGCAATGCCGATGGTTAAGGAGCGTGTCAGCCTCGGCCCCGCGCGTCGAAGAGGAGGGGCTGCGGTCCGCCAGCAAAGAGGCCTACCGGGTCGGCCACGGGGATGGTTCGGTCAACGATGAACGCCTCGCCCGCCGCCGTGCCGATGAGCCCGCCCCAGACGACCTCGCGCGCGCTCAGCGCGGTGTGTCCCTCGGCGGCGTTGACCAGAGTCTCGACGTCTCCGTCGCTCCGCACCGTCTGGCTCGCGTAGCAGGCGATGGCGGCGCGCTTTGTGCCCACGACGTCGCTGATGTCGACGACGAAGCTAGGTGTCGGAGCCATACGCAGCGGGTACCACATCACGACGTCGGGGCGGTGGGGGGCGCTCGTTGACGGCGTCTTGAGCTGAGAAAGACCTGCCATGAAGCAAGCGCGCTCAATGAGTGCAGAAGCCGCGGTATGGTCAGGGTGGCGTGCCTGACGCCATGGAGCGAGAACGACCGCCGGTCGGTGACGTCGGATGGCGTCCGCGATGACCAACATCGCGGTCTGATCGCCGGCAACGAGGCCGCCGTCGGCAAGGCCGAGGTTCTCGCGCGCTGACACGCCAAGAACGGCCGCTGCGGCGGCTGCCTCTTTGTTGCGTTGTGCGACGGTGCCGTTGCTGGCGAGCTCGCCGCGAGTCAGGTCAACGATTCGAACGTCGTGCCCACGAGCGACCATGGACGCAAGGGTGCCGCCACAGCCGAGCTCCACATCGTCTGGGTGCGGTCCAAATGCGAGCGCTTGGCAATCGCTCAAGAGGCCTCCGGGGTGCTCAGGTCGAGCTGTCGAGGGGACGGGTCGAAGGGCTCGATAGCACCACGGACGGCCTCAAGGAAGCGTGTCAGGCCAAAGCGCGCCATCATCGCAGGGAGGCCATAGATGCGCTCTTGTGGCGCACCGTCGGGGCGAAACCAGGTCAGGAGCGCGTCTAGCCGGCCTGCCTGTACCGTATCTTGGGCCACGAGGGCGCGTCGGTATCGGTCACAGAGCCGCTTGGCAAAGTCCGTCATCGCTTGTTCGGTCTTGTCGACGTGTTTGGGTAGGTTGCCGCCGACTTGCTCGATGTCTGGCCGTGCAGCGCCGAGGATCGACGTGATCGCGCTTGTCAGGCGCGCTTCCAGCGCGTCGGGGGCGTCGCTGCGGGCGCCGCCGACCGCAGCCAAGAGATCGGCTCGGGACGTCGCGAGCTGGGATGGCTCAAGACCGAGCGCATCGAGCTGGCGTCGCGAACGGGGACCGACCACCTCGAAGCGGGCTCGCAGCACCGCTATCGGCTGGGGCAGGTCGAAGGCCTTGTAGAGAGGCGCGAGCTGACCGAAGTAGGCAAGCTCACCAGGGCCGCCGACGACTGCCGCGGTCGGAAGCCAGGCGTCCTGCAAGATCGGACGTAAGAGTGCGGAGGTGGAGAAGCGCTCGGGAGCGTCGACCGCGTCGCGCTCGATCACGGCGCGCGGCACGCGGGTCCCAGCGCCTACGAGCTCCCAGTCGCCGTCGTGAGGGGCGAGTCGGTAGCGCGGACCAGCCGGCCCGTCAGGATGGTAGAAGGAAAGGGGCGCGCCCTCCCGCACATGGACCATGACCTTGAAGTCGGCAGCGCTCAGCTCGGCCGCGCGCTGCTGTAGGGCACTGGCGATCGCGTCTGCGCGCTGTACGGCCCGGTGGTGGACCGGTGCGGCGCTGCGGGCGAGCGCCGGGTCGCTTGGGTCGACGATGATGAGCCCGTCTGCTGAAAAGAGCTCGGCAAGCACGTGGCGGAAGCTGGCGCAGGGACCGACCGATGGTCGATAAGCACCACGCATGAGCGCAATGGTCTCTGCCGCAAAGGGCTGGCCAGCGATGGCTTCCTCGAGCGAAGCGAGGGCACCTTCGACCGAGTTCGACCATGCCAGCGTGGCGATCGAGCAGCGAGGATCGGCCGGCCCTGTCTCGGCCTTCAGCCAGTGTGGGAGGCGCGCACCTGGCACGGCGACACGCGCGATCTCGTCGACGTCATGGTCTTCGTTCTGCAGCCAGAATACCGGCACCACCGACCGACCGGTCTCGGCGGACAGCGCGCGAGCGACGGCGACGGCGGATGCCGCCTTGTACACGGTATAGAGCGGGCCCAAGAAGAGGCCGACCTGCTGTCCTGTCACGACACAAGCGGCGCCGCCTTGGGCCAGAGCCGCCAGGTGCTGCTCGCGCGAGCTCGACGGTGTGAGCGCGGCATTCTGGGCCCGGATCGCAGCGAGCACGACAGGGTCCATGCGTGCGGGTGTGTCGCCGAACGTGCGGTTCACAGCGGCTTCCACGCAGCGAGCGCGCAGAGATGCGCTCGCGAACGCTCGAGGCAGCAGCGCGGTGGCGGCTGGCTCGTCGCTAAGCCACGCAGACGTCAGCGATCGGGTCATGGGACGTCGAGCTCCTGCAGAAGAAGAGAGTCGGGCGCTGGCACAACAAGGTCGCAGGGGGAGCGCTTCCGTTCCCGACAGGTCTGCAACGCGGCGCATCCTGGGTTCGTTCACCGCCGCCGTCGAGTTCGTCGATTGCAACAGCCTTTCCAATCGTGGCGGTTGCCGGTAGTCCCGCCCCTATGATTCGACTGCCGATTGTCACCGCCCTTGCCGCTGCCTTCTCTGTCGGAGCCTCCGGCGAAGCGGTCTCTGCCCCGCCCACACCTGCGCCGATCGCGGTCACGGGCCCGATGAGCGGGCCGCAGATCGCCAAAGCCCTCGACCGTGCCAGCGTCCTGGGTAGCGTGCTGTATGTGGCGGCCCACCCCGACGACGAGAACACTCACCTGCTTGCGTGGTTCGTCGGCGAGCGGAACCTGCGCGCGGCGTATGTCTCACTCACACGCGGCGGTGGTGGCCAAAACCTCATCGGTGCCGAGCAGTCTGAGCTGCTCGGCTTGATTCGTACGCGGGAGCTGCTCGAAGCGCGCCGCATCGATGGTGCTGAGCAGTTCTTCACCCGCGCCCGTGACTTCGGCTACTCCAAGACGCCTGAGGAGACCCTGCGCATCTGGGATCGCGACCAGGCGCTTGGCGACCTCGTCTACGTGATCCGCCGTGTCCGGCCTGACGTGATCGTCACCCGCTTTCCGCTCAAGGGCAAGACCCATGGGCACCATGTGGCGTCTGCAATCCTCGCAGCCGAGGCCTTTGAGGCCGCCGCCGACCCGAAGCGCTTTCCCGAGCAGCTCGCCCACGTCGACACTTGGCAGGCCACTCGCGTCGTCGAGAACAAGCCCCACTGGCGTATCCGACCCGACACGGACACCACCGGCTGGCTGCCCCACGATGTCGCGGGGTATGATGCCCTCGTCGGCCACGGCTGGGACGAGGTCGCGGCCGCTAGCCGCAGCATGCACAAGAGCCAAGGGTTCGGTTCGGCACCGCGGCGTGGCGTCGTCGAGTACTTCGTGCCGGTCAAGGGCACGCCCTACAAGAGCGACCTGCTCGACGGGGTCGACACCTCCTGGGCGCGGGTGGCCGGCGGTGCGGCCGTTGGTGCGCTCATCGACCGTGCGCGAGCTGCCTTCGACCCCCGTCACCCCGACCGCATCCTGCCGCTGCTGGTCAAGGCACGTGCCGCGGTCGACAAGGTCGGCGACGCGCACTGGCGCCGCGTCAAAACCGAGGCGCTCGATCAGCTGATCGTGGCGGCCGCCGGCGTCGTCATCGAAGCAAAGGCCGACGCTGCGACGGTTGCGCCTGGCAACAGGCTGTCGCTCACGGTCGAAGCGCTCGCCAGGACACCTGGCGACCACAAGGTCATGCTCGAGTCGCTCGCCTGGCCGTGGCAAGCAGCCACCATGCCGAAGAAGGCGCTTCATCCTCGCAAGCCGACGACGCTCAAGGCCGACGTGACGGTCCCGCTCGACCATGATCCGACGGTGCCCCACTGGCTCGCCGAGCGCCCAACGCCCGGGGCCTATGTCATCAAGGACCCACGGCGCATTGGCGACCCCGACGACCCGGCCGCCATTCGCGTGCTGGCCACGCTGCGGATTGCCGGTCGGACAGTCGAGGTCTCTCTGCCCGTCGAGCACGTCTGGGTGGACCCGGTGATGGGGCAGCGGCGGCGCGACGCTCAAGTGACGCCGCCGGTGACGACGACCTTCGGGCAGTCGGTTGTGATGGTGCCGACCGACCGACGCGGCACCAGCCAGGCGATCGAGCTGGTCATCGACGGGTGGGCTCAAGATGCGCGTGCGACGGTCCACATCGACGCACCCAACGGAGTCACCGTCTCGCCCAACACGCACTCGGTGACGCTCAAGAACGCTGGCGACCAAGCGCGCATCAAGCTCGCAGTGAGCGCCAAGCGTGGCGCCTCGCCAGGCGAGCTGGTGGTCCGGCTCGACGCCCCGACCGGCAAGGTGGCGTGGCAGGCGACGACCATCGACTACCCACACATTCCCCGCCGGACGGTGCTCTCGCCAGCGCGGCTGAAGGTCGTGCCGGTCGATCTGAAGCTGGGTGGGTCGCGCATCGCTTACGTCCCGGGATCGGGCGACCGCGTTGCTGCCAGCCTCGCCTCGGTCGGCTACGACGTGGATGAGCTGCCGGTCGCTGAGCTCCTCGCATCCACTTCGGAGGCACTCAGCACGTACGACGCGGTGATCATCGGGGTGAGGGCCTACAACGTGCACAGCGAGCTCTTCCTGGCCCACGACCTGCTGATGGACTACGTCCGGGCCGGCGGAAGGGTGATTACCCAGTACCAAACGAACACCCGCTGGCGAAAGCTCGTCGGGCCGATGGGACCGGCGTCGTTCACGATCTCACGCGGCCGCGTCACCGACGAGACCGCGACCATGCGTGCCCTCGATCGCAAGCACCCCGCGCTGCGCTCACCGAACGCACTCACCGACGCCGACTGGCAGGGCTGGGTCCAGGAGCGTGGGCTCTACTTCGCCTCGACCTGGGACAAGCGCTACACCCCAATCTTGTCCGCCAATGACCCCGGCGAAAAGCCGCTGACAGGCAGCACGCTGATCGCCCACGAGGGCAAGGGCGTCTTCATCTACACGGGCCTGTCGTTCTTTCGGCAGCTGCCCGCAGGGGTTGCTGGGGCCTACCGGCTCTTGGCGAACTTGCTTGCGTTGGATGGCCGCAAGTGAGTGAAGCCGACAAGCAGCCAAACACCTCCAGCGCAGACACCGGGCCTGACCTCGACGACACGCCGCCCTTGCTTGGCTCTTGGCGCAACATCTACATCGTCGTGCTCGGCAACTTGGTTCTGCTGATCGTGCTCTTCTGGCTGCTGACAGCGGCTTACACATGAGCGGTATCGACTGGGCAGTGATGCTGTCGACCATCGGTCTGATCGTCGCCTACGGCGTCTGGAAGACCCGCGGCCCGCAGACGGCCGACGCCTACATCCGCGGCGGCAACACCCTCAAGTGGCCGGCCATCGGGCTGTCGATCATGGCGACCCAGGCGAGCGCCATCACGTTCATGTCAACGCCCGGGGTGGCGTTCGAGCGCGGCATGGGCTTTGTGCAGTTCTACTTGGGCCTGCCGATTGCGATGGTCGTCATCAGCGCGATCATCGTGCCGATCTACTACCGCCAGCGCGTCTTTACGGCCTACGAGTACCTGGAGGGCCGCTTTGACCTCAAGACGCGGCTCTTGGGCGCAAGCCTCTTTCTCATCTCGCGCGGACTCGCTGTGGGGATCTCGATCTATGCACCGGCCATCGTGCTCTCAACGCTCTTTGGGTGGCAGCTTGAGACCCTCGTCATCGCGCTAGGCGGCATCGTGATCGTCTACACCGTCAGCGGCGGCACGCGCGCCGTCACTCAGACTCAAAAGCAGCAGATGATCGTGATGATGGGCGGCATGATCGTTGCCGCCGTCGTCGTGGTGATGCGCTTGCCTGACGCCGTCAGCCTCGACGATGCGCTGGCGGTTGCGGGCTCGCTGGGGCGCATGGAGATCATCGATCCCACGTTTGATCTTGGCAACCGCTACACCCTCTGGTCAGGCCTGCTGGGCGGCTTCTTCCTCGCGCTCTCGTACTTCGGCACCGACCAGAGTCAGGTCCAGCGCTACCTTGGCGGACGCTCGGTGACCGAGAGCCGTCTCGGGCTGCTCTTCAACGGCATCCTCAAGATTCCGATGCAGCTGCTGATTCTGTTCGTTGGCGTGATGGTCTTCGTCTTCTACCAGTTCTCGGCGCCGCCAGTGCACTTCAACCAGGCGTACGTTGCGGCTGTCTATGAGACGGCACACGCCGACGACTACCGTGCGCTCGAGGACGACTTCGGAGTGGCGTTCGTCGACAAGCAGCAGCACATCCAGGCGCTGCTCACCGCCCGTGCTGAGGGTGATGAACCGGCCGTCGAGGCTGCTAGCGCCGCGCTCAAGGCGAGCGAAGCCAAGCTTGAGGCCATCCGCGGCGACGCGAAGCGCGTGATGCAGCTCGCGCTCGGAAAGAACGAGCGCGAGACCAAAGACTCCGACTACATCTTCATCAGCTTCGTCGTTGGGCACCTGCCGATAGGCCTCATCGGTCTGCTCATGGCCGTCATCCTCTCGGCAGCGATGAGCTCGACCGCGAGCGAACTCAACGCCCTAGGAACCACCACGGTGGTCGACTTCTACAAGCGCTTAGGCCGCGGCACGCCCACCGACCGTCAGTTGGTGGTGGCAACCAAGGGCTTCACCATCATGTGGGGGCTGGTCGCCATCGGGTTTGCGAGCTTTGCGTCGGTGCTCGACAACCTCATCGAGGCCGTCAACATCCTCGGCTCGCTCTTCTATGGCACGGTGCTCGGCATCTTCCTCGTCGCCTTCTTCATCAAGCGCGTTGGCGGCACGGCCGTCTTCGCCGGCGCGTTGTGCGCCCAAGCGGTCGTCCTTGGGCTCTTCTTTGGAACCGATCTTGCCTACCTCTGGTTCAACGTCGTCGGCTGCGCCTGCGTCATCGTCTTCGCCAGCATCGCTCAGCTCGTTGTTCCGGCGCCACAGCGCTGACTCGTCGGTGCAGCTCAATCAGCTGGCGAGGCCATCAAGCCCGCATCCTTCATGAGACGGCGTGAAGACGGCGAATCGTCGCTCGACGCGGGCCCAAGCGCTCCTTCCGGCTGCGACTTCCGCGATGCACTCGCCAGCAGCGTCGGTTCGCTGGTTCTAGTTGAGAACGAACACGCTCGCGGGCGTCGCGAAGGGTGACCACTCGGTGCCGTCGGTCGCCCGGACTCGGCACTCCCACTGCTCGCCGTTGTTGGTCTTGTCAGCGGTGACCACAGGGACGTTGCCGACCTGATTGGCGAACTGACCGTTCTTGTACCAGCGGTACTCCAGTCGGGTGATGTCGAGGTCGAACGAGGGTGTCGTCACGACGCAGAACAGGTCGCTGGCGACCGTGGCATTCGCTGGCAGCACCGCGATCTCAGGGGCCGTGGGCGGAACGTTGGTTGGCGCAGCCGCAAACGTCGACTGGCCCGCCTCCGTGTCGATCTCTTCGGGCGTGCCAAAGACCGCACAGACACCGCCGCAGCCGTCGCTGCCGCACTGCTTACCAGCACAGCTGGGCACGCAACCCGTCACGCATAGGTTGGTCGCTAGGTCGCAGGTCTCGCCAAAGCCGCAGTAGCCGCAGACGCCGCCGCAGCCGTTGTCGCCGCACTGGTCGCTGGTCGTGCATGACGGCACGCAGTCGAGCCGCGCGACACACTGGCTGGCTCCGTCGCAGACCTCGCCAAGCGGGCACTCGCCGCAGCTCCCGCCGCATCCATCGTCGCCGCAGGCTTTCCCTGCACAGCTGGGCGTGCATGCCGTGCACGTGTTGGACGCGTCGTCGCACACGCTGCCTGCCCCGCACGGGTCATCGGTGACGTTGCGAACCAGCGCCAAGCGCGTGATGCCACACGTCCACGCGCTCGTGCAGACGTCGTCCGGCACGTAGCCAGCGAGCACGTCGGGCAGGCCGTTGCGGTCGAAGTCGAAGCTTGTTCCGTTGCCGAACCCCGGACGCTCGCCGCCGCTATTGTAGGCGGGGGCGACGTCGAAGACTTCGTAGCCGGCCACCCAGCCGTTGGCGTCGGCCGGGTCAGAAAACGACCGGTTGAGCAAGATCGACGCGGCTCCCGGTTGGCCGTCATCGTCGAGGCCAGCGACGATGTCGATGTCTCCGTCGCCGTCGAAGTCGTTGGCGGTCACCAGATTCACTGGGGTGATCGGCTGCGATGCAAGCAGCTCGGCGGTGTGGAACGTCCCATCACCGATGCCCTCCCACCACCAGAAGGTCGCCGGTGACGAACCGCCGCTGGGGTTGCAGGAGCCGATGATGTCGATGACGCCGTCGCCGTTGAGGTCTTTGGACGTCTGAGAGACACGGTAGATCCAGCCGCACGCCGCCGTGAACGGGGTGAAGTCGATCGAGTCTTGCACCGCGGTCATTGTGAAGTCGCCGTTGTTGAGCAGCGTGTAGCCGCCGTCGTCCTGCCAGGGCTCGATCACAACAAAGTCCAAGTGGCCGTTGTTGTCGGCATCGATGAAGGGGCCGATACGCTCGGCAGCGCCAATCTGCACCAGCGGCAAGATCTCGGTCTGGCCGTCCGGGCAGCGCTCGCGCGCCAGGTAGATTTGCTTTGGCGAGTCGCAATAGGCGGTGTCGCTGTTGCTGGTCTCTTGGCCATCCAAGCAGCGCTCGTTCGGACCGCAGTTGGCTTCGGGGTTGGCGGCGCTAGCGTTGCAGGTCGCCGCGCAGAATCCGCTGCGACACACGGCACCCGCCCCGCAGTCGGCATCCGCGTCACAGGCTGGCTTGTTGCCAGGGATGATGGTCGACACGACCAGATCGAGGAAGCGGTCGCCGTCGACGTCACCAACGCCCACGATCGAGTAGCCGCGGTCGTCGGCCCAGTCGAGGTCAAGCCGTGACTGGAAGCTACCGTCGTCGTTGCTGCGGTAGATGGCCACGGTCCGGTCTCCGGCGTCGGTGTTCCACGAGCGCGCGAAGAAGTACTGGCCCCACGTATCGCCAGACTCGTCGACGCTGCCGTCGCAGTCGTTGTCGACACCGTCGCCGCACTTCTCCAGCTCACCTTCGTCGGTGACGCCGTCGCAGTCGTTGTCGATGCCGTCGTCGCAGATCTCGACCGCGTCGGGCACGGGTGGGTTTGCGCACGTGCCATCGCCAAGGCACACGTCGTCGGTGCACGCGTCGCTGTCATCGCAGCTGTAGAGCGTGCCCAGGCAGTTGCCGCTCTGGCAGCTGTCGCCGAAGCTGCAGGCGTTGCCATCGTCGCAGCTCGTGTCCTGCCCGAGCGCCGTCCACGTGGACGTGTTCTGAGCGGAATCGCAGATGAGGCACGGGTTGGTCGGGTGGGGCGCCAAGTTTGGCACGCAGGCGCTGTCGATGAAGCACTCGTCGCCGGCGCCACCGCCGGTCCAGCTGTTGTTGGACTGGGCGGGAATGCAGCGCTGGCACGGGAACGTCGGGTTCGGCGCGTTGGCGGCGTAGCAGATGCCGTCGATGACGCAGAAGCCGTCGTCGACGGTGTGCTCGCAGTTGTCGGCGCCCAAGCATGTGTCGGTCGTGCACTGGAGACCGTCGCTGCACGTGTCTTCGTCGAGCTCGCCGTCGCAGTCATCGTCAAGACCGTTGCAGCTCTCCGGTCCCGGCTGCTGGCCTTGGCAGACCTCGCTTCCGCCGCTGCATGACGGCACCCCAGGGCACGAACCAAAGCTGTTCTCGACCCAGCACGTGGCAGTGCCCTCTGCGGCCACATCATCGACCACGCCGCTGCAGTTGTTGTCGACGCCGTCGCAGACTTCGGCCTCGGGCGTTGGTGCCATGCAGGCCGTCAGGCCCTCGACGCTGCAGGCGCGCGAGCCCGAGCAGGCGCCGAACTCGTTGGTGACGCGGCAGTCCGTGTCGAGGTTCTGGTCGGCCCAGGACGCTCGGCAGGCGCAGACAGGCGCGTCGGCAATACACTGCTTCACGCTGCCGCCGGTGTCGAGCAGGACGTCCTCACAGCTAAAGCCGTCGGGGCAGGGCACGCTGTCGTCGCATGATGAGGTGCAGAAGCTGCCTTCATCTGGGTCGCTCGCCGGGCGGCACAGCGCGAGGGCACCGCTGTTGAGCGGGTTGGCGCACTCCGCGTCGTCGTTGCAGGGCTTGCAGAGGTTCGGGTGGTTCGGAATGCACGCCGAGATGGGGTCGCCGCCCGTCCCGATGGGCACGCAGGAAAAGTCTGGGTCCTCGCAGTTCGTCTCGCACAGGTCGGTGCAGATCTTGCCGTCGATTCCGTCGACACAGAGCTCGTCGAGGCAGTCGCTGTTGTCGGTACACGGACAGCCGAAGCCGTTGCAGATGCCGGTGTTGGTGTCGGCAATCGTCGGGCCGGTGTCGGCGACGTCGGTGTCTGGGGCGGGTGTCGTGTCGACCGCAGGCCCGTCCGTGTCGGGAGCGGTGTCGTCGGTGTTGACGAAGGTGTCCGGCAGCGGGTTCGTGTCCACCACAGTTCCGTCGGTGGTCGCGCCGACGCCGTTGTCGCCTGCGTCGTGACAGGCGGCAACGCCCAACGTCAGCCCAGCAATCGCCAATACTCGCAGTGCCCTCATCGTCTTCACTCCCCGGCGCGCGTTCCCCTCGCGCCAGGGGCGAGCATAGCGCGGCCAGTGCCCGAGATCGACCGAGCGCGGGCCGAAAAGGGTCCTGACCAGCAAACCACGCGTTTCGGCTTGGCAACCTTGTCGCTTGCCCCCTATGGTCGCTCGGCTCAGGAGGGAACACACGATGGCCGACTACCGCACAGCGCCCCAGGCGACCGATAAGATGCCCGGCGGCATCCCGTACATCATCGGCAACGAGGCGGCCGAGCGCTTCAGCTACTACGGTATGAAGGCCATCCTTGTCGTCTTCATGACCCAGTACCTGATGACGTCAGGCGGCAACTACGACGTGATGGGCGAGGCTGAGGCCAAGTCCTGGTACCACTTCTTCAACAGTGCCGTTTACTTCTTCCCGATCTTCGGCGCCATCATCGCCGACGCCTTCTTCGGCAAGTACAAGACGATCCTCTCACTGTCGATCGTCTACTGCCTCGGGCACTTAGTCCTCGCCATCTTCGAGACGCGCTTTGGGCTCTCGCTAGGTCTGACCCTCATCGCCATCGGCTCAGGCGGGATCAAGCCCTGCGTGTCTGCCCACGTCGGCGACCAGTTCGGCAAGTCCAACAAGCACCTGCTCGAAAAGGTGTTCCAGTGGTTCTACTTCTCGATCAACTTCGGCTCGTTCCTGTCGACGCTGCTGACACCGTGGTTGCTGGCCAACTACGGTCCGGGTCTTGCGTTTGGTATCCCCGGACTGCTCATGGGCGTGGCGACCTTCGTGTTCTGGCTCGGCCGCCACAAGTTCATCCACATCCAGCCGCAGGGCAAAGAGTTCGTCAAAGAGACGTTCTCAGGCGCCGGACTCAAGGCGATGGGGCAGCTCATCGTCGTCTACATCTTCATCGCGATGTTCTGGGCGCTCTTTGACCAGACCGGGTCGGCGTGGGTGCTGCAGGCCCAGAAGATGGACCTGCACTTCATGGGGATCGAGTGGCTGCCAAGTCAGATTCAGGCCATCAACCCCATCTTGGTGATGATCTTCATCCCGCTGACGGCGTGGGTCATCTACCCTGCGATCAACAAGGTCTTCCCGCTGACGCCGCTGCGTAAGATCGGCATCGGCTTCTTCATCACCGTGCCGGCGTTCTTGCTTCCTGCCTGGATCGAGACCCAGCTCGCCGAGGGCATCCAGGTCAACATCGGCTGGCAGCTCGTCAGCTACATCATCATCACGCTGGCCGAGGTCTTCGTCTCGATCACCGCGCTCGAGTTCAGCTACACCCAGGCGCCAAAGAAGATGAAGTCCCTCGTCATGGGCCTCTTCTTGATGAGCGTCATGCTCGGCAACATCTTCACGGCCGCCGTCAACGTCTTCATCCAGGAGGAAGCTCAGGTCGCCGAGATTGTCGCGGTCGATGGGCGGGTCACCGGAAGCCAGGAGGTCTCGCTGGACAAGACCACAAGCTTCGGCTTCGCGTGTACCGCCGGTGACACGAGCCTGCAGCGCTCCGAGCGCGTCGAGGTCGCGGTGCCGATCGTTCCGGTCGACCATGGTCCGAAGCCGGAGAGCGTCGAGATCACGGCCTTCACGGGCGCTGCAGCCTCTGCACCCAAGGTTGTTCGCAGCGGGACGCTCCCGGTTGCGCCGGGAGAAGCGGTCACGCTGGCGTGGTCCGCGAAGGGCGCTGACGCCTGCACCATGTCGTTCTTTGACGACCAGACGTTTGGCGCAAGCGGCACGGTCGAGGTCAAGCTCGACACGCCACGCACCTATGTCCTCAAGTGCACGGGCGCAAACCTTGAGCCGGCGGAGAAGCGCATGGAGATCAACGCCACGACTGGCATGGCGCTCATCTCCTACGGCGTCGACAAGTCTGCGCTCAGCCCTCCCGGCGGCAAGGTCACGCTCACCTACGACGTGCTCAAGGCTGAAAAGTGCACGATCACGGCCAACACGGTGACGCTGTCAGCCACTGGCTACTACATCTTCTTCGCGACGTGCATGGCGATTGCCGCGGTGCTCTTCATCTTCGTGGCGATGTGGTTCAAGCCCAAGACCTACATCCAGGACGAGGAAGACCAGGAGTAGTAGGTCGCGATGTCAGCGCGCCCGGCTCTG
>CALHXW010000343.1 GCA_938040325.1 uncultured bacterium | reverse complement strand
TCAAAGCCCGCCCGGTGGCCCACCAGGACACCCTGGACGCGCACCTGGCTCATCAGGATGGGCAGCAGGTTGATGGGCGCAGCGTCGCCGGCGAGCACGCCGATAAGCGCGATGGTGCCGCCGGGACGGACGGCTTTCATGGACTGCTCGAGCGTGCCGGCGCCGCCGACCTCGACGACAAGGTCAACACCGCGGCCCCCCGTGAGCTTGCGTGCGGTCTTGCCCCACGTCGCGTCCTCTCGGTAGTTGATCACGTCGCTGGCGCCGCGCTCTTGCAGGCGCTTGAGCTTGGCTGGTGAGCTTGAGGTCGCAATCACGCGCGCGCCGAGCGCAACCGCGAGGTCGAGCGCGAACATCGACACGCCACCGGTCCCCAGCACGAGGACGGTGTCGCCCGCGCGGATGGTCGCGAGGGTCGCCAGTGCACTCCAAGCGGTGAGCGCAGCGCAGGGCAGGGTGGATGCTTCGACCGCGCTGAGGTGCGCAGGTGCAGTGACCACGCCCGCCTCCGGCAAGACCATCTGCTCGCGCAGCGTGCCGTCGAGCGGACCGCCGAGGGTCGCACGCATCGTCTCGCGCGTGGGCTCCCCATCGAGCCACCTGGGCGCAAAGCAGCCCGCCACCCGCTCGCCGATGCGGGACGCGTCCACGCCTGGGCCGACCGCGTCGATCACCCCAGCCCCATCAGAGCAGGGAACCAGCGGCAGCGGCTGTCGCGGGTTGTAGTGTCCGCGGCACATCAGCAAGTCGCGGTAGTTCAACGACACGGCTTCGACGCGCACGCGAACCTCGCCAGGCCCAGGTTCGGGCGTGGGCCGGTCGACCAGCTTGAGGTTGTCGAGCCCGAAGGCGCCTTGGAGTTCGTAAGCTCTCATCGTCATGATGACGACGATCGTCTACCGCTCGTCGCTTGTCGAGACCGATGCGCGGCTCGCGACGACTACTGGCCGTAGAACGACGCCAGTTCCTGCTTCGCTTGCTTGCCGCGCACGTTGATCTTGACGAGCTTGCCGCCCTTGGGCTGCACCAGCGTCATCTTCATGAAGCTCTTGCCGATGCGGAAGCGCTCGAGGCTGTCGATCGCAAACACGCGGGGCGTCTTCGAGTCGGAGAGCGCGTTCGTGAGGGTCGTCTCGAGCTTGTCGACGGTGATGTCGAGCGCGTTAAGCAGGCCCTTGATGGCCTTGCGCGGACTCTGACCATCGAGCTTGAATCGCGACGTCGTCGAGACCACCAGGTAGCTTCCAAACGTCTTGATCGGCATCACGAAGAGCTTCTTCTTCGTCCCCACCATGAGACCCTGCGTCATCTTGAAGCCGATGCCCTCCGGGACATCGACCGTGTCGATCAGCACGTAGTCTTCATTGCGGTCGAGCGCCATGTGCGTGTCCTTGTTCGTCCTGTGCTGTGACAGTCACCCGCAACCCTCGCGACCAGGGCAGTGGGGGCGACGTTGGGGTGGACCCCGAGGGGCGAATCGGAGACGGTGAGGGATGCCCGTGTCGACGCGAAAACGCCAGTGCTGCTCGTCAACAAGACGCCGCCGCGGCTTCATCACGACCGCGCTCGTGTGGGTGGTGCTGTCGGGCTGCTCGGCGCCCGCGGCGCAGCCCGCCGAGGCGCCGGCGACGCTCTTGGTGTCGCCATCAGAGCACCGCGGCGCGTTTCGTGACGACGTGACGCTCGTCGGCGCGTCAGAGCTGCGCGTCGAGCATCGCTTCGGCATCGACGAGGCGCACCTGCAAGTGCAGAGCGGCGCAGCCTTTCCGACGTCGCTGCGAGTGCGCTTTGTGGGGTTTGCGAGCCTCGAGGGGTTTGGCGCTCAGGCGCGTCAGGGTGCGTCCACCGATGACCTGCCGGTGCAGCGCAGCGCCGGCTTGGAGCTGCTGATCGACCTGCGAGACGTATCGCCAGGCGCGACGATCAGCCTACACTGGGTCGACGGCAGGAGCGGAGCGCATGGGACTGGAAGTACGAGTGGCGGAGCAGGCCGACATGGCGTCGCTAAAGGCGCTCCGGCTGGCGGCGATCGTAGCCGAGCCCGTCGCGTTCTTGATCGACGTGGCGTCCGAGCGTGCGCGACCTGACGAGCACTGGCACGCGATGCTGGCGGGGCGGCCCGAGCGCTTTGTCGTTGGCGCTTGGCGCGAGGGCGTTGCGGTCGGCATGGTGGGCTTCCTGCGCCAGACGCGGCCCAAGATTGCCCATAAGGGCGAGGTCTGGGGCGCGTACGTCGACGCCGCCGGCCGCGGACAAGGGGTCGGAAGGGCGCTGATGGACACGCTGCTCGAGCACGCCGGAGGCTGTGACGGGCTGACGACGGTCTGCCTTGGCGTCATCGAAGGGCAGACACCTGCGCAGAGCCTCTACGCCTCGCTTGGCTTCGAAGTGTACGGGCGCGAAGTGGACGCCGTGCGCGTCGACGGCGTCTCCTACGACGAGCTGCTCATGCGGCGGCCAATCGGCGGCCCTGCGGACGCGGACGCACGCCACGAGAGCGTCATCGAGCTCGCCGAGCGGCAGCTACGTGCCTACAACCGCGCCGACATCGACGCGTTTTGCGACTGCTACGCCGATGACGTGGTCGTGCTCGATGAAAACGGCGCACCCACGATGCGCGGCATGGCGGAGTTCCGGCCGCGCTACGGCAAGCTCTTCGAGACCCGCAGCGAGATTCACGGCCACATCACTGGCCGGGTCGTCACCTTGCCGCACCTCGTCGAGCACGAGCACTGGTCGCGGATCGCGCCGGACGGCACGCCCGAAGGCGGCGAGGTCCTCGTGCGCTACACCGAGCGAGACGGCAAGATTGCGGTGGTTCAGTTCTTCAAGCCGTGAACAACGCACTGAAAACCACGCGTTGACGCTACGAGCGAGGGCTTTGTGGAAGCCGCAGTCAGAAAGAGCGCGGGATGAACGCTACAGCTTGAGCTTGAGGCCGCCTGAGACGCCGAAGGGCTTGCCGGGCCGAGCGCCAAAGGGTCGGCGGCTGACGATGGTCTCTTCGAAGAGCAGGTTCTCGGCGCGGGCGTAGACTGTGAGCCACTCGGTGACGTTGAAGCTGCCGGTCACGTCGAGGTAGATGCTCGGGTCGGTGGCCTCTCCCGGTGCGGGGTCGCCGGCGCTGGCCGACTCGCGCATCTCCGAGACGTAGGCGAGTGAGACGTTGGCGCCGAAGAGACGGTGGTCGACGCCGACGTCGAGGCTCAGCTGGTGCTGCGGGACGTAGGGCAGTAGGTCGCCCGCTTCGACCGCGCCCCACTGTGGGTTGTCGCTGTTGAATGCGCTGGAGAACTCGGCGTGGGTGAAGGTGTAGCCGAGCTTGATCGGCAGCCGTCCGCCGCCGCACAAGACCTCGGGTGCCCAATACAGGGCGAACTCGACGCCGCCAACCAGGGCCTCGCCGGCGTTGAACTGCTGGTCGAGCTGGTCGGGGGCGCAGCCCGCGGAGAACGTGCACTCGCCGCTGAGGTTGTCGTAGACGTTGACGAAGCCAATGGCCTCGGCCTGAAGGTTGCTTGCCGGCAGGGCGAGGCGGACGCCTGCCTCGGCGTTGAGGCTCTTTTCGGGCTCGACGCTGTCGGGCTGGCCTGGCGAGACCGGGCTGAAGCCTTGGTGGGCGCCGGCAATGACGGCCACTTCCTGGCTCAGCGCCCAGTGCACGGCGAGGCCGCCGAGGATCACCGTCTGGTCACCGTCGAGCTGCTCGGCGGCGGCAGTGCCGCTGTTGGCGCGACGGGTGAAGCTGTTGTCGATGTGCTCAAAGCGGGCGCCGGGGCGCAGGGTGAGGCTGCCGAGCTTGAACGCCCACTGGAGCCAGGCGGCGACCGCCAGCGACTCACCCGTGTTGTCGCTGGTCTGGTAGACGCTGGACGGGTCCACGAGCAGGCCGCCACGCATGGCGTAGTTGCGCGCCGTGTGATCGCGACGGATCTGGTCGTAGTGAAGGCGCGCGCCCAAGACGAGCTCGGTGTCGATCGTCTCGCTGAGCGGAATCTCGAGGGTCGACTCGGCTTGCAGACCTGCGGAGACGAAGTTGCGCTTGTTGGTGCCGACGACGAGGCTCTCGGCGTCGCTCGCCGAGTCCTGTGAGCCGGTGAGCACGTCGTAGAACACGCGGCGGACGCCGCCGTCAGGGGACGCGAGGATCTCCGACAGGCTCGGACCATCGACGAACGCGTCAAGCTTGCGCCAAGAGCGCTCGATGGCGTTGACGTACGCCTGAGCGGTCAGCGAGAGGCCGTCGCCGTTGTTGAGCAGGTAGCTGAACGTTGTACCCACGCGCTCAAGCTCCATGCGGCCTAGCCGAGACGCGGCGTAGCGGCGGTTGGGGCTCGCAGCAAAGTCTGCGTCGGTCAGGCCGAGGTAGGTCTCGAACGAGAGCTCGCGCGAGTAGACCAGCTTCACCTCGGCGCGCTGGTAGATGTCGCCGTCGGGGTCGGTCTGGTAGCGGAGCTTGGCGGCGATCTCTTGCTTGTTAAAGCCGGTGTCGCCGGCCTCGCCGCCGTCCAGGTCCTTGAAGCCGTCGCTGCTGATGTGTGCGCCCTCGATGGCGAAGCCACCCCAGTCGAAGGTCTGGCCATAGTGGGCGTGGCCTTTGAGGGTGTTGAACATGCCGTAGGACAGGTCCAGCGCGCCTGCGTTGCCGGTCCAAGGGAGGTCACGGCTGAGGAAGTTGATCGCGCCGCCGATGGTTTGCGGCCCGAACCGAATGGCGGCGGGTCCCTTGAGGACTTCGATACCGGTCACGCGCTGCATCATCGGGAAGTAGTAGGCCGCCGGTGCGGAGTAGGGTGCCGGCGCGAAGAGCACGCCGTCTTCGGTCAGGGTGACCTTCTTGCTGCGGTCGGAGTTGGCGCCGCGCAGCCCGATGTTGGGGCGTAGGCCGTAGCCGTCCTCGTGACGGACGTAGACGCCTGGGAGGTCCTGGACGACGCTGCCGGGATCGGTGTCGCGGGCCGCTTCCAGCTCTTCGGGCGTGATCTGATGCGCGGAGCCGCCCATCTTGAAGATGTCGCCGAGCTGCCAGGGGACGATGACCTCGGGGATCTCGTAGTCGTCGTCATCGTCGTCGTCGGGCGTGTCGTCGACGTCGGGCTCGGCAGGCGCCGGCACGGCTCCGTCGGCGGGCGCGGGCGCCTGGGCCAGCACGCTTGGGGCCGACACGGCGACGATGAGACTGAGCAAGATCTTGTGCACGGCTACCTCGTAGGTTGCGCCCAGCGGACGGGGCGCAGGTGGATCGGGTCGGTGGTCGGCGCGGGGCGTATCCATGCCGCTCGTTCCACAACGTCGTCAATGGCGATGAGGTTGAACGCCGGGTCGATGAGCGGGGCCGGGGGCCGTCCGTTCAGCGAGGCAAGGGCGTCAACGTACACTGCGCGAACCTCGACGCCGCGGCTGCGGTAGTCGGCGGCAATGTGGTGTGCGAGCTGAGCGATCAGATCGGGCTGCCCGCTCATCTCTCGTGCTTGATGCGCGGTGAGGTAGCGGCGCGGCGAGACGACGAGCGGTCGCTCGCGGCCGTCGATGTGCACGCGGTAGTCGACGCTGCCGTTCTTCTCGCGCACCATCACGCGCCACGAAAAGCGCATGCCGCGCTCGTGCCAGGCGACATCGCCGTCGTGGGCGAAGGTCCTCAGCGGGATCGCGACCTGGGCGGTACACCAGACGATGGCCAACGCCATGAGAGGCCGCGACACCCGGCTTGAGACGGTGCTGGCTGGCGGCAGCGAGGCTGGCTGGAGCCCGATCCAAGCTGCGGCGCGGCGCGGCCAGCTTGGAGACAGAAAGACCGTGGCGCCGATGATCATGATCACCGGGAACATGCCGATATGGAAGAGCCAGCCTGTGACCAGGTGGAAGGCCAACATCACAGCGAATGCGACCGTCCGAGTCGGTCGCCACAACAGGGCCGGGACGATCAATAGATCGTGGAGCATGCCGGCCCAGCTGAACGCAAGCGCGACCCACGGCTGGTCGAGCATGCCGCCGATCAGCCACGCGTCCGTGCGGGCCGACAGCCAGATCCCGAGAGGTTGGCCGTGGATCAGCCAGTCGGTCGTGAGCTTAGCAACGCCCGCGAAGATCCAGACCAGGCCGACCTGAAAGCGCAGCAGTCCATACGCACCTGCCGGGGTGGTTTGTCGGGCGATCTCGGGTCTGCGGCGCGCATCGAGCGACCACATCCGGTTGAGCGGGAGCACCGCGCACACAACGCACAGCAGCGTCACCAGGTAGTAGTGATTGAGGTAGTTGGTGACGTCGATGAGCTCGACGTAGGTGAACGCGACGCCAAGCAGGATCATGGCGGGCCGGTAGAAGAGGCCAGCAGCAACGCAGAGACCCAAGATGGCCATTAGCCAGAAGAGTCCGTGCATCGCCCACGTCGGTAACACCTCGACCCACGCGAAGCCGTCGTAGTGAAAGAACAGGGTGGGCGTCTCAAAGAAGCGCTCGATCCAGCCGTTGGCGATAAAGCGCACCGCACCGACGGTCATCATGAGACCGAAGAGGACTCGAAACACGGCGAGCCCAGCGCCATCGGCTGGCGCGGAGATCTGTTGCCCGAGGCGGCTGGGAAGCCCGCGCCTAATCGTTGTCGCCTTCGGCCCGCTCGGGCAGCTCAAGGTCGAGCACGCTCAGGAACTGGGTCTTGAGCAAGAGCCCGAGCGCGCGCAGCGTGTCGTGAATGGGCAAGAGCGCGTCTGGATTGGTCGCGATGAGCTGCGTGAAGCTGTTGCCGCTGGCAGCCACAGCCTCAACCGCCTGCTTGGCGGCGGCGATGGCGGCGCTCATCTCGCTCGCGAGCGCGCCGGCACCCATGTCCGTCAGCAGGTCGTCGAAGCCCAAGCCGTCATCGGCACCGTGAAACACCGCATCGAACATCGCGAGGTTTGCGTCGACATTGGCCAGCCCGTGCTCGGCAAAAGGCGACTCCAGGGCGTCGGGGCAGCTGAGCTCAGGACAGTCTTCGCTGAGGCCCAAGAGCTTGGCGAGCTTCATGTCTTTGGTCTCTTCCTCGATGTAGAAGAGCGCGTCGGTCAGCGCGTTGAGCGCGGCTTGGGCCGTGGGGTACGTCGCGCTGTCGCGTCCGGCACCAGCGAGCTCGGCAGCGAAGTTGCCGGCGAGCGGGTCCCAGGCGCCGAGCAGTGCGTTGACGTCGATCGCTAGCTTGGCTGCGAGCGCGTCGGCATAGCCAGCCTTCCGCTCACGGCGCTCGGCGGGCGTCAGCGCGTCCCAGCTTCCGTCGGTGTTGATGGCCGATAGCTCGGAGCAGTCGTTGCCCTCGCCCTCGAAGAAGAGCAGGTACTCGAGTGCGTCCAAGCCCACGACGTTGGCAGCCTCCATCTCGAGGCTCGCGGGGTTCTGCCATGCGTCCTCGAGGGTCTCTTGGTCGACACGGCAGCGGTTGGTCAGCGGCCAGGAGTAGATCCGGTCGCGCAGGTCTTGGCCGCCCGCCACCGTGCCCATCCCACCAGCGGGTCCGATCTGGAGGAGCTCCACTTCCTGCCAGGCTCGCATCGTGTTTGCCCACTGGTTGCGGGCCGCGTCACGCGCATCGTCGCTGGCGACATCGAGCAGCCAAGCCGAGGTTGCGACCTGCAGCTTTCCGGCTTCCGCCGAGGCCACCTGCAGCTTCGGGATGAAGACCTTGTCGCTGAGCGACGCAAGCAGCATCCGGTGAGCGTCCGCGTTGGCGCTCTCTGCGGGTGCAGGCTGTGAGTCCGATCCACACGCGCCGAGCAGAGCGGCGCACGTTGCTGCCATCGTCAGTGTCGCTGTCTTCACCATCCGTTCTCTCCGTCCGCATCGCCAAGGTTCGCCGTGTCGAAGCCGTACTGGGCGCCGAGCAGCGTGCGCGCTTCTATCAGCTTGGCACGGTACGCTGCGAGTGCTTCCGTCGTATCGCTTGAGAGCGCCGGGCGATCGCCAATGAGTCCGTGGAGGTGTCCGAAGTGGTCTCGCATGGCCGAGCGCGGGTCGAACTGTAGCCCGAGAGCAAAGCCCTTGAGCTCGCTCCAGTGCTTGGCGTGGTCGGTGAAGCTGTAGGCGTCGGTGCCGATCGCGTTCATGTCGATGAGCACCTCATTGATGTAGTGGACGATCGTCATTCCGTAGGTGGCGCCCCATGCGGTCACGACGCGGTCGCGCGCGCTCTTCAGTCGCGTCAGCTCGTCGTCGGTCAGCGTGTCACCAGCGGCGGCGATGATCGCCCGACCTTCGAGGAAGCCGTTGAACGCCATCGCCACGTAGTCGGTCGCGACGTTCGCCCCGAGATCGCGCTTGGCCGTGTTGAGGGCGGGTTGGAAGGTGTACTCGCTCTTGAAGTCGATGGCGCCGTCGCCGTTGCTGTCGAAGGCGGCGTCAGCGGCGACGTCGCTCTTGGCCCGGGTGCCGAAGTCACGGGATGCCCCGTAGTAGCCAAAACCCTCGTCCCAGGCGTGCTGCAGCGCCGAGTAGGCGTTGTCGCCGTCCTGTGCGTTGGACGCGAGGAGTCCCTTCCCGTCGACGTCGTCGTCGAGGTAGTCATCGGTGCCCTGGCTGTAGCCGACACCCATCTCGATGAACTTCTGGGCGAGCTGCTGGATGTCCCAGCCTTCCGGCGTCACATGCGCGGGCAGCGGTGTGCCCTCTGGCGAGGTCGGGATGTTGCCGTTGACGCGGTCGAGGGCCTGAGCCTCGAGCGTCTCGAAGAGTGCCAGCACGAACTGCTCCGGCGAGTCGAGTGAGCCGCCATGTGTCGTCAGGGCCGTGTCGCTCCAACCGGAGAAGTCGCCACCGTCCCAGTCCTTGTGGTCGGTGACGTCATCGTTGCCAGCGAGCTTGCCGACAAGGTCCTTGCCGGTCGAGACCTCGGCATAGGTCATCTGGGCGGGCGATGCCGAAAAGAAGCGAATCGACTCCTCGCCGTTGGCGTCGCTGTCGAATCGGAAGAAGAAGTCGAGTCTCGCGACAACCTGACCCTCGGTGTCGGGCGCGTAGCTCTGGTCGTCGATCTGGCCGCTGATGGCACCGAGCTCCGCCTTGAGGTCGTTGACAAGGACTTGACGCATGGTCTGGCCGCTGTAGGACACGCTCGAGCCGTCCGTGAACGTGCTGTCGAACGCGTAGGTTGTCGGCGTGTCGAGTGGCTGTGTTCCACCGTCGTCGTCGCTGTCGCAGCCCGCCGCGGTAGCGAGACAAAGAACAAGGCCAGTTGCGAGTGCGTAGGGTGTGTTGCGCATGAAAACGTCCTCAGCGTGTGGTGCGATTCGCGAGATTGATATTGATAATGATTATCAATAGCAAGTGTTCTTTCGAAGATCGCGATTCGCACGTGGGTTTTCGCCCAGGTAGAGCGCGCGCCTTGCTCCGCGCTTGTGCGCGGGTCGACGTCCGCCGCATACTGCGCCCGACCGAGACGAAGGAGACCTCATGTCTGTGGCAACGGCAGCCCAACCCCTCAGCTTCGGCCGCGCAGCGCGCTATCGCGTCGAGCGCGCGAGCATCGCGCTAGGATCGGCGCTCTTCATGCGAGCGTTTCACAAGCTGCTTCAGCCCAAGTACCCCGCGCCGCCTCGTGACCAGCAGATCGCGTCTCAGCGTCGGTTCAAGGATCTGCTCGAGCAAGATCTCGTCAACGTCGCTGCGGGTCACTACCCGGCCGACTTGCTCTTCCCCGATCAGATCCGTCAGTTCCTCCGCGTCGCCCCACGCGGCCTGCTTGAGATCCCCAAGGTCCTTCGACGCGCTAAGCGTCAGGGCTTTGCCGAGCTCCCCGAAGCCGCCAACGACGGCGACTACCCGAAGTACTACCGGCGCACGTTCCACTGGCAAACCGACGGCTGGTTCTCCGAGCACTCCGCCCGCATGTACGACCCGAGCGTTGAGATGCTCTTCGCCGGCACCGCCGACACGATGCGCCGCATGCTGGTGCCTGACCTCGCCTCGGCCTTCCGTCGCGACGCGGTCTCCGAGCCGACGATCCTCGACATCGCGTGTGGCACCGGCCGGTTCCTGTCTCAGCTCCATCAGGCGTTCCCGACCGCTCGGCTGACAGGCCTCGAGCTCTCGCCGAGCTACCTCGCCCACGCGCGCGACCAGCTGGGGTCAAGCGCCACCTTGGTCCACGGCAACGCCGAGTCGATGCCGCTTGCGGACGCCTCGTTCGACGCCGTCACCGCGATCTTTCTCTTCCATGAGCTGCCCAAGGATGCGCGTCGCAACGTCATGCGTGACGCGCTGCGGGTGCTCAAGCCGGGCGGGACCTTCGCGATCTGCGCGTCAGCTCAGCATCACGAGTCCAGTGATATCAAAGACTTCCTCGACGCGTTCCCCGTCTTCTATCACGAGCCCTACTACAAGGGTTACCTGCGCGACACGCTCGAGGAGGCCCTCGTCGACTGTGGCTTCGAGCTGGTGGATGCCCGGCCGGCGTTTGTCTCGAAGGTGGTCATCGGCCGCAAGCCCGACGCGTGAGTCCGCGTGCGGTTGAGACCGTCATCATCGGCGCTGGACCCAGTGGCCTAGCTGTCGCCGGCAGCCTGCGCGCACGCGGCTTGAGCTTCGAGGTGCTCGAGGCGAGCGACGCCGTCGGGTCGTCGTGGCGCAACCACTATGAGCGGTTGCACCTCCACACCGGCAAGAAAATGTCGGCGCTGCCCCGGATGCCGATGCCTGAGGCCTATCCGACCTATCCCTCGCGGCAGCAGGTGGTCGACTACCTCGAGGCCTACGCGTCCCGCTTCGACATCCGCCCCACCTTTGGTGCCAGGGTCGACAAGGTCTCGCTGCAGCAGGGCCGCTGGCAGGTTCGCTACGCCGCCGCCGCCGCCGGCGACGCGGCAGCCGAGCCTGGAGAGATCGAGGCGCGCTACGTGGTGGTCGCCAGCGGCTACAACGCAGTCCCGAAGCGACCGACTTGGCCAGGGAGCGAGTCGTTCGCAGGCTCGATCGTGCACTCCAGTGAGTACAAGACCGGCGCGGCGTATCGGGGCAAGCGTGTCCTGGTGGTTGGCGCGGGCAACTCCGGCGCCGAGATCGCCGTCGATCTGTGCGAGCACGGTGCAGCTGCCACCATGTGCATTCGCGGCCCGCTGCACGTCGTCCCGCGGGACATCTTCGGGATCCCTGCTCAGGAGATCACCGTCCGACTCTCCAAGCTGCCGGCCAAGACCATCGACCGGATGACCTTGCCGGTCTCCAAGCGCCTGGTCGGTGACCTCAGCCGCTTTGGCATCGTCCGACCCAAGGTCGGCCCGCTTCAGTACATCGAAGAGCGAGGTCGGATCCCGCTCATCGACATTGGCACCATCGACCTCATCAAGCAGGGCAAGATCGGGGTCGTTGGGGATATCGCAGCCCTGACAGAGACAGGGGTGACGCTCAAGGGCGGCACCCACCTGCACATGGACGCGATCGTCTTGGCCACAGGCTACGAGGCGGCGCTCAACCGCTTTGTGGAGTTCAGCGACGAGCTGACCGATGCCCGCGGCTATCCCACGGCTCACGGGCGAGAGACGATCCTGCCTGGGCTCTTCTTCGTCGGCTTCCGCAACCCGTGGACGGGCGCACTGCGTGAAGGCGCCATCGAAGCCGAGCGGGTTGCCGACGCCATCGCCGATAAGACCGAGCGCCGAATTCCGCGAATCGGCCCCCGATGAGCGAGCTGCGCCACTGGCACCCCGTCTCACTAAGCCGTCGACTCGGCAAGAAGCCGCGTGCGGTCACCGTCTGCGACACCGACTTGGTCGTCTACCGGACAGCGTCCGGCGGGGTCGGAGCGCTGCGCGACGAGTGTCCGCACCGACGGATGCGGCTGAGTGAGGGCTGGGTCGACGGGGAAGCCATCGTGTGCCCGTACCACGGGTTTCGCTACGCGCTCGACGGCGAGGGACAGAGTCCGGCCACGCCGCAGCTGAAGCTCTGCGCGGTGGCCTACGAAGCGGTCGACCGACACGGCGCAATCTGGGTGCGCGAGAAGGGCTCAGACGCTGTGTTTCCGACCATCGGGCGGGATGGCTACTACAGCTACGGAGTGCTCCAGCACGACATCCACGCGCCGCTCGAGCCATGCCTCGACAACTTCAGCGAGGTTGAGCACACGCCCACGACGCATGCGCTCTTTGGCTACCGCGCTGAGGCCATGGCGCAGGTCGAGACGGAGACCCGGCTGACCGCCGACACGGTTCGCGTCATCAATCGCGGGCCGCAGAAGCCTGTCCCCGCCTACGTTGAGAAGCTCTTCAATGTCCACAGCGACGACGACTTCGTCGATGACTGGACGGTGCACTTCTCACCGGTCCACATCCACTACCACCAGTACTGGGTGGACCGCGCCAGCGATGCGGCCCGGCCCGATCAGATCCATCTCGCGGTGTTCTTCACGCCCATCGACCGCGACAGCACGCGGGTGATGACGTTCGTGCACCTCACGCGCGATCCACGCGCCCGCTTCGGCTTTGACTGGATCGTCGCTCGGCCGATCATGTTGCGGCTGATCGACCATGAAGTGCGGCTCGACAAGCGCATGATCGAGCAGCTGGCCGATCCGGACCCCGACTTGCGGGGCACGCGGCTTGGGCGCTTCGACAAGGCCCTGCGCGAAAACCGCAAGCGGATCGAGGCGATCTATCGAGCGTCGGGCAGCGCTGAGACGTGATTGAAGCCAGCGCTCGGCGCAGGCATCAAACGGTTGCTTAGGAGGCCATGCGGCTTGGCTCGACCAACAGGTGGTCGATCGCTCGGCTGAGCTCATCGAGTCCCATGCCGCTGCCGGCGTAGCTGACGATCCGCTCGCGGTCGATGACGACGGTCCATGACTTGGCGCTGAAGCGGAACTTCGTGCCGCAGCCGGAGCCTTTCTTGCCGCGGACGGGATCGTGGGCCAGCGGAAAGCGCACGCCGAGCGACTGAGCGAGGCTCTCGGCATCGGCGTCGGTCAGGCTCGACTCTGGGTCGAGGACCGACTGGACGGCCACAAAGACGACGTCGTCTTCAAAGCGGAAGCGGTTGGCGACCTTGGCCACCGTGTCCAACCCATGCGTCTCGTCGTCCGCTTGAAAGAAATGGACGACGCGAACGCGACCCTCATCGCTGCCAAGACGGTAGAGCTTCGAGTTCTTCGCTGGCTGAATCCAGCGCTTCACATCGAGCTCGGGTGCTCGGCGGCCGATCATGTCGTTGTTCTGTGCGTTCACGCTTGCTCCTCGTAGGCGAACTCTGAGCTTGCCCCCCTCAATCGTCAGCACAGAACGTGATCTTGACCAATTTTTACGCCTTCAATCGAGGTCGCTCGAAACCTGAACCCTTACGCTCGTGTCCGGGACTGAACGCAGCAGCCTCCTGCCGCGGGCGACGCGATCGCGCTACGGGGTGCGCTGCGCCATGCGCGTCCGGCCGAGGCCGACGGCGCTAAAGACATCGGCGGGTGCCAGGCCGAGGTAGGGGTCGGTGAGCGGGGTCCGGAAGAGCTCAGCGTAGATCTTGTCGGTCACGGCCTTGGTGGTGACCGGTGCGGCTGCCGCAAGCCAGCCGCGGATGGTTGGGTGGAAGAGGTAGGCGTTCTGGACCTCATCGAGGGCCATCGTGTCCGTCAGGTTGGACGCCGCAGCCAGCAAGGGGGCCTCCGCGACCATCTTTGTGACCGCCAGTCGAGCCGCCTCCCGAGCGGGGACCTGGGCCGGCGCGGAGGGCGACTGAGCGGCGATGAGCTCCTGCGTGTTGGAGTCGAGGTCGCCTGGGTGTCGCCGACGCTGAGCGAGCTGCTCGCGGCGCTCCGGTGTGGTGGCAGCAACGAGCTCGGACCGCGTGGGCTCGGTGCCCCCAAGCTCCACGCCCAGGTCTCTCAGCTCGGCGCTCCAGCGGGCCTCGGTCTTGGCGATCTCGGCCCGGTGGAACGCGCTGAGGCGACGCTGGCGCTGAGCGCCCCGAAGGGCCAACACCTCGCGGGCGATGGGACCTGTGACGTCGAGCCAGGCACTGAATGCTCTCGGGCCATGCAGACCAGGCAACGCGTCGACCGGGCGGCCCTTGGCGTCGAGCAGCCAGTGCATCGAGTTGCCGGTGATGGTGCGCTCAATGCGCCGCCCGTCGGCGAAGGTAATCGTGACCTGAGGCGCCTTGTCGACGACTGGCTTCCAGTGGAGCACGAAGCGGTCTCGGAGGCGCTGGCGGATCGACCGGTTGGCGTAGAGCACCGCACGGAAGAAGCGGCTGTTGGCGCAGCTGAGGTCTTCGTCGAGACGGCCGAGCAGACGAAGCGAGACGATCGGCACGCCTCGCTTGAGGGCCTCGGCTTTGGCCTGCTCGATGTCGGTGTGCCAGAAGAGCCCGCTGGTGTGGCCGTTGAACTGGCCGGAGACGCGGGCGATGAGCGCGTCGATGGTGTCCGTCGCGCCGTCGTCGCTGGCGTTCGCGGATCTCACCACGGTCTTGCGGTGAGCAACCAGCGCGTCGACTGCCGGTTGCCCCAGTGCACGGAGGCGCGCCGACGCGGCGATCAGCTCGTCAGAGTCGCCGTCGACGATCTGCGCAATGTCCTCTTTGAGGCTGCGTTGGCTAGGCGGCGCGGCGTGCAAGCTCAGTCCGGCGAGGCCGGTGAGCGCTGCAAGGCTGAATGTGACGAGGCGTCGGTGTTTGGATCGCATGGGTTGCTCCGGGTGGGTTGACGACCCAACGGTACGAGCCCAAAGGCAGTCGCTGTGTAAAACGGAGGCAAAAGCTGGCGTCGGAGCTTGCGGGTGGTTTCGCAAACGCGAACAAAGTGCAGGTTTTCGGTAGGCACTGGTGTTGTTGTGTGCACACTGCTTTGAGCGCGCGTACGTGCACGGAGACACCATGGGTCGAAAGCGAACTCGGACGAAAAAATCACCTAGGCCATCCAAGCGCGTCCGTGTCGAGACGCGTGAGACGCGGCCGGACTGGGATCCTGCGGCGTTTGGCGTCGACACTGCCGCGGTTGCGTTCCGCTTCACCGGCTCGTTCCGGTTTGAGGCGGCGGCACGGCTGCAGCTACCGGCGATCTTCGACGAGTCTCCCGACCTTCAAAAGCTCCTGGCCCGGGCCGGTCGCGAGCTGCGCCTCGTCGAGAGCGCGCGCCTCGGTCAGTCCGAGTGGAACATCGTGCGCAACGCGCTGCTCGCGTGCGCAAAGCTCGCCAAGTCGGGCGAGGTTCAGGTTGAGTGCGAGGACGTGGTCACGCGCTTTTTGGCCGGCGTGGACACGGCCGATGAGATTCCGAGCGATGTGCGGGCGTCAATCACCGACACCTTCACGGCCGTGAGTGCCGAGCAAGCCCAGGAGCTCGCGGCCCGCACCGAGGCGGAGAGGGCGTCGAGAGAGGCCGCCGCCGCTGCGGAGGCAGAGGCACTTGAGGCCGCCGCGGCAAAGGCCGAAGCCGATGCTGCCGCCGAAGCAGAGGCGCTCGAAGCGCAAGCGGCCGCGGAGGCACGCGAGGCCGAAGCCGCTGCCGAAGCAAAGGCACTTGAAGCCGCCGCGAAAGCTGAAGCTGAGGCCGCCGAAGTTGAGGCGCGTGAAGCGGCTGCAGCGGCGCAGGCAGCTGCGGAGGCTGAAGCACTTGAGGCTGCTGCCGCTGCCGAGACGAAGGCCGCGGAATCGAAGGCTGCTGAGATCAAAGACGAAAAGACGAAGCGCGCCGGTGACGACGGCAGCGGCGTGATCACGGGCGAGTTCGATGCCGTCGCTGCCGAGGCCGGCGGCGAGACGAAAGTCATCGACACGAAGGCCGACGACGACTGGGACGACTGGGGCGACGGCGACAGCTCGGCGGACGATGACGGCTGGGGCGACGCCGGTAGCTTCTTCGTCTGAGACGAAGGTCCAGATGTGCTCGCCAGAGATCGCGAGCCGATGTTGTCGTGGGGCGCGGTGCTACCGGGCGCCACACGCGTCGGGCGCTCGCGGCCTCAGGTGTGCCCGCCAAGTGCAGACGGCGCGTCAGTTTCGTCGAGCACATCAAGCCCCAGTGTGGCACGCGGTCAGTTAGATCCGCCGGCACACCGGCGTCCAACGAGCTTCTGCGTTCCTAAGGCTTGCCCGCCAGTTCTGCGGGACCCCTCAGGTCAAACGTCGATGTGACTCGAGCACATAGCGTGAGACCGGCTCGACGGAGGCGCCGCAGCTTGGTGGCGCGAGGTCCTCGCTGACGTCCTCGACGATAACTAGCTCGTGCAACAGCGCCGTGGCGCGGTCGCTGATGGTCACATACCAGCGATCGTCGCTGTCGTGGGTACAGCTGTCGAGCCGAAGTCGCCCGACGGAGTAGCAGCCGAGATCGTCGCGCAGGAAGTACTCAGCGGCTTGGGCTGGGCGTGGGTCGCAGGCGCGACCGCGGTAGCAGCCAAGCTCGGCGAGGCGGCCAGAGTGGTAGCCGAACGCGACATGTCGTGCCGAGACTTCATCGACCCGGCCAAACGAGAGCCCGTGTGGCAAGCAGAGCATCGTCGCGGCAAAGCGATGACCGCCAAGGTGAGACGTCTGCCAGGTCCAGTCCGCGTGGTCGCGCGCGACCGCCCGAAACACGCTCGGGCCTAGGCGCGCGCAGCAGATGTCGCGCTTGCCGTGGGTGCAGACCAGAAAGAGCGGGTGATCGAGCCGCGTGCCGCCGTAGACGCTCGGGTCCACGAGCACGGCGGCCGGCTCGGACGAGAGCAGCGAGCTGAGCGAGTCGAAGCTCCAGGCGGTTGGGTTGACGCCCGCAGAGTCAACCATGAACACGCGCTGCCTGTCGGTCTCGCCGGGCTTGCGGATGAACTGGACCCGGGTGCCCGGCTGGGCGTCGACGGCTGCGAGCCAGGCGCGGTCTTCGGCCTTGAGCTGCGGGCTATCGAGGATCTTTGGTGCCCACTGGGCGCTGTACTCGACCAAGAGCCAGTAGCGTGTCGACTTTGGTGCCGTCCCGTAGATCGGCTCGCCGACGTCCAGGGAAGCACGGGCACAAGGGAGCGGCGTCGTTGTCGTCATGAGCTGCATTCTCGGCGAGACAGTCCGCGCACGCGTCCGTGCCGTGCGTCGCACCAGACTAGCGGTCATTGCCCCGCGCGTCAGGAATTTGAGCGAGCGTACTTTGCCACGCGCACTTAGCCACTAGCTCCGGCGCTTGCGGAACGCGCCGAGACCCACCTGCTTAACCGTCGAGGCGACTGAGCGCCAAACGCTGAGCTTCGGGTCTGGATGTGCACCGCGACCCATGCGGGCCAGCTGGTTTTCGTACCACGTGACGTCGAGCATGAGCATCTTGTCGAGGGTCTTGGAGCCGGTGCTCGGGCGATCGACGTTCGCCTCAAAGTCCTCGCCGGCGAGGATGCGCCGCGGGAAGTCTGGGGCGAGGGTGAACGCTCGTCCCGCACCGACCACGTCGATGGCGCCGCTATCGACGGCCGCCGCCATCGCGCCCGATGTCCGAAAGCCACCGGTCACGGCTAGCGGTGCTGTGACCCTGGCGCGGACCTTATCGGCGTAGTCGAGGAAGAAGGCCTCTCGCTCGCGCGTGGATGCGCGCTTGCCGCCCGTGACCATGGCCGGGCGCTCGTAGTTGCCGCCTGAGATCTCGATGAGGTCCATCCCTGCCTCGCTGAGTGCCGTGACGACGTCCATCGACTCGTCCTCGGTGAAGCCACCCCGCTGAAAGTCCGCCGAGTTGAGCTTGATGCCCACGGGGAACGCTGGGCCGACCGCGGCTCGGATGGCGGCGTAGACCTCCATGACGAAGCGCATGCGGCGCGGTGCGTCGCCGCCCCAGGCGTCCTCGCGGCGGTTGTGGTGGGGCGAGAGGAACTGGCTGACCAAGTAGCCATGGGCGCCGTGGATCTGCACGCCTGAGAACCCGGCTTCTTTGACGAGCGCGGCGGACCGGCCAAAGCGCTCGATGATGTCGTGGATCTCGGGTTCGGTGAGTGCTCTTGGCGGGTTGAACATTTTCTCGAGGCCGCTGCCAAGTGGGATCGCTGACGGCGCGACCGGCTCAGGCGTCAAGAAGCGTGGTGACTGCTTGCCGGGGTGGTTTAGCTGCACCCAGCAGCTCGTGGTGTCGATGGTCGCTGCCTTCGCCCAGCGACGAAGTCCAGCCATATCGCGGCTGTCCTCGACCACGACGTTGTCAGGCTCGCCCAGTGCACGACGGTCGATCATCACGTTGCCGGTGACGACCAAGCCAGCGCCACCCTCCGCCCATGTCCTGTAGAGTCGGTCGAGCGCTGCGCTTGGTTCGTTGGAACGGCCCGCCAGGACTTCGCTCATCGCCGACTTCATAAAGCGGTTTTTGATGACGGCACCACACGGCAGGGTGAGTGGTGCTCCTAGAGTGTCAGCTGCAGACGGCATGTGGACCTCGTGCACGAGTCGGGATGGCGTACGACAAGACGGCGGGACGCGACCGATACCCGCAATAAAAAAGGCGGGGCCTGAGCCCCGCCTCTTTCATGATTGGCTACTGACTACCAGCGGTCGCCGCCGCCGCCGCCGCCGCCGCCGTATCCGCCGCCGCCGCCGCCGCCACGCGGGCCACGGCTACGCTCTTGTGCTTCGTTGACGCGCACGGTACGGCCGTCGATCGGCTGGCCGTCCATCTCGGTCATGGCGCTGGTGCCGGCATTCGCGTCGCTGAACGTCACGAAACCGAACCCACGGGAACGACCCGTCTCACGGTCGGTGATGACTTTGGCCTCGGTCACATCGCCGAACGACGCAAACGCGGCGTGCAGGCTCTGATCGGTTGTGTCCCAGCTCAATCCACCAACAAACAACTTCTTCGACATCTCTAACTCTCATTCTCAAGTCGGGAACGGACGTTCCCTCGTTCGAGCGAATGGCGCTCGATTCCATGACGCGAACAAGTTCCGCGTCTACGGCCGGCCGTAAATCATAGATCGCCTTGCAATGTCACGAACTAATCGGTTCTAGCAGGGTCACCGAGCAAAAAACCGGACGGCCGTACGGGATCTTTGGTGCGCGCACTTGCCGGGCGCCGTCCTCGCCGACTCGCGCTGCCCCGCGATCATCACAACCGACGCAGTGGCGTTTCGACGTCGCTGCTCGACGCTGTCGCGTGGCGCGCCGATCATCCCGCGTTTCGTCGGCCATCGATGCGCGATCGCACCCAGTCGCTGTAATTCGTGACACCCAGCCACGATCTGATAGAAATCGCCCCCGCTTTTGCACCGACTGGAGGCTCGCTGTGGTCGACGATCTCGTAACACTCTGCTTTCTCGTTCTCCTGCAGGCCGTGCTCGGTTTCGACAACCTCCTCTACCTCTCGCTTGAGTCACGGCGAGCGCCGAAGGAAGACCAGGCGCGGGTGCGAAAGCTCGGTATTCTGATTGCCATCGGTCTGCGAATTGGGCTGCTCTTCCTGCTCGTCAACCTCATCAACGAGGTCAAGGACGTCCTCTTCGGGGTCGATACGTCCTTCTTCTCCGGGCAGTTCAACCTGCACGCCCTCATCTCGCTCGCGGGCGGCGCCTTCATCATGTACACGGCCATCAAAGAGATCTGGCACATGATGAACCTCCGGGACCACGAGCACGTCAGCGACTCGTCTCCAAAGTCCACCAAGTCCGTGATCATGATGATCGTGCTGATGAACCTGGTCTTCTCGTTTGACTCGATCCTCGGCGCGATTGCGCTGACCGACGTCTTCTGGGTTCAGGCCGTCGCCATTGTCATTGGCGGCCTCCTCATGCTGCTGCTCGCCGACAAGGTCACCGACTTTCTCGAGAAGCACCGGAAGTACGAAGTGCTGGGCCTCTTCGTCCTGCTCGTCGTCGGCATCCTGCTGCTGACCGAGGGCGCACACCTCGCCCACATGAAGATCGCGGGTCACGAGATCGAAGCGATGGGCAAGGCCACCTTCTACTTCGTCATCTGCGTGCTGATCGTGGTCGACCTGGTGCAGTCGCGCTACCAGCGCAAGCTCGACCGTGAAGCCGCGCGCAAGCCGCGCGACGACGCGCACGCCGCATAGCCTGAGCGCTCTCTGCGTCAGCTCGACGGGCGGACCGCGTCTTCCGAGCGTGGCCACAGGATTGCGGCGGTTATGGCCGCGATCGACGCCCACACGAGCCACCACCAGGCGCCGAGGTTCAAGCTGGCGGCCCAGGGCTCCGCCGAGTTCGTATCGTCTGGCGACTCCACCGTCCGCGGCTTCGCAAGCGTGTAGAGACTGCCGTCGTCCCGCGCTCGGATGCCTGCCAGGTACGCCGTGACTTGGCGATCGAGATTGGGCGCGTCTCGGTCGAACTCTGCCGCCATCACAAAGCTCGTGCTGGTGACCGCGGTGGCACCTGCCTCGTTGGCGGTGACCGGCCTTAGCGTCACTACGACGGCCTCCGGCGAGTCCTGGTTCATCCGGACAATGATGGTGTCTTTTTCGATGGAGATTGCGTCTACCGAGAGGGCCTCGATCGCCGAGTCTGCGGCGTCCTTGGCGGCGACGAGCGCCTTGATCTTGGTTTCATTGCCCGGCCGGATGACCGGATGTTCCTCCGTCGGCACCTCAGCGTGTGCTGCCGAAGGCACCAAGCCAAGCGCAACGCTTGAGACCAGGGCCATCCACGTGAGCGGCCAACGCACAAATCGCCGCGCGTATCGAACTCGGTGATTGCACCTCAAGCTGGCCTCCCTCGCACCGTGGTGCCCGCGTCACGGTCTCAAGGGGCACCGCCGGACGCAACCGAACATTCGTGTGTTGACACGGAGCCCAGCACGGGGCGATCCAGGTTGCTCGCCGGCACCAACCACCATCAGAGTGAGCGCCCGACATGCCAACTCCAGTCAGGGTAGCAGCAACACGAGGACGCGGGTGAAGTCCAGTGGCCCCGTGAGCGCGCTCACCTGCTACCGAAGCACCCGGTTCGGTGTGTGGCGGTGGCTGGCTGCCACTGCCGCTCTTGCGGCGACGCTCTTGTTTGCCAACGAAGCGCTTGCGAACTGCTACGGGCCGCGGATCCGGGCCAGCCGATTCGTCCGCGATCTCATCGATTTCGGCAACATGGTGCCGTTCATCGTAGGGCTGCTTGTCGTCGCCCTCGTCGGTGCGCTCCGCAAGTCGAGCCGGGCGACCGGGTGGTTGCTGCTCGGTATCACCGTCGTCGCGCTCATCGTGCGGCTGCTCCAGAGCGACAGCGTGCCAATGACCGCTTGGCCCTACTCGCGGATGGTCCCGCTGGCCGAGCGGTTAGCGTGCGCCACCGGCTTCCGCGAGCTCGTGGAGCTCTATGGCTGGGGCGTCTTCGAGACCAACCTGTCGCACCACGTCAACCTCATCATGTCGGTGTTGACGCCGGCGGTCGTCTTTGCCCACGCCAGAGCGCTGCTCGACGACGAACGTCAGGCGCTCGCCGCCGCCGCTATCCTGGCGCTGCTGCCGATGCACATTCGCTTCAGCGCCAGCGACATCCACTTCATCCAGTCGATGATGATGTCGTCGCTGTCGTTTGCCCTGCTCTACGATCAGCTCAAGACGCGTCGCGCTCTTAGGGTGTGGGGGCTTGGGCTGGCGATCGCCTTTGCGACAATCGCAATGTACCAAGCCCGACCCCTCAACGTGCTCTTTGCGCCGCTGTTCGCGTTTGCCATCCTCGTCACAAGCGGGCCAAGCGTCCCGCGCCGTCGGCGCCTGCTGACGCTGGCGATGATTGTGGCGACCTCGCTCTTTTTCTTCATCGCCATCTTGCTGCCCAACTTCCATGCCCAGGTCAGCGAAGGGCTGTCGTTTTCGGTGCTCTACAAGGCCCTTAAGGGACTCATCGACACATCCTACAACACGCTGATCAACCCGAGCGTCACGCCGCTGGGCCTCACGCTGCTCGCCATCCTCGGTGGGGTCTCGCTCCGGCGAGAGGGCCGTTCGGCCGTCCTCGTGTTTCTGGTGGGGTGGCTCGCAGCGTTCTACGTGGCGCACAGCATCATCCAGCCGAGGGCGATCGAAAACGCAGCGCGTTACCACATGCACATCGTGGTTCCCTTCGTTCTGTTGGCGGCAGCGTCGTTGCCGTGGATCCTACGGCAGCCTCGCTGGTGCGTCGCGCTCATCGGGATCTACATCGCCGCAAGTCCCATCCTCCATCAGAGCTTCATCCGAGCCGGCGACTACACGATGGAGCAAGAGTACCTCTTCATCGACGAGCTTCGCGATATCGTTGCCGAGGGATGCACTTTCGCCGAATACAACGGCTACTCCGACAATCGCCATCGCGAGTCCAAGGACCTGTCTGAGGTACGTCGAAAGGTCGGCCGGATTCAGCGAATGGCGAAGCGCGTCGCGGATGAGCCGCTCTGGAACGTGGTCGACATCACGACGTCGCGCTCAGGTATCTCGGAGGAGGGCGTGTCGACGTACACCCTCGCGGGTGAGGGTATCTCCCCGGTGGCCCAAGCAGCGCTGGACGCCGGCCCCGAGTGCGCCGTGTACTTCCAAGGCTACCACTGCCACGCGTCCCAGACACCCGAGCACGCGATGGCTCCGGAGTGTTTGCGCATGCATGAGCTCTACGAGCTGACGCCCATCAAGACCGTCACGGTGCCAATGAGCGTCTACGATCGCAACGAGGCGCCCTACTGCATGGACGACGGCTTCTGCAGGCCCGATGTCGACTTGACGCTCTACCGCGTCAATCGCCGCGAGCGGTAGGATCGGTCGGCGTCGCGAGCGGCACGAACAGCCCTGAAAACGTGGATAAATTTGCTGGTGCAGGGGACCGATGTTCCACTTCTGCGTCGGGTGAGGAAACGATCACGCCCGCTCAGGTGTTGGAGCTTTCATGGCTGAGACATTACGCGAATGCCCCTACTGCGGTGTGCGAACGCCCACGGAGTTCTGTCCGAACGACGGCACGCACACGTTCACCGTCGGCGACGCTGACGGTGGCATCGTCGGCATCGGCTCGGTGATTCGCGGGCGCTACCGGCTCGACGCGATCGTCGGCGAAGGTGGCTTCGGCACCGTCTACCGCGCGACGCAGCTCTCCGTCGATCGGCCCATGGCGCTCAAGCTCTTTCATGACGACATCCCCAACGACCGCGCCACACGCCGTCGAATCCAGCGTGAGGCGCGTGGTCTCGCCAACGTCAAGAGCGCGCACCTCGTCAGCTTTCTCGACTTCGGCCAGACCGCAACCGGTCGCTACTTCATCGCGACCGAGCTCCTCGAAGGCAAAAACCTCGGCGACCTGCTCGACACCCAAGGCAGCATGGCTCCTAAGCGGGTTGCCCGTCTCGGCATGCAGATCTGCGATGCCCTCGCGGCCTGCCACGACGCGGGTCTGGTCCACCGGGACGTGAAGCCTCAGAACGTCATGGTCGATGAGCGACGGAGCTCCGGAGAGCACGCGACCCTCTTCGACTTGGGCATCGCCAAGCCGACCCGTGACGGAGACGGTGAGCAGCGCGCGCAACACCTCACCCACACCGGCATGGTGATCGGGTCGCCCCCCTACATGTCGCCCGAGCAGTGCAACGGCCGACCGATCGGACCGGCGTCCGACGTCTACTCGCTGGGTGCAGTGCTCTACGAGATGGCTGCGGGGCGTCCGCCCTTTGAGGGCCCCACCAACGTGGACCTGCTCCACGCGCACGTGAACAAGACGCCGCCGCCGATGAAGATCGGTGAAGACGCTGCCTCGCGTGCGCTCGAGCAGATCATCATGCGCTGCCTGCACAAAAAGCCCGAAGATCGTCCTGCATCGGCTGAGGAGCTTGGAGAGGTGTTGGGTTCGATCGCTGCCGATCGGCGCTCACCCACGCAGCGCGCCCACAAAGGCCCCCACGTCAGCCTGCGCTCAGCGGTGGGCGCAACGACGCAGTTTCAGCGGGCACCGGTCGAGACCAGTCGTGGCTGGGAGCGTGGCGACAAGGGCCTGGCCTACCTCAAGCAGGTCGACCCGGAAGCCGCGAGAGCGCTCACCCTCAGCGAGAGCGACCTCATCGAGTGGCAGCCGAAGCGTCGCTGGGGCTGGCTCGCCGCAGCTCTGCTGGTGCTGGCAGGGGGCGTCGGCGGCGGCTACTACATCGCGACCGAAGCCGGCTGGCAGGTCGGGTCGTCGGACCCACCCGCCAAAAGCACAGCCTCAACCACGCCGGACAAGGCATCGACCGGCGTTGCGGTGGTGCCTCCGGGCCTGGGCCCTGTCGCTTCCCCCGACATTCAGCCGTGGGCCGCTCCGCGAGTCGTCCAGGAGGGCGTCCGCCGGGTCGCCGCTGGACGCACGGGTCGCATGCGGCCGGTCGCCTCGTCCAGCTCGACGCGCTCGGCACCCGTCGTGGTTGCCGCGAACGCGCCGACCCCTACGCGCCGCGGCGTCACACGGACTGTGGTCGTGACGCCTGAGCCTGCTCCGGACCCAGCACCTGAGCCAAAGACATCCCATAGCGCTCCGAAGGCTGTCCAGCCGCCGAGCAAGGTGACGCCAGCTGTTGACGCGAAGCCGGCATCGGCGGTGGACGCGGTGTCGAAGCCGACGCCCGCGCTCACGCCGACGCCCGCGCCCAAGCCCGCGCTCACGCCGACGCCCAACCCCGCGCTCACGCCCAAGCCCAAGCCCGCGCTCACGCCGACGCCCAAGCCCGCAGCAACGTCGACGCCCGAAGCGCCATCACCTCGTCGTGGCGGCGGCGGGGCGCTCGACGCGTGGCTTGGCGGCGGCTCGCAGCCGGCGCCACCGCCGATCATCATCAACACCAAGACGCCGACACCCAAGCCGAAGACCGCGCCTGCGCCGTCAGAGCCAGCGCCAGCGCCAAGACCGGCGGCCGACGAGCCCCTACCAGAGCCCGCGCCACGTGTCCGGCCTAAGCCGGCGGTCCCAAAGGCGCCGCCAGCACCCGCGCGCCACCGCGCCAGCGACGACGAGCTATAGCCACACGCGATCGAGGTCGCCGGTGCGTTCGACGCGGAGGCGAGCGCCGGTGAACGCAGCGATGACCTCGATGTTCGTCCAGCTGTGCAAGCTCAGGGCGCTGGTGGTGAAGCTCCCGCCGCCAGCGATGGCGACCGGTACCATGAGCTGGTCGGCAAGGTGCTCATCGACGACGCCACCGCTGGACTGCCACGCGCGGTAGGCCTCGACCACGCCGGCACCGACCTCTTCGGCGCTGAGCCCCTTGTCGCCGATAACGCTGAAGACATTCGTCGCCGCGTCGCCTCGCGCTGTCAGCCAACACGCGTTGCCAGGCCCGTGGCTCCGCACGGTGGCGCTCGAGAGCTTCACGCGCGTGTCGCCCAGCCGGGCAGCGGCCTCGGTCAGCTCGCGTCGCGCGACGCTCTCCGACAGGTTGGCAACGACCGCCGAGACCTCAATGGCCTGAGGGCCAGGCGTACGCGGCAGGGTCAGCGGGAGCAGTCCCGCCGAGGGCTGGCAGGTCAGGACCACGCGCCCGCCCCCTGCCGGATAGAACCCGGCGCCCTTCAGCTGGAGCTCGGCGTCGATCCCCATGCGTCGCATGAGCGGCAGCCACGCCTGCTCGAGGAACGGGTAGGGTGGCGCCCACTTCGCGTGGGTGCCACCGGTGACCGTCACGTCGCTGATGGTGTCGGCGAGCGCAAGAGGCAGCGCAAGCGTCTGCAGGACAAGGCTCGTGGCCCCAGCGCTGCCAATGTCGAAGCGGTAGCTGCCGCCGCGGACCTTGCCGGGTCGGAAGACCAGCCGTGAGGAACGCAGCTCGGCGCCCTCGACCTCGGCGTCCGAGATCTCCGCAGCCGCCCGGACGCAGGTCAGGTGCTGACGCATCAGACCGGGCTTACGGCGCTTGCCGCGGATGTTGTCGATGATGAAGGGCTTGCCCGTCAGCAGCGAAAGGCTCAGCGACGAGCGCACGATCTGACCGCCACCTTCGCCGGCGCTGCCGTCGATGGTCAGCAGGCCCTCGGTGTCTGGCAGAGTCACCTGCAGGCCGGACGTGACGTCGTTGCCCGACGTGACGTCGGTGCCCGGCGCCGGCTCCGATGCTGTGGCCTGCAGCGGTGCGGCCGAGGGCACGCCGACCATCCCTCGTGCCTTGTCCCAGATCGTGGCGCCATCGGCGGTCGTGATGCTCAAGAACCGATGGTAGGGCAAAAACACCCCGTCCTCACCGGGTTGGGTTGGGCTCAGCGCGATCCCGCCGGCGCCGATCTCGACGATCCGGCTGCCGCCGACCGACCGGCGGTCGTTGGGCGCGCCGCGGTGGACGACCGTCAGCTGCAGCGTGTGCAGGCTCTGGTCCCGCCACCTTGCTGCGTTCAAGATGTCTCGAATGTTCGTCTTTGCAGCCATGATGTGGCTCCTCATGCAAGAGGCGCGTGCGCGGACTCGTGGCCCGCGCACGCGCTTGTGGCTAACCCTTTACGCAGACGACCTGCTTGAGGGTATGGACGACGTCCACGAGGTCTGACTGGGCAGCCATGACCGCGTCGATGTCTTTGTAGGCCATCGGCGTCTCGTCGATGACCGAGGCATCCTTTCGGCACTCGACGCCTTCGGTCGCCGACGCGTGGTCTTCCAACGTGAAGCGCTTCTTGGCCTGGGTCCGGCTCATCGCGCGGCCAGCACCGTGGGAGCACGAGCAGAAGCTCTCCTCGTTGCCCTTACCGCGCACGATGTAGCTGCGCGTACCCATCGATCCCGGGATGATGCCAAGCTCGCCCTTACCTGCGCGCACGGCGCCCTTGCGGGTGACGTACACCTCTTCGCCGTAGTGAGTCTCCTTCTCGACGTAGTTGTGGTGGCAGTTCACCGCCATCTCACCGGTTGTGAACTCGCCGAGCGTTTTCCGCAGCGCCGCGAGGGTGCTGACCATCATCTGCTCGCGGTTGAGACGCGCGTAGCGCTGCGCCCAGCCGACCGCCTCGACATAGTCGTCGAAGTGGTTGGTCCCCTCGCTCAAGTACGCGAGGTTCTTGTCGGGCAGGTTGATGTGCCAGGTCTCCATGTCCTTCTTCGCCATGCGGATGAAGTAGGAGCCGATGCGGTTGCCGACGCCACGGGAGCCCGAGTGCAACATCACCCACACGTCGTCCGCCTCGTCGAGGCAGAGCTCAATGAAGTGGTTGCCGGTCCCGAGCGTGCCGAGGTGCTTGAGGTTGTTGCTCTGACGGATCGCCGGGTGCTTGTCGCAGATCCGCTCGAAGTCACGGCGGAGCTCGCGGTCCCACGTCGCAGCGACGGCGTCAGGCGGGTTTCCCCACGAGCCCTTGTCCCGCTTTTTGCGCGAGACCACACGGCCATGCGGCACGGCCGCCTCGATCGCCGTCCGGGTCTCCTTGAGAGAGTCCGGCAGGTTGTGGGCCCGCAGGCTGGTCTTGACGGCCATCATTCCGCAGCCGAGGTCGACCCCCACTGCTGCCGGGATGATCGCGCGCTTGGTCGGAATGACGGAGCCGATGGTCGCGCCCATGCCCCAGTGGACGTCCGGCATGACCGCAATCCACTTATGGATGAAGGGCAGGTTCGCGACGTTGTGGAGCTGCTGGCGCGCCTCGTCCTCGACCGGAACCCCACGGGTCCACATCTTGACGACGCCGCGGCCATCCGCGTCTGACATCACTTCGTAGTTTCGCTCGCTCATAACGTTCTCCTTCGTCGCTATCGTGCCAGTTCTTGTATCAATGCGCGTGCCAACTCCTGAGGTGAGCGCAAAAAGCGATTGAAATCATGACACTGCGTCCGATGCGTCGGTTTCTGGCTCGCGGTGATAGATCTACATATATCTCTCGCTATAGAATCTTATCTATGAAGACGGTCGTCATCGGGTTCTACGGGACCAGCCTCGATAGGATCTCCAACCGGGGGCGCTGGACCCGTTGGCGCCCGACGGTCTCGCTGACGCAGCATGACGATCTGCTGGTGGACAGGCTCGAGCTGCTCTGTCCGGTCGGCGAGAGTCCACGGACGCTGATCGCCGACATTGGACAGGTCTCGCCGGAGACGTCTGTGACGACCCATCCTTTCGACGTCAAAGACGCGTGGGACTTCGGCGAGGTCTTTGCAGCGCTCTACGACTTTGCGCTCAGCTACAGCTTTGACCCCGACAACGAGCGCTACTTGGTGCACCTGACGACGGGCACCCATGTCGCGCAGATCTGTCTCTTCTTGCTGACCGAGTCCGGCTACTTCCCAGGTGCGTTGCTTCAGAGCGGACCGCCTCGGGGACGCGGTGGACAGCCTACCTATCAGGTCATCGACCTCGACCTGTCGCGCTACGACCTCATCGCCCAGCGCTTCGAAGCCGACCGTCAGCGCCGTGTGGGCGAGCTGCGCGCCGGCATCGCCACTAAGAACAAGGGCTTCAACACGCTCATCGACCGGATCGAGCAGGTGGCTGGCGCGTCGACCGCGCCGATGCTCCTCAGCGGACCGACCGGCGTCGGCAAGACCCACCTGGCGCGACGCATCTTTGCGCTCAAGCGGGACCTCGGTCAGCTCAGCGGTGACTTGGTCGAGGTCAACTGCGCGACGCTGCGCGGCGACCAAGCCATGTCGACGCTCTTCGGCCACGACCGGGGCGCGTTCACCGGCGCGACCACGGCACGGCGTGGTCTCTTGGCGGGGGCCCACCGTGGCCTGCTCTTTCTCGACGAGATCGGCGAGCTCGGGGCCGACGAGCAGGCGATGCTCCTGACCGCCATCGAAGACAAGCGCTTCTCGCCGCTCGGCAGCGAGCGCAGGGTCGACAGTGACTTTCAGCTCATCGCCGGCACCAACCGGGACCTGCGGGCGGCCGTCCGCGACGGGCGCTTTCGCGACGATCTGCTGGCACGGATCGATCTCTGGCACTTCGAGCTGCCGCCGCTGGCGGCGCGCCGCGAGGACATCGCGCCCAACCTCGATCATGAGCTCGACCGCTTCAGCCGAGCCAACCAGCGTCGTGTGACCTTCAACGCCGAAGCCCGCCGGCGCTTCCTGCGCTTTGCACTGAGCGCCGAGGCCACTTGGGCCAACAACTTCCGCGACCTCGGAGCCGCCGTGACGCGGATGGCGACCCTGGCGAGCGCAGGCCGCATCGCCGTCGGCGACGTTAACGAGGAGATCGCTCGGCTCCAGTCGAGCTGGCGCAGCACCGAGCCAGACGTCGCCGCCCCCAGCGAGCGACTGGTCGAGCTCTTGGGCGACGACGCCGTGGCTGAGCTCGATCTCTTCGACCGGGCTCAGCTGGCCGCCGTCCTCTCCGTGTGCGCAACCAGCCGCAGCCTCGCCGCGGCCGGCCGCGTGCTCTTTGCTGAGAGTCGCAAGCGCAAGACCACTACCAACGACGCCGACCGACTGCGCAAGTACCTCGCGCGCTTTGGCATCGACGGCAAGTCGGCGCTCGGCGCGTAGCTCAGTCCGCCGCGTCTCCAAACGCCTCCTGGATGGCGAGGACGTAGCGAAGCACGTCACAGGCGTAAAACCCGGAGCTGTGAATGTTGTTGAACTCGATGACCTTGTAGCCGTCGTCGGTCAACGCCACGTCGATGACGTACGCCTCAGCCGGCTGCCACCGGGCAATGATGGACCGCGCGTAGGCAAGCGCGTCGGGATCAACACGGGACGAGACGACCGGCTTTCCGGCCTGGCGATAGAGCGACGCTGTCACCACCTCGCCAGCGACAATAAAGAGCCGGACCTCGTGGAAGAGCCGCTTCACGGGCGCGACGACAACATCGATGTCTCGAAGACCGTCACCAAGGTCGCGCTTCCACGCGGCGAGCTGCTCGGGCGTGAAGACACGTCCGTCGAATGCCTTGGTGTCCTCGGTCGGCCGGACAAAGCGGGCGTCGTCGAGCACCAGCGGCTTCAGCGAGGTCACGAGCGCGCCCGTGTTCAGCAGCTCGTCTCCGAGGTGCTCCTGCCAGACGCTGAAGTCAAAGTTGTCGTTGAGGAGACTGCCTGGCTGCCATCCCTTGGCAGCTGCGATGTCGGCCATCTTGAGCGCGCCGCACACGAAGACGCGGCCCAGCGGGTTGACGTCGGGTTCGAGGGCTCTCGAGCCGCGTGGTATCGACACGATGGAGTAGTCGAAGCCAGCGCGGTCGAGAGCGTCAACGAGTGCCATGAAGTTGCTGCGCTTAAAGATGTTCTGCTGGACGACCCAGTGCATGACGGCTCCTGCAACGTGTCGGATGGTCGGCGTGGTTGAGGCCGCCTACTCTCACACGGGTGGGGCAACAGCAAGGTCGGTGGTGTTTGACGCGAAGGCGCCTTGACCCGCTCGCGCTAGGCGTGGGACGACCTTGGCCTGCCCCGAGGTCGATATGACGCGCTTTGTCTCTGTGCTGACAAGTTGCCTAGCGAGTGTCTTGTTCTTGCCTGCCGCCGCTGGAGCTCCCGCAGGTGACGAAGGTCCTACCACCGTGACCGCCAAGCATCGAAAGGCGGCACGTGCGGTCTTGAAGCGGGTCCCGCTGGTCGACGGTCACAACGACTTGCCGTGGCAGTTCCGCAAGCGCGTGCAGAATAAGCTCGGAACGCTGGACCTGCGCAAAGACCAGAGCGATCTGAAGGACGGACCGCTCCACACCGATCTGGCGCGGCTGAAGGCCGGCGGGTTGGGGGCTCAGTTCTGGTCGGTGTATGTCCCGGTCGAGCTTGGCCAAGACGAAGCCGTCCGCGTGACGCTTGAGCAGATCGACGTCGTTCACCGCCTCATCGCCATGTACCCAGAGACGTTCGCGCTTGCGCTGACGGCCGACGACATCGTCAAGCAGCACAAGCGCGGTAAGGTCGCGTCGCTGATCGGTCTCGAAGGGGGCCACAGCATCGGCAACTCGCTGGCGACCCTGCGGATGATGTACCGACTGGGCGCGCGCTACATGACCGTGACTCACTGGCAGCCGACGGAGTGGGCGGACTCGGCCACGGGCCCGCCGAAGAGCAATGGCCTGAGCGCCTTTGGCAAAGACGTTATCCGCGAAATGAACCGGCTCGGCATGCTGGTGGACCTGTCCCACGTCTCGGCAAAGACGATGCATGACGCCCTCGACATCACCAAGGCGCCGGTCATCTTCTCGCACAGCAACGCCTTCGCTTTGTGCGCGCATCCGCGCAACGTGCCTGATGATGTGCTCAAGCGGGTCAAGGCCAACGGCGGCGTTGTGATGGTCACGTTCGTCGATGGCTTCATCAACTGCGAGATCCGCAAGTTCTGGGCCGACGCCCGTGGTGCCCGCGAGCGCGCGAAGAGTCTGCACCCAGGAGACCCTGACGCCGCGACCGCCGACTACGAGGCCTGGAAGGCCAAGACCAAGCGCCCCAAAGCGACGCTGAAGCAGCTGGTCGACCACATCGACTACCTCAAGAAGACAATCGGCGTCGACCACATCGGCATCGGCAGCGACTACGATGGGATCCGTTCCGTTCCGACCGGCCTCGAAGACGTGTCGACCTTCCCAGAGCTTCTGGCAGAGCTCTTCGCCCGTGGCTACACGCGTACCGAGGTCGAAAAGATTGCTGGCCGCAATATCCTGCGTGTCATGCGCGCCACCGAGAAGACCGCCAAGACGCTACGCGCCACCGCGCCGCTCGAGACCTGGTTTGAGGCGTCAGAGAAGCTTGGCGACCACGGGCACTGAGGCCGGCGGAGCGCGAGACGTTGCGCCTTGAGCTAAGCGCTCACCTCGACCCACGTGGGATCGAGCAGCTCGGTGAGGATCTCCGAGCGCAGCTTGAAGAGCAGCCCGGGCTTACCGCCAAAGAGGTAGATCTCGTCGAGCATGAAGACGGACGCTTCGGCGTAGGTGGCTACGGTCTGCTTCGTGCCAAACGGGCTCATGCCGGCGACGGGGTAGCCCATCAGGCCCTCGGCAAGCGACGGGTGGCAGCGCGCGACCATGGGCTCGTTGACTTCACGCGCGAGTCGCTTTGAGTCCACGGTCTTGTCGAGGTGCATCAAGAGCAAGAACTGCTGGTTGGCGTTGGTCTGGTAGACGTAGGTCTTGATGACGGCGTGCGGGTCGATGCCAAGGGCCTTGAGCGACTCGCGGCCAGACTCGCGCTCCGGATCGAACAGGACTTCCTCGAAGTCGACATCTGCGCCGCGCAGCACCAGCGTCGCCCGTGTGGTCGGAGTCTTGGTGGGCTTTGGTCCGCGCGGCTTACTCATGCGCGCCACGAGTGAAAATCGGGGATCTCAACGGCAGCCATCTTCTCGAGTAGGCCCTCAAGCGTCGTGTCGACCTGCATCAGCTCCCGGTGGCCCGGGCGTATGAAGCCTTCTGCTGACGCGTGAGCGATGAACTCCACAAGCTTGTCGTAGTAGCCGTCAATGTTGAGCAGGCCCACCGGCTTGAGGTGGTAGTTGAGCTGACTCCACGTGGTGACCTCAAAGATCTCCTCGAGTGTCCCCCAGCCACCGGGCAGCGCGATGAAGCCCTCGGCAAGCTGGGCCATCATCGTCTTTCGCGAGTGCATGCTGCTGACGACGTAGCGGGTGGACAAGCGGTCGTGGCCGACCTCACGCGAGAGCAGCTTCTCGGTGATGACGCCAACCACGTCCCCGCCTTCCGCCAGCGCTCCATCGGCGACCTTGCCCATCATCCCGACCTTTCCACCGCCATAGACCACGCCAATGCCACGCTTGGCGAGGCTTCGCCCGACGTGATCGGCAGCAGCAAGGTACGAGGCGCTCACCGACGATGATGAGCCACAGTAGACGGCAATACGTTGAAAGCTTCTCATGGCCTCCTCTTACTACGCCGCGCCAGGTGACGCGACGGCCAAGGCGCGACTTTGGAAGTTGTCAGTGGGGACGTCACCCCTGACAAGATGCCGATTATCCAAAATCCAGAATCTAGATAATGGATAGTTTGAAGCCTCTCGTCGTGCTCAGCGGGATCCTCCACCCTTGATGTCGACTGCATTGTATCTGCGATTCCGGTGGAAATGAGAGCAGTTCGCGCGTGGTTCGACCGCAGCATTTCGAGTGACATCCAGCAGATGACAAGTGACCCAGGTTGTCGAGCAGCCGTCGGAACGAAGACCGCTACCTCAGCTCGCCCGCTCGATCTTCAGCCAGTGGTAGGCTTGAGCGAGGGCTTCGCGGCCACCGGTTTCGATGATGGCTCCGTGCGATAGGATCACGCGGTCGAAGTCCCAGCTGAGGATCTCGGCCAGCTCGCCGCGGGCGATCTTCCGCTTCATCTTGGTGCGCTCAAGGATCGACGTCTTGTAGCCAGGGTAGGCCATTGCGCAGAACATGGCGGCCCGCGTAAGCCACGGTGCAGACGGCTGAATGTTGAAGAGGAGGTCGGTCAGCACCAGCGTCCGGCTCGGCTTGTGGAGCAGCACCACCTCGTTGGCGAAGGGGAAGCACTTGATGGCCATGACGTGCACCTCGTCGCCGAAGGGGTGCGGATCCTCGCCGATGACGCCGGTGAAGGTGAGGTCTTCACGCTTCGCTGGCAGACCGGGAGCCGCCCAGCCCTCTGCGCCTGCCTCGATCCACGGTCCGATGTGCAGGTGATGAAGTAGGTTCGGTGCCAACGCCCACCGCAGCGGTCCAAGGTGGGCGATCGACTGCGGATCGACCGCGACCGGCGAGTGGACGAGCACGCCGCCCTTAAGCGTCAGCACGGTCATGCGCGCGCCGAGCTCAATGCCCATGAAGCGTTGCGGAGCGGAGACGGTGTGCAGCGTGTCGGTGATGCGTTCCATGGCGCGGTCCTACCACCGAACGCACTCAAGTCGTCACGGTCTGCCCAGATTAAGGCGCCCCGAGTAGGCCGATAGCCCGCGACTATCAGTGCCGCGCGGCCGCTTATCGCCGTCGCCGAGCGCGTAGCTCTGGGCTGATGATCCAGCCAAGACCAGCGTTCTCGATGTCGGTGACCACCCGCCACAGGTGGCCATGGCCCTCGCTGTCGGCGACCGCCTGGATGTCCCACGCGTGGGCAGCCAACGTCATGAGGACCTTGGCGCGCCGCACCGGACCGCGGTCGAGACGGTAGGTCTTGAGGTAGGCGATCTCGCCGCCGCTTGCGACCAGAGCCTCACCCAAGTGCTCACCCTCGTGCGGCACGGAGCGAACGTCGGTGCCGGTCAGAAAGCGCATCAGCCGGTACCGACCAACGGTTCGTACCCGCTCAGCGTGCGTCTCGCGGCCAAAGAGGCCGGCCGCCATCCCCTCGGTGAACGCGGCCCACTCGGCCACCTGACGGGCCAAGGACGCCTCGATGGCGTCAAGGGTGGTGCCCGATAGCGTGACTGGCGTCTCTGGAACGCGGCGATGGGACCAGCCGTAGCGATAGAGGAGGTTCGGGTAGAAGTCGCGCAGCAGGGCGTCGTGCAGGGCCGCGTAGTCGTCGGGGTGTCCGACAACCATCGTGCTTGCGAGGGCGTCGGCGACAAAGACCAGCGCGCCGCACTGCCCATCGTAGCGCTCAAAGACGCTCAGTGCCTCGGCAAGGCCGGGCATCGCGTGTCCGTGCACGTTGGTCTCAACACGTGGACTCAGGCCGTTACGCAGCACATCGCTGCTATAGAACGTGTGAGCGACGTCAGGCCCGCCGAAGTGGAGCGCCAGAAAGCCCTCCATGGCCAAGTGCAGCGGCAGCAGTCGCAGCTGGTCCTTGGCCTCGCGTCGGACCATGCGCTCGAGCAATCGGTGGCCTTGATGGCGGAGCTCGCGGGTGCCGATTCGCGTCTCGGCTGGAACCTCGGCGACCTGGTCTGGTCCGCTCCAGCGCATGACGATGCCGTGGGGAATGTAGCTGGCGTAGGTGGTCTTGTTGCCGACGTCGACCATGCCGAGCGCATCGTCGGCGTAGTCGCGGCGAGCAAGCCGCAGGTCGGTGATGGGCGTCGTGCGCACGACAGGGACGATGCGGACCGTCCCCCACACCTGCGCAGGTCGGAGCTCAAGCCCCTGGAGCTGAAGCGTCAGCGGCGTGAGCTTCTTCATGTGCTTGCTCCTTGCGCCGCGGGCGTTTCCGCATCACGCAGCCAGCGGTCCGCTCGGGTGAGCAGCCAGCTCTGAAGCTCGTCGAGCTCGGTGTGGCCTGCGGCGAAGCGGGCAAAGCCCAGCTTCAGCGCGAGCTCCGATGCATCGCGAATGCCGACAGTCGGCACCGCGGCACCTAGAGGCCGCGGCATGAAGCTCTCGGCGTCAAACGTGGGGCTCAGGTGCACAAACGCCGTCTTGGGCGTCTCGGTCGCCGGGTCGATGTGCTCTCGAAAGAGGCGCACCACCTCGCCAGCAGCCCCCGGCGGATCGTTTTCGAAGCCGTCCGTCACCAGGACAACCAGGTCGGGCTCGAGGCGCAGCGCCGCCAGCAGCGGGCTGGCGAGGTTGGTCTGGCCGCGCGGCCGCAGCGTCAGCTCGTCCTTGCCGTGGTCGTGGTCGCGAGCCCCGGTCCAGAACGCGTGGTAGTCATCGGCGGCCGCCGCCAGCAGCTGGCTGATCGCGAGCGTCACGGCCAGGGTTCGGTTGCGCTTCTGAGCGCCGGCCCGGCTTGAGTAGCTGCGATCAAGGACCGCGCAGACACGCTTTGGCAGGGGAAGCCCGCGGCGCGCGAGCTTCTGCGCAGCGCCGGCAAGGGGAGCACGCAGCGGCTCGCGCTCGGCGATGGGCCGCGACAGCACGAGCGTCGCGAGCTTGGTCAGGGGCATCCGGCTGAAGTCGATCGCCTCGGTCGTCGCCCCCTGCTGGTCGATGTGGCGCGCCAGACGGGCCCGCTCCCCCTGCGTCATCTTCGGCGCGATGCGCGTCAGAAACTGCTTCCGATCGATCCCCTGACCCGCCGCCAACCCCTCGGCCACAGTGAAGGGCAGGTCGTAGAGCGCGCGCTGGTCGAAGCGCGCGCGGCGAAACGTGTCGAGCAGCGGCTCGCTCCAGACCTTTCGACTCTGCGCGCCTTCGACCAGAAAGCTATGGACTTCCTCGGGCAGTGCCTGGTGCGTGTGGCGACTGACCGAGCGCAGCGAGCCGCGGTACTTGAGGGCATCAAAGGCCAAGTCTCGACGGCCCAGCCACGCGCGCACGACGCCACGCGTGCGGCGGTTGTTGACGCGTGCACGTCGCAGGCTCGCGAAGAGCCGGTAGACACGCTGAGGAGGGAGTTCCCGAAGGGCACCCGTGATGAGTCGATTCTCCTCGCGGCGCTCTGTGACGTCATCCGGCGCGCCTGCGGCAAGCAGGCGCTCGATGACCATGAGCTGGTTGTAGTGGTTGATCCCGGCAGCGAGCGTCAGCGCATAGAGCCGTCGGTAGTTCCCGAAGACGTAGTCGTGCAGAAACGCGAGCGTGACGCGCTCGCTCCCGGCATCGCCGTAGAACTCCGACTGTCCAGAGCAGGTCGAAGCCGCGTTGATAAACAACACGAGATCTTCGCGCTCAAGCTCGGCGACAGGTGGCGTCATGTCCCTTCGGTGGCTCCGTGTGGCCGCCGGAGCGGCCACGCTGTGTGAGTGGGCGGGGAGAAGAGCGACGCGACCGCGAGGCCATTTAACAGAATGATTCGGAAGTCCCGTACGAGTCCCACGCCCAAGGAAACCGTGGCACAGCCCACGGCGCGTTGCCAAGTCCAGTCGCTGGGAAAGTTTGTGATTCTTTCTGTGATCAACACGGAGACGAGCGGCCACTCAAGGACGGTAACGATGAAGAAAGAGGCCAAGATCATGACGCAAAAGCGCGACGAACAAAATGTGAGCAATTGCCTGTTTGCCCGAGGCTCGCGGCGGAGCGCACGCGCCACCAAGGCCCCAGGAATGCTCTTGGCCGCCTTGATGCTCGTCCTCGGCGCGTCGGGGTGCGCGAGCTCCGACAGCCCGACCTACGTGATCGACATCAGCCCCGACGGACTCTCAGCACCTGAGCAGGCTCAGCGCGCGATCGACAGCGTCCGTGCGAACCGCTCGCGGCTCGTGGCCCGCCGGGACGTCCTGCGGGAAGCGATCATCGCCCAAGACCCTGCTAGCGACATGCAACAGCTCACCTGCGCGGAGGCACGGTTGCCCCACCTCGAGCGCTTCGCCCGTCGGGCCGAGCGCGCCTTCAGCGACTTCCGCGACGCTCGCCGGTTCGGCGATGACGAGATGCTGGAGCACCGCTTGGCCGTTCTCCAGACTGCGGCCAGAGGGGCGTCGATGGAGCTCAGTCGCGTTCGATCGTGCCGGGAACTTCGGCTTGCGTCGACGCCTGGAACGCAGGGTTGATGCCGCCGACGCCGTCGGTACCGCCAACCGCCGCCGGAAAGAGAAGGCGCGACAGCCGCCCTGCTGACATGGCAAGATCGAGGCATGGCAACGCTCTACTTTCGACAGCTCCTTGCTGGCCGCGACTTCGGCGCTCAGACGCCTTACGCCGGCCAGATGGCAAACTTCGTCTACCTCATCGGTGACCGTGACACCGGCGAGGCGCTCATCGTCGACCCAGCCTGGGCTGTCCGAGAGCTCGTCGACATCGCAGCCGCCGACGACATGACGATCACCGGCGCGCTGGTGACCCACTATCACCCCGACCACTGCGGCGGGAACATGATGGGACTGTCCATCGACGGCCTGCCGACCCTGCTCGATGTAGCCCCGTGCCCGATCCACGTCCACAAAGCCGAAGCGCACGGCGTGAAGTTCGTCACCGGGGTCTCCGACAGCGATCTTGTCACGCACGACAGCAACGACGTCGTGAAGGTCGGCGGCGTCGAGGTCGAGCTCCTCCACACGCCGGGTCACACGCCCGGCAGCCTCTGCTTCAAGGTGAAAGACTCGCTCATCAGTGGCGACACCCTCTTCCTCTCAGGCTGCGGGCGCACGGACTTGCCGGGTGGCGACTCCGACGAGCTCTTCCGCTCGCTGCAAAAGCTCCGCAAGCTCCCAGGCGAGACAACGCTCTTTCCGGGGCACAACTATGGCGGGCACAGCGCACCGATCGAGTCGGTGCGGGCCTCCAACATCTACTTCAAGCCCGAGACGCTCCAGCAGTGGCACCAGCTGCATAACCACTGAGCCTTCGCAGTTGAGCGGCGCTGCCGTGCTCCATCACTCGAAGTCACTCATGAGGTCGCGAACGCGGTCAAGGCCGCTCGGCGCTGCCTTCAGCGGGTTGCCTCGGACGTCCAACCGCTGGAGCTTTGGCAGGTCGACGAGCGGCTCGATTCCATCGTCATCGAGCTTGTTGCCGCTGAGGTCGAGCCACTTCAGCGTCGCCAGAGCCGCGAGGTCGGCCACGTCGTCGATGACGTTGTTGGCGGCGTTGAGGTTTTCGAGGGAACGCAAGTCGATGAGACCCTCGAGGTGCTTGAGCTTGTTGTCTGCGAGGTTGATCTCGCGCAGCTTGTAGGCTCCCTCGATCGGAGCCAGCAGGCTCGCGCCGTTGCCTGAGAGGTTGAGCGTCTCAAGCGCCGTGTGCCCGTCAAGACCCGCGATCGCCGCGATGCGGTTGCCGCTCAGATCGAGATGGATGAGGCCAGGAAATGTCTTTACCGGCGTCATGTCGACCAGGCTGCTCTTGGTGAGCCGCAACGCCATCACCCGGCCTCGGATGACCGCGACGCCGTCGTGCCCTCGCGGGACCTCGCGTTCGCCGTCAAAGACTCGGAACTGGATCGGCTCCCGCTTGGCGTCGTCGAGCAGCAGCTTGAGCGCGCCCGTGTGCTTGTCGGTGATGCCGATGTTGCTGCGAAGCGCGTCAGCAAAGGTCGGCGGACCGCTCTTCGTGGTGATCTGAGTCGCACCAAAGCCGATGAAGCCGATGAAGCCAGCCGCCGCAAGCACGCCAGCGACGCCGGTGATGACCTTGGCCTTGGGTGTCACAGCGTGAACACCAGGTAGTTGAGGATCGTCAGCATCTCGGAGGTTGTCTGGGCGTCGTTGTGGAAGTTTGTGTAGACCACGCGGCCCGCGGTCTCCGTCGGGCGATACGAGAGCACCAGCGGCACATCATTGGGCTCGAAGTCCGTGCCGAGTGCCGTCAGCGGCGGGAAGGTGCCGATGACATGGGCGAACGTGCCGGCTCCGGCCATCGACGGTGCAATCTGCGGGCCTTGGTCAAACGTGACAGTCATCGACGCGCTGCCCAGCAGCGCCGCCATGGAGCCATCGACCACACTCGCCTGCACGGTCTGGTCGGTGGGGATCAGCTGCGGACTCTGGTCGGTGTACATGTCGCCCACGTCATCGGAACGCTGGAACTCGATGGCGTCCGGAAACGACCACTCGCCATAGACCCACGCGTAGTCCGACATGTAGAGCGAGCCACCGGCGAGGACCCAGTCTTTGAGGGGCTGCATGGCGTCCGGGTTGTCTTGGGGCATCCACCCGTGGTCGCCGCCGCAGTTGATGAAGATGACCTCATAGGTCGCCAGCGCTTCGGCGTCGGTCAGCAAGTCGACGTAGGTCCCGTCGGCTGCGACGCCGTCCTTGTTGAAGAAATCATAGGCCAACCCCAAGTCGTCGAGCAGCCCGCCGAGGTCGTCCCACTGGCCGTCGAGGACAGCGATGGGCGTGTCGGTTGCGCGGAAGCACTGCTTGGACAGCGGATCGGTCAGGTCGAGCTCTTCACCAGGGAGGACCTCGATGTTGCCTGAGCGCTCGAAGCTCCCCTTCGTCACTGTGAACGTGTGGACCCCGCAGGGGACTTCGTCGAAGGCATAGCTTCCGTCCGCTGCGGACTGAGCCTCAAGCAGGAAGGGTTGGCCGCCGCAGCTGCCCTCGATCGTGACCTGGGCGTCGTTGATGGTGATGTCTGGGTTGGGCGCGCAGACCACGCCGACCACGCTGCCTGGCGTGCAGCTCGCGTCGCAGGCGACCGAGCCAGTGTCCGTGGCGCTCGAGTCTTGGGCCGTCGTGTCCTCGCCAGCCGCGTCCTCGCCGGCCGTCGTGTCGCCGCTAGCGTCGCTCCCGTCCGCGTCACCGCCTGATGTGGTGTCGGTCGAGTCCGCGCACGCGACGAAGACCCAACAGTCCTGGTCGTCGCAGTCCGTGAAGCCGTCACCGTCGTTGTCGGCGCCGTCCGTGCAGGCCTCCAGCGTGTTCTCAACCGCGACCCCGCCGCTGTCTGCGTCGCTGCAGGCGGTCAGCGTGAGCGTCGCGAGGCCAAGCGCAAGGCGTCGAGTTGCAACCAAAAGACGAGGCGTCATCCGGACCTCCGGGCGTCGTATGGAGTAGGGGAGTGCCCGTCTCAATAGCATCGGTATCGCCCAGTCGACAGGGAATCCCTGCAGCCTTGTCGGTACGTCCAGGGTCGTCTATCAATCGGGCTCGTCAGCAAACGTTGCGCAGGAGGATGACATGACCTGGGACGCCTACCCCGTCGAGCGCGATGGAAAACCCCACTGGGTGAGCTGGGATGTCGACAGCTTCGGCCGCGCTCCGGACCGGACGCGTCCCGTGCGCCTGGACGTCACCGTCACGTTCCGGGCTGCCCAAGACGACGGGCTGCCTGGTGAAGAGGAGTACGCGGCGCTCAAGGAGCTGCGTGAAGCTGCGGCCCGCGCAATTGTCAGCGCCACCGATGGTTTCCACGTGATGCGCGTGACCGGCGGCGGCCGGCAGGTCCTGACGTTCTACAGCCCGCGACAGCGCGGGATCTTCCGCAAGAAGAGTGCCAAGCAGCTCTGCGAAGAGGGGCTGGCAGAAGTCCGCGCTGCGGTCGGGGACTACAGCGTGCATGTCGCAAGCACCGAGGACGAAGAGTGGGAGACCTACCTCGAGGCGTTCCCGAGCACCGATCCGACCCAGTGGTTTGCCGACGCCAATGAGCTGTCGCGCCTCGGCGGGCTCGGGCTGGACCTCAGTGAGGAGGCCGCGGTCGTCCACACGCTGCTGTTGCCCAACGATGAGGCGCGTGAGTCCCTACGTGCGACCGCGACCGAGCTTGGCTTCGAGGTGCTCGATGCGTTCGACGGTGAGCTCGACCCGGAGCTTCCTTTCGCGCTCCGTGTCAGCCGCACCGAGCCGCAGCTCGACCACCACACGGTGCACCGGGCCGTGATGTCGCTGCAAGGACCAGCGATCGCCGCCGAAGGGCTGCACGGCGGCTGGGTGATCCCGTCATTCGATGGGGACGACGAGAGCGAGTAGCAGAGGCCGTTGGCTCAGCCGAGCGTGTGAAAGACATCCTGGACGTCGTCATCGCCCTCAAGCCTCGCAACGAGCTTCAGAACATCGTCAGCTTGCTCCTGCGGCAGCTCCATCGGGGTGCCGGGCAGGTACTCGATGGCGGATGAGACGACCTTGAGCTTGCGGTCTTCAAGGGCGGTCTGAAGCTCACCGAACGCCGTGAACTCGCAGCGGACGATCAGCAGCGGCTCGCCCTTTTCACCTGTCGACTCGCCCATCTCTTCGAGGCCGTGGTCGATGAGCTCGAGCTCAAGCTCTTCGGCGTCGATGCCTTCGGGGTTGAGCCGGAAGGTGCCCATCTTCTTGAAGAGGTAGTTGACGCTGCCGGTGGTGCCAACGTTGCCGCCGTTCTTGTTGAACGCGACGCGGACGTTGGCGATGGTCCGCGTAGGGTTGTCGGTCGCGGTCACGACGAGGACGGCGATTCCGTGGGGCGCGTAGCCCTCGTAGATGACTTCCGCGTAGTCGGACGTGTCTGCGCCGAGGGCCCGCTTGATCGCGTTTTCGACCTTGTCCTTGGGCATGTTGCAGGCACGAGCGTTCTGCAGGCAGCGGCGCAAAGCGGGGTTGTGGTCAGCGTTGGGGCCGCCAGCGCGCACCGCGATGATGATGTCTTTGCTGACGCGCGTGAACTGCTTGGCCATGCGGTCATAGCGCGCAAACATTGTGTGCTTTCGAGTCTCGAAGATGCGTCCCATCGCTCTCGTCTCCCTGCCGGCTGAGCTGACGTTCGGCGCACAAATAGACCCTCTACGGTGTGTTTGCAATGAGCAGGGTTGGCCCGAGACTCCCCAAGCCGCACGATTTGGGGTAGCAAGCGCGAGTCGCGGTCACGCCGTCCGGCGTCGGCGACCTCGTGACCGAACCCAGGCCCGAAGGCGGCGCAAGATGACCAAAGCGACTCAAACTCTTCTCGTGGCGCTTGGCCTCGCCGCGACGCTTGGCCTCGGTTGCGGCTCCGACGACGCCCAGGGGGATGTCGTTGAGGATACCGGCGAGGTCAGCGTCAGCTTCCCCGACAGCGACGGCTCAGACACGACGCCAGCGCCGGACACGGCGCCAGCGCCGGACACGACGCCAGCGCCGGACACGACGCTAGCGCCGGACACGTCGCCAGCGCCGGACACGACGCCAGCGCCGGACACGACGCCAGCGCCGGACACGACGCCAGCGCCGGACACGACGCCCGAGGCCGACACGACGCCGGAAGCCGACACGACGCCCGAGGCCGACACGACGCCCGAGGCCGACACGACGCCGGAGGCCGACACGACGCCCGAGGCCGACACAACGCCGGAGGCCGACACGACGCCGGAGGCCGACACGACGACGCCCGCGCCTTTCTGCGTCGACGGCGTCAGCGGACAGCCTTGCGTCACCGACATCGACCGCACAGGCGCGACCTGCGACGACGCGTTCATCATCGGCCGGCCCAACGCCATGACAGGCTTCGGTCACTCATTCACGACGAGCGGTGCGGGCAACAACTCCGACCTGTCGGTGACGCCGGCCGTCTGCGACGACAGCAACAACGACCGCTACTACCGGTTCTATGGCTTCGTCGGTGAGCAGTACATCTTCACGGGCAGCCCGATGACCGGTCAGTTCGATCTCATGTTCAAGATCTTCGATGGCCCTGGCTGCGAGTTCGACGACCTCTTTACGTGCTTCAACATGGGCGGCGACGGCGTCCAAGAGCAGATGTACTTCCAGCCCGTTGTGGAAGGCTGGCACACGCTGGTCATCGACGGACGGTCACTGGGTGGTGGCGACAGCGGTGACTACACGCTCATCGTCCAGCTCACCTGCGATCAGACCGACTGCTGCTGTCCATAGCGCTGAGCACCGGCCTAAAGCCGTGCGGAGGCAGGTGGCAAGCCAACTGAATCGGCGCTCTAGTCCCAAACCAAGTGCGATTTTCGAGCGGCCGGACGAAGGTCCTGCGAGCATCGTCGAGTTCGGGTGAGCGCAGCGAGCGAACCGACGCCGCTGGCGAGGGCATCGCGGACGTCGCAGCCGGAAAGAGCGCTTGTTTTAGGACTAGTCCTAAAATAAGCGCTAGTTTCGAGCGAGGCGAACGAGGTGCGCATCACAGCGGCGTCGGGCGGACGACGGCGATGCGTGCATCGTCGAGTCCGAGTGAGCGCAGCGAGCGCCCCGACGCCGCTGTGGTGCGTAGATCGGATGCGGCAGCCGGAAGTAGCGCTTGTTTTAGGACTAGGCCCAAAACAAGCGCTATTTTCGAGCGAGACGAACGCGATGTGCTTGCCAGCGGCGTCGGCCGAATGAAGGCCCTGCGAGCATCGTCGAGTTCGGGTGAGCGCAGCGAGCGAACCGACGCCGCTGGCGAGGGCATCGCGGAA
>CALHXW010000342.1 GCA_938040325.1 uncultured bacterium | reverse complement strand
TGATTTTCTACCCAAAAAGACGACCCCTGGGCCGGCCTGTTTGCGCGCCTGTTCTCGATCAGGACTCCGGGTCCGTTGTTGTTGTTGAGGCCCCTGCGTCCGGTGTCGGTGTTCCGAAAGCGGCACTTCGTCCTTTCACGGCGGTCGCAAGATCCCACAATCCGACCTCGTCTGGAGTCGCCCAATGGGCCGGGGATGTCCTTAGCGAACCGTCGCATTTTGGGCATGGCAAGTCAGGTTGAGCCGGAAACAATGGCGCTGTTCTCACGTCTGGCTCCAACCATGTTGCATCGCATTCGTCGCAAAGCATCACACCATGAGTGCCAGTCGTACAAACCCGAATTCCGACGGCACCGGTCCCGCACACAGAACACCAAGCAACATAGCTCAAGGTGTCAGACGTTGGCATATGCGCTCTCAGAGGCGAGGGATACACTACAATACACGCTCCAGACTCCGCAGCAGCGCCGCCTCAGCGCCCCCGATCGTTCTGCGCTAAAGTGAGTGTCGGTTATCGTTCTAAAGTGAGTGTCGGTTATCGTTCTGCGCCTTGTCGGTTATCGTTCTGCGCCTAACTCGGATCAGATGGCTAACGGTTGGAGAAGTAAACCATCAGAGCTGCCCGGTCGCGCACCTCAGGTGAGCCGATCTGTCCAAAATCGTTGACGACGACAACCCCATCGCCCTCCGGGTGGAGATAATATTCTGCGAGGATACCGACGGTCACGTTCTGAACCTTAAAACCAGCACCAGCGAGGAACTTCGCGGCAATCGGGGAACTCCACTCAGCATCTTGTAAGAACCCGCCGACAACCTCCGCGCGACTGTAGCTTGCATATCCGATACCGGCTCCACCTGTGAGCACAAACGAGCCGAATTGAACGTGCAGCCTAGGAGTTGCCATGACAGCAAGTGCCTGTTCGCCGTCGCGTTCCATGCTAAACGATGGCGTGTTGATTTTCGGGGACGTCAGGAAGCCGATCCCTAAATCCAGTGCTAGACTGAAGAATGGGGTAAAGCGCCAGCCGACGCTAACCGTCGCAGCAACGCTAGGAGAGTCGCCTTCGTCGACTAGGTCATGTGTGCTACCCATGCCTACGTTAACCCCGAGTGCCACGATGGCTTGGAAACCCTGGGGTTCAACAGCCTTACTGGCCGTCGACGCTGCGTCGCTCGTGGGTAGGTCGCCCGCAGGCGAGACCAATGGTGGCGCTGGTTTCGTTAGCGAGCGGCGGGTCAGCGCTCGCACGATTCGGTCATCGACCCCCGCAGCGCGGAGCTTGGCGATGTCTTCGCTCGTCACTGGCACGCTTTGCGCGCCGTCGATCGCCTCAACGATCTGGTCGACACTGGCGCCGGCGTCGAGCCAAGTTAGGATGTCGGCAGGTTGCGCGTACTGAAGCGCCGGCCCACTCGCCGCGCGAGCATCGTCGACTCCACTCGCTGCGGTCAAAACGACGAGTGCGAAGATATGAACGGCTGTATGCATCGGCCACTCCGGGCTGCGAGTTGCGCTGGAGACTCATGAAAGCGCCCGTCGCTGTCAAGCGCTGGCGGCTACCAGGTCGCTACATGAAGCTCGCAAGAGAGAACCAACACGACCTATCGTCGGGGTTTGGGGCAGCACACTACAAGACACGCCCAGACTCCGCAGCAGCGCTGTCTCAGCGCCCCCGGAACCTGACCGCCACCGCGCCCTTGCTCAACAGCTCGGCGCGCTTGGCGAACCACACGCGGCCGTAGCGGTACCATGGAACGGCAGGGTAGAGGTGATGCACGAGGTGGTAGTTCTGGCTCAGCAGTAGCGGGGTCAGAGCCCGGTGCTCGAACACGCGTGTCGCGCGGTAACGGTCTTGCTTGCGGGTCGCGACGTAGGGGGCATGGGGCAGGTAGTCGAAGCTAAATGCCAACAGCCCGATGGCGAGACGCGCCGGCAGGAGCCAGGCGAACGCGACCTCCACAGCCAGACCGCTCAGTCCCAGGGCAGCGATGGTCCCGTAGACAGCCGCCAGCGTGAGCACGACCTCGACCACCTCGGAGCGGCGATGACGTCGCAGGTTGCGGGCGTACACCACGTAATAGTGGAGGTCCTGGGTCAGCCAGCGCAGTGGCAAGAGCAGACGCGGGCCTGTGCCGCTGTACATGTCAGGGTCGCTGCCATCGGTCTCGTTGGTGTGCTTGTGGTGCTCGAGATGGACGTAACGGAACGCACCGAACGGGGCAGCCAGCGGAAGGGCCGCGAGGCGACCAACGACCGCATTGAGCAGACCCGCTCGCCCCACGGCCTTGTGGCTGGCGTCGTGCATCGGGGTGAACGTGACGAACGCGAAGAGCGTGTTGAGCGGCAGGGCGACCGCGAGACTGAGCGAGCCGCTGAGCGCCGCAACCAGCACGGTCACGAAGCCGGCGAGGGCAACCGCTGCCAGTGCCAGCGTCGGCCACGCGATGGGGACGCGACTGAGCAGGGCCTTCGTCGCCTTGGGCGCGCGGACACGGTCGGCGGTTGCCAAGGTCTGCGTCTTGTTGCGAGAGGCGGCTGGTGGAGACGGTGCACCCGTCGCAGACAGTCGGGAAGATGCGGTCTTCATCGCGGTGTGTCCGTGTCGGAAGGGTTCAGTAGAGCGCGCGTCAGCGCAGGCGTTGGGTCGGCGGCGCCGAACAGTAGGACCGCGTCCGGACCCAGGCTGGCACGGGTGAGGTGGCCAACGAGGAGGGTCGAGACGGCGGCGCGGACCGGCACGGCGTCCGGGAGGCGAGGGGGACCGTCGCTGGTGACGAACGCCTCTAGCCGGTCGATGATTGGAGACAGTCGCTCCGCCATGCTGACGGTCCGCTCGGTGGGCACAGCGTCGTCGCGCGTGTTGCGGTCGAGCAACGCACGCAGGATGAGCCGGCCCAGGTGAGGGCGCTGTCGCTCGAAGCTGATGAGCGCCGCGGTGATCGCCTGCAGCCTCTGGCCGTAGGTGCCCGGCGTGCTGGCAACGCGTCCGATCGCGTCCGCAAGGGCCACGAACGCCTGGTCGACGACCGCTTGGTAGAGCGCCACTTTCGAGGGGTAGTGGTAGAGGAGCGACGGCCGTCGAACCCCTGCAGCACTGGCGATGTCGCCCAGCCGGGCCCCACGGAACCCGTCCAGCGCAAAGGCTTCCGCAGCGGCGGTCAAGAGCCGCTCGGTCGTTGCCACAGAGATGCTGTCTCGCTTCGGACGGGCCATGTGTTCGATTATCTACCCGCAAGTAGATAAGTCAATCCTCGGGTCAGCGGCGGGGTCACGGCGCGCTACGAAGAAGCCCCCCAGCAGATCGCTGGGGGGCTTGGGTGCAACACGCCGTGACGCGGGCTTTCCGAGCGGCTTGTTTTGGGCGATCAGAGCTCCCAGGTGCTGTTTGGCGTGCTGACGTCGAGCTTGGCGCCATCGTCGCGGTAGGTCGTGATCTTCCACGTGCTGCCGCTGGGCTCGATCACAACGACATAGGTTCGGTCGGCCTCCTCATGGGTGTTGACGGCCAGCCAGATGGGGTTCGGGTTGCCCGTCTCTTTGAAGCGCGCGTTGCGCAGGACGCCGTCGGTCGGCCAGTCCACGCCGGTGGCTGGATCCACCTCAAAGCCGGGTACGGTGCCGAACTTGAGCGCGCTTGTGAGGTCGTTGGAGTCGCCGTCGACGGGGATCACCTGGTCGAGGCCAGGGTCGAGGTTGACGATCCAGTAGTTCGCTTTGCCGCTGATGGTGCTGAGGCGGTGCGCGACGAAGCCATCATCGGTGGCGAACCACATCAGCGTTGGCGAGTCGTAAGGCTGGCAGGTGGTCGCCGCGGCGGGGCCCTGCGCCTGAATGGTCGCCTCTTCGAAGACGGTCGTCGCTGGTACCAGGTGATCGGTGGTATCCACGACCGTCGTGCCGTCTGCCGAGTAGAACGCGAACGGCTGGGCGTCGCTGCGTGCGTTGACGAGGCGGTGGCGCGTCAGGCACTGGAGCCGCTCGATCGTGCCGTCCGGCCGGATGAGGCTCCGCGTGGGGACCTGGCTCTCGCTCTCGAGGTAGACAATGCCTGACTCGCCCGCCTCCAGACCGAGCCGCACCCGGTGAGTGAACGGCGCGGCACTGCCGATGTCGCTGGTCCGCACCAGATCCACGTGGGAGACCGGCGGCCCGTCATAGCCAGGTGTCTCGCTGGGCACAGGGCCAAGCTCAGCGCCGTCCGGGGTGAACGCGGTGAACTTCACGGCGTCTGGCACGGGGTCGACCCGGACGTCGCCGGAGACGAGCTCGAGACCGATGTGGTCAGGCGAGCTTGGCCGTGTCTCCACCGCTCCGGTCAGTCCCGGAATGAAGACCGACGAGCACTGGCCGCCACCCGGCGGGCAATCGAGCCCGAACCCGCCGACCGTCACAACGGTCGTGTAGGTGCCCGCGGTTCGGGGACCAACTGGTGTCGGAAAGCTTGTCGCGCCGTAGTTGAGGCTCATGGCGATCTCGACATCAGGCGGAACGGGAACGTAGCTGAGCCACGAGCCCTCGGTCACCGTCTCGTCGGGGATGTTGCCCCAGCTGGGATCGGGCAGCTCGTCGTCGAGCTTCATCGACACGGGCGTGTTGCCGCTTGCGCTGTGATTGTAGATGCGGAAGTAGGCCACGTCAGGGTCTGGGCCAACCGTGTCGACCGGCTCCGTCGTGTCGACCGGCTCAGCGGTATCGGCCGGCTCCGCAGTGTCTGCCAGCTCAACGGTGTCGGCCGGCTCAGAAGTGTCGGTGGGCTCGGTCGTGTCGGTGGGCTCCTGACTGTCTGACGGGTCCGACGTGTCGTCGCCCGCCGCTGTGTCCTCGGGTTCGGCGGTGTCGTCGCCGGACGTCGAGTCGTCGACGACGTCGCTACCAGCGTCTGCCTCGATCGATGTGTCCACTGGCGCGCTCTCGCCGCCATCATCGCCGCACCCGGAACCCAACAGCATCAGGCTGGTCATGCAGACTGCGGCCGCAGCTCGGCCTCGGAGATTCATAGAAACTCTCAACGGTGACTCCTCGGAATGATTCGTGCCTGGACCATGCGTTCCGCCGTTGAGCGGGGCAATCCCGAGCGGCCAAATGTAAGATCCGTGCAAGGGTGCGCGTGCAGCGGTTGCCTTGTGCTTGACCGGGTCGACTCTTGGCGGCGGTGGTCGCTTCGACGCGTCGGGTCGCCCGCCCCAACTTTCGAAAGGAGACCCCCGTCATGGCGACCGCAACCTGGAACGGCAAAGTCATCGCTCAGTCCGACAAGACCATCGTTGTCGAGGGCAACCACTACTTCCCGCGCAACGCGCTGGTCGAGAGCCACTTCGAGTCGATTAGCAAGACGACGGTGTGTGGGTGGAAAGGGACGGCGAACTACTTTGATGTCGTCGTCGACGGCGAGCGCAACGAGGGAGCGGCGTGGTTCTACGCCGAGCCCAAGGCCGCAGCCTCCGAGATTGCCGGCTACGTCGCCTTCTGGCGCGGGGTCGTCGTCACCGCGTGACGATGCGCCTCAGCGGTAGGTCGTGTAGCGCATCGACAGCTCGCGTGACTCGCCGGGCTTGAGGACCAGTGTCCAGCGCGTCTCGAGACTTGGGTTGAGCACGCCGGCGGTCGTTCGAACGCTCGCGCCGCTGACCTTTCCCTTGAGTGTTCCCGAGGCGGTTAACGTCACCTCGATGGACACGGGCCGAGCTTTGGTGTTGCTGACAATGACGGTCGCCTTGCGTGAGGACTTCGCGTACGTGCGATGGTTACGCCGCAGCGCGTTTGGCTCGCTCGAAAGCTCCGTCTCGTCGACGATCGCCCGCACGGTGGTGGCTTGCGTGACGGGCAGGAGCGTCTGCTTGCCGGCAGGCGTGAACGTCAGCAGGTCCTGACCGAGGGGCAGCCCGCCCGACAGAACAAGCGCTGGCCCGGTCGTCCACGGCGTCTTGCCATCATTGGTCAGGCGCAGGTTGTGCCAGACGGGGTTGTTTGTGACGCCTTCGCTGGCCGGACGTGCCGCGAGGCGAGCCGAGTAGACCGTCTCGACCGGCACCGAGTGGGTCAGCAGCGGCACGCTTGCCCGGGCTCCCTTTGCGAGGGTCAGCCGGTCGGTTGTGTAGACGAAGAGCTCGTGAGCGTCGGCGCCCGAGACGGCCGCCGGGATGTCGGCGCCGGGCTGGTGGCTCGATGAGGGCTGAACCACTTCGCCGGACCGAGCCTGGAAGAACTGAGCATTGGAGACCGCTGCGTTGCCCATGAGCTGCGGGGCCGCGGCCGCGAGCGAACGACGCATCACGCGCTCAAGCGACAGGGGCGATGGAACGTTCTTGAACTTGAAGTGCGGCACGCCCACGACAAAGTCGACCGGTCCATCGATGTCGGTCAGCTCGTTGATCAGCTCGCCCGTGAGCTCCACCGTCGCTGGCGAGCGCCCGGGCGTCTCGCCGGCGTGGACGCGGTAGGTCGGCACCCACCGGATGCCCTCACTGAACGCAAAGAGTCGTAGCTCGACGCTCTTGCCGGCGGCGGACGGGCCGAGGTCGAAGGTGAGCTCGCGAATCGTGACCTGCGACGTCTTGGTGGTGGTGCAGCGGGTCGCGACGTTGGCGCCCTTCACTTCGCTGATCGTTCCGATCGGCACGACGCGGCGGCCCTGATCGGTCGCAATGACGACCAAGTTGGCGCCGACGAGCGTCTCCAACAGCCGGCCCGTGACGGGCTCCGCGTCCTTGCGGATGAGCTCCAGGCGCTGGTCCTTGCTGGCCTTGAGCAACTCCGCCAGCGACGCGCAGGCGCCTTCCTGGCTCTGGGACTGCTCGGCCTCGCGCTCTTCGGCTTTCATCGCCTTGATGGTGATGCCAGGGGTCACCGGCGTGGCCCAGTAGGCGCCCAAGACGGCACCCGCGGGAGGTGAACGCGTCGAGACACGCCCGCTCGCGTCCGCGATTGCGGTCGCGCGGTGAACCGTCAGCCCGTAGCCGTCTTTGAACACGACGACCCGCTCGGTCTTGAGGGTCAGGGCCGACGGTGAGTCAGGCTCGAGCCGGACCGTCTGCTTGGGGCGAATGCTCAAAGACGTGGTCAGCGCGCCCGCTGACGACACCGCCGACCACGGGTGGGACGCGGGCGCGGCCCTCAAGACGTCGGGCGCATCGGCAAGGAGCAGCGCTGCGCAGAGTGCGAGCGCAGGCACCCACCGGCTTGGTTGGGCGTTCGAGCGAGGTGATAAGAGGGGCATCGACACTTGAACCTCCTGGACAGGCATGAGCGACGCGGTCCGCCGCGTCGTGTGTCCAGGAGCATGAACACTCCGCTCGCTGTGCACGGTAAAAGCTCGGCAAAGAAGCCGTGTGTGGCGTTCGTGGGGAGTGAGCGATCGCGGGTCGCACCAACAAACACCGACGATTGCAACCCCGACACCGCCCGTGCACGCGGGGAACGGCGACGCACAGGGCCTGAAGTCGGGCCGGAGGGTGGCGGGCAGCGTTATATGTGGATATATTTGCTCAAGGGTTGGCGAAAGCGCCCGACTCTAACAATCATCGGCGCACGATCACTCTCGCTGATGCAGCAAACCTCGGGGGGGAGGTCGCATGGTGAAGTCTGGCACAGCATGGCACTCAGCAGATGCCCACCACATCGCTGGCTCCGCAGGGCCTAGCCGACGCCGCGTAACCCCCTTGCCGTGTCCCGGCTTAGGACCCAACGCCTACAGCCAGCAGCGACGGAGGATGAGCGATGGCAGCTAGCACGCCCGACTTTGCCAGCGAGCGCGTGAGCGAGCTTGAGCGAGATCTGGGCCTTGCGCGCCGAGCTACGCGTCGTGCGCGAACGGTCGCCAAGGTCATCCAGCGCCTCACCGAGGTGAGCGACGACGCAAAGTTCGACTGGGCCGAGCTCCTCGCTCGCTCGATCATCGAACACCACATCGTCGAGATGGTCGTCGTGCTTGAGCGCAGTGGCGATAGCTGGGAGCCGCGCTGGTCCACCCGGAAGGTGCCACCGCGCTTCGACGAGCCGCTCGCGCCGGCGTTCGCACTGAACTCCTCACTGCAGCGCGACCCCTTCGGCGAGGTCGTTGGTGCCTGGCTGGGTAAGCCGCACGTGCTCTGGGCGGCTGACCTGCGGGGCGGGCGAGCGTTGATGCTCGGCAACGCAACAGAGGATAACCTCCGCCCGGCATTTGACCCCGCTGACGAAGAGCTCTTTACCCCGATGCTCGGCGCGATCGACGGCGTGCTGGCCCGCCGCATCGCGCTCAACGAGCTCCGGAACGCGCGGGAGGTTGCCGAGGCGCACGCTCGCGAGGCCAAGGCTGCCAACGCGGTCAAGACGCGCCTGCTCGCCAACGTCAGCCATGAGCTGAGGACCCCGCTGAACTCGGTCCTCGGTGTGGCCGACTTGCTCCTAGACTCGTCGCTCGATCCCGAGTCTCGTGACCTCGTCCGAACCGTCGCCCACGGCGGCGAGCAGCTGCTGTCGCGGATCGATGCCTTGCTGGCGGTGTCGACGCTCGACCGGCCGAACCCGTCGGTGCGCCGCGAGCGTGTCGAGCTCCCCGAGCTCCTGGACTTCGCGATCCAGCGGGTCCGGATGCTTCCGGAGGAAGAGAAAGTCGAGTTCTCATGGACGCACACCGACTCGGTCCCCCAGTGGGCCATCACCGATGGGCACCTCGTGTCCAACGCGGTGCGCGCGGTGGTCGACAACGCCGTGAAGTTCACTCAGTCCGGCCGGATTGATGTGCACGCCGACATGCGTGGTGGGCAGCTCTGTGTGACGGTGCGGGACACAGGATGCGGGATACCGCCCGGGTCGCACGAAGTGGTCTTTGGCGCGTTCGAGCGGGTCGACAAGACCATGACCCGAATGACGCAAGGGGCAGGACTTGGCTTGACCGTTGCCCGTGCTGCCGCGCGCGCACTCAACGGCGACGTTCGCTTGAAGAGCCTGCTCGGCAAAGGGACAAGCGTCGAGCTGACCTTCGATGTGGAGCCGATCCTCAAGGCCGGTGACCAACGGCCACAGGTCAAAGGCCTCCGGGTGCTTGTGGTCGACGACATCGGGGTTAACCGGCGTGTTGTCTGTGATCTGCTAACGACCTGCGGCCACAGCGTCGTGGAGGCAGGCGACGGATTTCAGGCCCTCGACGCGCTGCGCAGCGGCAACTTCGACGTGATGTTGGTCGACCTCCACATGCCCAACCTCGACGGGACCCAGGTCGCGCGGCTGGTGAGGAGTGGCGGTGGCGGGCGGCAAGATCTGCCGATCGTCGCGCTGACCGCGGATGGCGTGTCGCGCCAGCTCTGTCTCGACGCAGGCATGGACTCGTGGCTGCTCAAGCCGGCGCGCCTCGTCAGCCTCAAGGCGGCGCTCGCCGAGGCCGTCGCTAAGCGCCGGGCCGCGACGCCAGCGTGATGTTCTCACGCCGCCGGTGGCGCCTGCGCGGGTTGCGGCAATGTGACCGTCGTGTCAGGTCATGCGACATGAACAAACAATCTCACTCTGCGGCTGGGGCTAGTGGTGACCGGCCTTGTCGCCGTCTCATGGGTGGTCTCTTCTTCGCGTTGGTGTTCGTCGGCGCAGCTCCGGCCCTGGCCAGCAGCGGCTCCGAGCCGCAGCCGCTCACGGTCGAGGGCGCGGCGATGGTGCTCTTCGACGAGCGTCAGATCGAAGGGCCGGGCTTGGACGCCGCGGTCTCGCGCCACCTGACGCTGTCGACGTGGGCGGCAGCGTACTACGATGTCTACAGCGGGCTTGAGCTCGGTGCGTTCGTCGCATTTGACTACGGCTTCGCGCGCACCGCCGCTGGCGGCCCTGGGCTTGACGTGTGGGAGCTCGACCTGGGGCTCGGGGTGCGCTACCGCTTTGCCGACATCGCGTTCGTCGAGCTCGGTTGGATGCCGCTGATGCTGCGTAGCGACGACAGCAGGGTCGACCTGCCAAACACGGCCGGCGACACCGATGGGCTCTTTGTCGGCAGCCGCAGCGTCGCGTGGCTCCTGGGGTTTGGCGTGAACGTACCGCTCTCCGATTCGGTCGCGTTGTTGCTCCGCCTCGACTACCGCATCCGTTACTTCGTCTCGCGGGGCGGTGAAGACCTCGCCGGCGGTCTCGAGCACGGCGGGCAGAGCATCGTGCCTCGCGTCGGCGTCAGCGCCAGCTTCTAGCCCCAAAACAAGCGCTCTTTCCGGCTGCGACTTCCGCGATGCACTCGCCAGCGGCGCGCTCGCTACGCTCACCCGAACTCGACGATGCTCGCAGGGCCTTCATTCGGCCGACACCGCTGGCAAGCACCGGAGCGTTCGTCTCGCTCGAAAATAGCGCTTGTTTTGGGTCTAGCAGCGTTGGGGAAACGAGAAATCTGAAGACGCGCGTGATGTGCAGCACCTGTGCGGCCGTGCTCCTTGCGTAAAAACTCAAGGGGGCTCGACACATCGACAGGAGCTGCGCCGCGGGACCCGCGTTGTGGTCCGCGCCAGCGCACCTGTGCTCACCAGAGTTTGTTGCTAGCTATGCGGCTGTCCGGGATGACGCGTCCCTCTTGTCAAAGACGCGCTCTCC
>CALHXW010000341.1 GCA_938040325.1 uncultured bacterium | reverse complement strand
CGCCGTCTTCTCAAACCCTGTCGATTGGTTTGAAGACCGGGTGCAGACCTGGGAGGTTGACGTTGATCCCGGGTTCAGGACGCCGCCCGAAGACGTGGATCTCACCATCGAAGTCACACCGGCAGACTCCGAGTGGACGCTTGCCCCGGCCTGCCCGAACGCGCGCACGGTGAGGTTTAGCCAGTTTGAGCGCGTCGATTCGCAGGCAGGTGACAGTGGAGACGACCCGAGCTCAAGCAACGGATTCCACGCGTGTACGGGGGCAGGTCTTGAGTATCTGCTGCTTCAAGACGGACGCCAACTGCTCTACGTCGAGGAGTCTGGGTTTGAGCCTGAGATCAAGCTCATGCAGGAGTTCATCGTGTGTGGCGACGGCAACATTCAGATCGTGGAAGCCGATCTTTGCACCGATGACGACCTCATCGGGACGCTTAAGATTCCGACGGGACCCGGCGGCGCCTGCCGCGTGGACGGAGACTGTTTCTCCGGCGATTGCTTGAATGCGCCGCTCGATCCCAGCGAACCCGTCGGTAGATGTGCCGCGGGCGCCTCCCCCATGGCGGTCGTCGGGTTCGGACTTCCCGCCGGCGCGACGCAGGCACCGGTTGCAAACTTGAACCTCACCGTCGAGTTGTTGGCGCAGCTTCAGTCGACGACGCGACAGCTGAAGATACAGCCACCCCAAGACTATGAAGGGCCCGTCACCGTGACGGCGACCGTGACGAGTGGCGAGCTTAGCGGCGACGATAGTGCGACCAAGACGGTTCATCCTCAGTGCGAACCTGTGTCCCCAGGCGTTGGACGGCAAGTCTATGACTGCCAAGACGGGTTCGGTGTCCAGCAAACGTGCAAGCTCGCGTGCTCTTCGGGGTATGAGTTCATGAGCACTCCGACCAGCACGCCGATGCGGAGGTGCGTCAACGGTCAGTGGCAGGACGACGCAGGGATTCCGTCCTGTGTGGTCACGCCGACAGCAACCGCGCCCCCGTCACCGGCGCCGTTCCCGCTGTGCAGTCCCTTCTATTGGAACCTCGACCTGCTGCCCGACAACTGCTCTTGGTGTGACTACGAGGGCGGTGACGACGAGGCCGGATTTACCTGGGCCCGCGTCGAGACCAGCACCGAAGCGTACGTCCGCGCCTACAACAGTCAGGGGGCTGCCAACAATGCCTACAACACGATTCCCGACGTCGACTCGCCGGCGGGCAGCTGCCTAACCAACGTCGCGTGCCAGCAAGACGGCGCTGAGGCCAAGGTCTTTGCGAGCGTCGATGCATGGCTGCTCGACAGGGACGAGAACGTGTTCACGGGACTCGCCGAAGCCTACGTTCGCAGCGGAAAGACCGGCCAGGGCTGTGGCTGTGGTGAGCCAGACTTCGAAGACAGCACCTCCGCGGAGGGGCGTCTCATCGCACAGCTCTCGCTCTTGAACCAGCAGCTCGTCAACAAGGACTACAGCATTCCGGGAGAGTCCCTAAGTCTGCTCGATGCCGATGTGACGGTGTTCAAGGCGTCTTACTCGACGTTCATCGGGCCGATCCCCGTCACGGTGGCAGGTGAGGTCGGCGTAGGACTTAGCTTCGACGTTGGCGCGTCGCCACGCTTTCGGCTCGCCGAGTCGATCGGCATCGAGTTTAGCGCGACTCCCGGTGCGCGGGTCACGACTCGCGTCGAAGGCGGACTTGGCTTCTCCGACCTCGGGGCACATCTCTGGCTCGACATGACGCTGGTCGAGCTGGAGATGCCGAATGTCGTCGAGGTGGACCTGTATGCGGCTATCTGCTCTGGAGCCAGCCAGACTCCGATCTCGGTTCAGGCCAAGGGCCGGGGAGACATCGAGATGTCGTTTCTGTCCGGCGCGCTCGGTGGAAGAGCTTGTGCTGTGGTGGACTGCTGGGAGACAACGTTCTACGAGTTCCCATTCCAAGCCGCGAAACGCCTGGAGCTCTATGACTGGTCCACGATCACCGACATCACGGGACTCTAGGCGTGGGTTCCATCCGAGCGCGATGGGCGATCGGCTGCGCTGGTGTCGTCGCGGTGGCCGGCGTAGCGTGGTGGCTCGCCAGCAGCACGCCTGAGGACGCCGAGCGCCCCATGGCGAGCCCTGAGCAAGCGCACGTCGCAACCCCGGCTGAGACCGTCAGGCGTGCGACGGCGCTGCCCGCGGGGGTCTCACTAGCGGATGTGTCTACAGCCGACCGATGGGTCCTCGGCGCTCGGCATCGCTACACGTTTGAACACGACCAAGTGATGCGCATGCTACCCCCAGCTGGCGGTAACCAGCTCGCTGCGGTCGCCGCGGCGCCTGTCACATTCGCCGGGCGGGGCGAGTGGACAATGACCGTCGTGGCGGCGACCGACGCGTCTGTGACCGTTGAGCATCGCTTGGCATTCGAAGACCTCAAGAGCAGCGCGTGGCCAGCGGACGACTTGGCTCGTGCGCGGAAAGACTTGGCAGAGGGAATCTACCTACAGCTGAGACGTGATGGAGGGATCGAGCGGCTGCGAGTCCGGCCTGGGACGACGGCGGGAACGTCGACGATGTTTTTGGGCTTGGCCGGCTATACGCAGCTGAGCCTGCCCGCGCGTGGTTCTGAGAAAACGTGGCATGCCGACGAGATGGACGCGAGCGGTGTCTATCAAGCGGACTATGCGGTGGATCCTGACAATCCTGGGATGTTGACTCGGTCGCGACCGAGCTCGAAGACGCCCGACGCCGGGAAGCGCCAGACGGCCACGTACGACCACCGCTCGGCCTTTATCTTGGCTGCTGACGGCTGGCCTCAGTCGATCTCGATTGTCGAGAGCGCTCAGCTGGGTGGCAGTGACACGATGCAAGTCACCTCGCGTGTGAAGGCCGAGCATCGCCTTGTTGACGTCGACACGGACACCGCGCGGGTCGGTCGGTTCGAGGAGCTTGACGCGTCCCTGGTCGACGGTCGCTCTGCGATTGCCACGCTTCAAAAGGGACACGGACGCGCGCAAGATCGCAAGATCGACCAGCGGCGAGCAAGCGGTCAGAGCATTGACTCGCTGCTTGGGCGCCTGCGTGCGGCGACCGGTGCAGACAATGCGACCAAGCAGCGCCATGACGCTCTGAGCGACCTTCAGGCGTTGATTCGTCATGACCCCAAGACGATTGACGGCATCACGACGGAGCTTGTCGCGAAGGCGCCGGACAACGAGGCGGTCTTTTTGCTCTCGGGGCTGAGCGGGGCAGGCGTCGCGACAGCGAGCGAGCGGCTTGCGGAGATGATTCAGACCATCGATGCGGGGCGCCCCAAGCTGCGCGAGGCGGGCGCCATGCTTGCCGGTCTCGCTTCGCCGGCCACGCCGAAGACTGTCGCTGGGCTGACGGCGTTTCTTGCGGCAGACGATGGCCACTCGAAAGGTAGTGCGCTCTTGGCGCTGGGCAACCAAGCGAAGAAGCTCGGCGCTACCGATGAAGAGGCCGCACAGCAGGCAAAAGACGAGCTCTTTAACCGCTACGAAAGCGAGACGGATGACGGGGAGCTGGCGACGCTCATCTTGGCGCTCGGTAACGCCGCCGACTCGCGAGCTCTGCCGATTGCGCAGCAGCTGCGGAGCTCGGCAAATCCGCGACTGCGAAGTGCCTCCGTCTACGCCCTCCGGTTCATCGATAGGATCGAAGCGGACGCAGTCATCGTCGAGGCAATGACCACAGACCCTGACGCGAGCGTCCGCTTGCAAGCCATCGAGGCGACAAGCGTGCTGAGCCCGTCGCGGCCTGCGCGGCTGTCGCAAGCGCTGTTTGAGCGCATCGCTCGCGACCACGACCCAAGCGTGCGCATCGCCGCGCTTAGGGCCCTCGGAAAGGTCCCCTCGCTGCACAAGGAGTTGGACGCCGTGCTTGCCCAGCTCAGGGGGAGCGAAACAGATGCGCGAGTGCAACGCGTCGTGACGGCCCTGAGCGCTCGCGGCGGCTGATGCCGCGCGCTGAGCTTGCCCGCCATCGACCCCTCTGAAGGACCGATCGACCCGTTTTCGTGATGGACTCTTGAATTGTATGCCGTGTAGTAGGCAGACCCTTTTCTTAGACCAATCACTCGCGACTGACGGAGTACCGATGCGTTCAACGCTATCCGCTATTTTTGTGTGCTGTGCCGGGCTGGCTGTTGCCGGCTGCGGCGATGACGGCGACAGCGATCCCATCGAGGACACGACGCCCACGGACGATACCTTGGCGGGCGACACCACGGATCCTGGCGACATCGCCGGTGACACGAGCGTGCCGGCGGAGTGCGACGATGAGGCCTGTGCGGCGCTCAACCGCGATGTCTGCGTCGACAATGCCTGCGGAGCCTGCTTCTTCGGGGTCGGCGAGCCCAACGCGCTGTGCTGCGCCGAGGGGACTGTGCCCAGCGCGACGGGCGACTTTTGCCAAGCGTGTCCGGGCGTCCCGGCCTGCAGCGGCCAGGGCACATGCGTCACCGGCGAAGTCGACGCGATGTGCGAGTGCGACGAGAACTTCTCAGGCGTGGCGTGCGAGCAGCAGGACTTCTGTGCCGGCTTGGCATGCGAAAACGGCGGGACTTGCGTCAATGGTATCGACAGCGCCGCCTGCGAGTGTCCCGATGGGGTGTTCGGTGCCACCTGCGAGCAGCCCTGCGACACGGTGCCTGCTGCCACGGCATCCTGTTCGTTCAACGATGGCGCGAGCGACTGCCTCGGCAACGTCGACATCAACTGCGGCTCGACTCCGTCGGCGTGCGATGGCGGGGTCCTGCAGCCCGTCGACTTTGCCGTCGCGCTCGCCGAGACGGCTGACATCGGCTCGTTCACGTTCCGCAGTGACTGGCACACCAAGCGCGTCAAGAACTGGGAACTCTACGCCTCCGACAGCGCGAGCAGCGGGCCTGGCGCCGGCGCGACGCTGGTCAGCTCCGGCACGGCAAACCCGAACCCGTGGAAGTGCGAGGTCGGCGAGGCATGCACGGCCGAGGTGCCCGACGACTGCTGCCTCAACGGCCGCGACCAGCCGCAGTCCTTCGACGCCGACGCGATCATCTCGAAGTTCGACGTCAACTACTTCGCGACGACCAGCGCGCAGTACTGGTGGTTCCGGGTCCTCGACACCTACCAGGGGGACCACCTGCTCTTGACGGGCGTCGAGCTCGGCGCCGTGGCGTGCACAGGTAGCGGCGACACCACACCGCCGACCGTGATTGGCGCTGGCGACCCGAACAAGACCACGACCGAGTCCATCGTGGTGGAGTTCAGCGAGCTGATGAACACGTCGGGTGGCTGGACGGTCGGCGGCACCATGGGGTCGATGTCCGACGGTGGCGTCTGGACCGACGCCAAGACGCTGACTATCAGCCCCGCATCGCAGTGGACGTACGGCAACAACACCCTCGAGGTCACCGCCACCGACGCCGCAGGTAACGTCATGACGATGCCCTGGACCCGTGACTACTTCATTCGCTGCAGCGATGGCTCGGACTGTGATGCTGGCGAGGGATGCCGTAACGACGGCATGTGCGGTGCTTGCCAGTCGAGCGCCCAGTGCCCTGGCGACCAGACGTGCGCTGGCGGCGGCGTCTGCCAAGAGCCCGAGTGCAACACCACTCCTGACTGCAGTGGCGGCCTGATCTGCCAGTTCAGCGAGTGCGTCGCGTGCAGCAACACAAGCCAGTGCTGGGGAGACGACGTCTGCGTCAACGGAGCCTGCGTCGGGTGCACCCACAGCGACCAGTGCGGTGAGGGCGAGATCTGCAGCAACGGCAGCTGTGGCGGCTGCGGCGGTGACGACGCGATCTGTGCCACCTACTACGGCAGCGACCACTCGTGCAGCGCCAGCAACAAGTGCCTGCTGACGGGTGTTGGCCAGTGCATCGCCCAGGGCGCGATGGGATGCCAAGCCGACGACATCTGCACGCTCTCGTTCCTCGACAGCCCGGCGAGCCACACCTGCGATAGCTCGTCGATCTGTGGCTTCTGCGGAACCCACGAGATCTGCATCCGCGGTTCCGACGGTGTCACGTTCAACTGCGCCGACGCCGTGGCAGGAACGCCGCTTCAGTAGCCCGATCGGCTCGAAGACTGCCGCTTCGGTGGTTGAAGGAGGCGCTCGACGCGGGTCGAGCGCCTCGTTTCGTTGGTGGCTTAAGACGCCGTGTCGCAGGAGAGAGCGCCCGCGCCGATCCACAGTGCTCGGGGTTTGGATGAGAACGTCGGGCTCGCGCGCCGTGCTACCGCCTGGATCGACGGGATTTCAGCCGGTGCCGTCGCGAAGGCCTATGACTTGAACGACTCCACCATGCAGTCGAGAAACGCTCGAACTCGGCCGGTGCGCCGGAGCTGCGGAAGTGTGAGAAGCCACAGCCCGACGGTTGGCTCTTGGTGAGGCTGGCTGATTCGCTGCAATCCCATGTCCTCGCCTTCCTCAACAGGGAGAAAGAATGCCCCCACGCCGCGAGTCACCATCTCGCGGGCGAGCATCGCGTTCTCGTCGACGCGCGCCACGACATGGGCGTTGGGCGCGTGGACTTTGAACCAGCTCTCGAGCCCATCATTGGGCTGGCGCTTGTCGAGCCGAAGCCAGGGGTACGCTCCGACATCCTCGGATGAGTTCATCTGCGCGTAGAGCGCTCGACTGACGAACACCCCAAAGGTGACCTCGCCCACTCGCAGGCCAATCAACCCCTCCGGCGGCTTGTCGGTCATTCGAATCGCCACGTCCGCTTCGCGCCGCGTGAGCGAGACCGGATCGACGTTGGTGGTGAGGGTGACGTCGACGTGCGGATAGCTCGTCATGAAGCGCATCAGGCCGCCGTGAACACGCCGGTAGAGCATGTCGAGCGTGGAGACGTAGAGCGAGCCACGTAGCTCGGTGTCACGCCCCATGATGTTGCCCTCGAGCGTCAACAGCGTGGACTCGACCTGCTCGGCCGTCTCGATCACCTCACTGCCGGCAGGCGTCGGAAAGAACCCTTCTGGCGTCCGGTCAAACAGGCGCACCCCGAGCAGCTTCTCACACGTGCTGAGTCGCCGGCCGACGGTCGTGTGGGTCACCTTAAGAGCTGCGGCAGCGCCTGAGAGCGTGCCGGCACGAGACACCGCGAGAACGAATCGGAGGTCATCCCAGTTCATGCGTGCAATTTTGCACACCAAGTCTTCGTAAACAAGCGTTCGCTGAGCGAAATTGTTCACCTAGGGTCATCGTGTTCCCAACCGAACCCAAGAGGAAAACCATGTTTCATAGAGCGATTCAGTGTCTGTTGGTGGTGGCGATGGCGACCGGATGTTCCGATACCGACAGTGACTCCCCGACCAACCCAGAACCTCCAACCGCCGACCGCGCCGACCGCTTCGTAGCCCGCGGCGAGCACGCTGTTGGCTACTCCCAGCTAGAGACGCCGGACGGCATGATGGTCAAAGCTTGGTTTCCGACTGCAGCTGCCGGTCGCACCATCGAGTACGCGGTACCGGCGAAGCTCTTTGGCACGCCCGACGATGAGTACGTTGTCATGGGCAACGCCCACCTCGACGCCGAGCCTGTCGCCGGGACATTTCCGCTCGTCGTGTTCTCGCACGGCTTTGCGTTGAGTCCTGAGTGGTACCCGCTCGCCGAGCACCTCGCGTCCTATGGCTTCGTGGTGCTTGGGCCCGAGCACATCGAGACCGACTGGGACGCAGACATCCTGCCCGCCACTGTCGAGCGGCCCCGAGCCGTCTCGGCGGTCATCGATCTGGCGGAAGACGGAGCGCTGGGCGGCATCATCGACACAAGCGCGGTCGCGGTCGTCGGGCACTCGTACGGAGGCTACACCGCACTCGCTTCGGCGGGAGCTCGCTTCGATCTCGACCACCTCGCCGAGCGATGCGCGACCGAGGAAGACCCCTTCAACCTCGGCCTGTTCTGCCAGCCGTTTTTGACTGGCACTGAGGCACTCGCGGAGCGGATGGGACTCTCGGAGGTTCCGACCGGTCTGTGGCCGTCCCTTCGCGACCCGAGGGTGACCGCCATCGTGCCGATTGCCGGTGACTCCTACCTCTTCGGAGAGGCAGGCCTTGCCGAGGTCACGGTACCGACGTTGGTCATCGCAGGCACAGCCGACGTCGGCACCCCCTGGGACTGGGGACCTGGCCCGACGTTCGAGCATATCGGGAGCTCAAGCCGCGCCATGGTCGGGCTGACCGGCGCCCGGCACTTTGTGACGGTGACCTCCTGCAACAACCTCCCGTTCATTGCGGCAGTGCCCGAGGAGTACCAAGAGTTCATCTGCAACGAGTCGGGCTGGTCCAAGCAGGACGGACTGGATCTCATCCATCATATGACCACCGCGTTCTTGCTCCACCACACGGGGCACCCCGACGCGCATGAATCCCTCGACAGCACTGTCTATGCCGGCAAGACCGGGCTCGAGCTTCAGTTCGACGTCGAGTAGGTCGACCCATGAGACGGCGCGGCCGTTGGCGATGGCAGAAGCCACGCCTTCGGTCGCGTGGTTCGTTGGCGTTCACGGTCAAAGTGAGCTTCGTGTCTACCAGCCTTAGCGTGCGTGCGCTCAATCGCGTTGAAGCGCACCCAGTCTGGCTGTCTCCTTCGAGCGCTTGAGAGAAGGTCGAGTGAGGAACGGCTGTGCTTAGGCGCAGGAGTCGCGAGCATCGAGTCGGCTACCGCTGGGTGAGGGCGACCGTGTCCAAGGAGATGCCATCTACTGCTGTGTGCTCAAAGCGGAAGGTCAGACTAGCAGCGCCTGTCGGCGGTGTGAGGGTCGCCCGTGACGTGGGCCCGTGCTGAAGGGCTGTCGTGCCAGAGGTGACCACAGCCCCCGATGCGTCCAGGAAGCGCCAGCGGACGCTGAGGGGGGCTCGCTTGGCGACACGTGTGCTGATGGTGAGAGGCTTGGTGCTGGTCACCTGGGCCTTGAAGGCGAAAGAACTCGCGACGCTGGCTGGTGGCGTGGGCGGTGCCCAGAGCGTCGCACGTCGTGAGAATGTCGCACGCCCGGGGATAAAGAAGCGTCCCGCGCGGCTGTGGAAGGCCTTGGCGCGGCCGAGGGGGATCGGTGTCCTGCACTGACGCAGTCCTCGGGTCTCGACGATGGACCGCCAGGTCGCCGATGCTTTCGGTGACTGGCGATCGAGGGCTGAGCCGATGGCGTCGGCAAGCGCCTCGAGCGAGTCACTCGCGGTGGGAGCCGCGTCTCTGATGGCTGCCAGCAGGGGCGCGGTGCCGTCCTTTCCGAGCTCGGTGGCGGCTTGCCAGAGCGCTCCCGACAGGACCCGAGAGTCGTGATGAGTGACGCCTGCGAGGTGCTCTGGGCAGCTTGCT
>CALHXW010000340.1 GCA_938040325.1 uncultured bacterium | reverse complement strand
GGTACGGACGGAGTCCGACACGGCTCCCACATCCCCACAAGCCGCGGCGGCGGCAACGATGATCCCCGTGAATCATCAGGTGATCAGCAGCAGTCGTCGTGGCTCGTGTGGGCAACGTGAGTCTTGCGAACGTTGTCCAAGCCGCTCGTGGACAACGTGAGGTTTGCGAACGTTATCCAGTCGGCGGTGTGGAGGTGGGTGAGGCCGACGCGGTTTTAGAAGGCCGCAACGTGTTTGCCTCACCCAGCTGTGCACGGACGACGTCAGCGGCGGCACGTTCAAAATGGCTAAAGTCGAGGCTAGCAGCGTTGCCGGGAAATGCGGATTCTGGGACGAAGCGAGGCGTGCCGCTTTCGTCATGAACGAGAGGAAACCACAGCGCGCAGGGGGGCAGCTCCTGAGTGATCTCGAGATCAACAGGAGTTGCGCCCCTGGGACCCGCGTTGAGCGCATCGCAAAGTCATCAGATTTTGCATTCCCCCGGACGCTGCTAGCGAGATGTCCGCTTGCTCGAACCACATGCTGGCACGCAAGTTGCGCCCAGCGACATCATGCGACGTTGTCGGCGACCGCTTGAGCTTCCGGACGACGCGCCTCAAGCGCTGCGACATCGTGGGGCCGCGACACCCAGGTCTGCTGCTGCTGCGGTTGGTCGATGAGCCACTGGACCAAGGCGGCCTCGAGGCGTGCCGGTTCTAGGGGCTTGCTGAGGTGATCGTTCATTCCCGCATCCAGGCACCGACGCTGCTCGTCGCTGCCGGTGTTCGCTGTCAATGCGAGGATTGGCAGTCGGCCCTTCTCGGCTCGGATCACCCGCGTCGCTTCGTAGCCGTCACAGGTGGGCATGCGGCAGTCCATCAAGATGAGGTCTGCGTCTGTCGTCCGCCAAGCTTGCACACACTCCTTGCCGTCGCGGGCCGCGATGACCGTGATGCCAAGGCGCTCAAGCAGCCGCGTGGTCACCATCAGGTTCACGGCATTGTCTTCGGCCACGATGACGGTTCGGCCTGCTAGGTGCGTCAGATCGAGCTCACCGGCATCCGACGTTGCCGTAGGCTCTCGGGCCGCAGCGAGCGCCACCCGAAGCGTGAAGGTGCTGCCGCTGCCTTTGACGGACTCGACCGATAGCCCGCCCCCCATCGCCCGCGCGATCTGGTCGGAGATGGCGAGGCCGAGCCCGCTGCCGCCGTAGCTGCGCGTCGTGCTGCTGTCGGCCTGCTGAAAGGGCTGAAAGATGGTTCTGGCGACGGCGGGGTCCATGCCGATGCCCGTGTCTGTGACGCTCAGCAGGCACTCGCTGCCGTCACTCTCGAGCGCAAGCACAATCTGGCCGCGGTCGGTGAACTTCATCGCGTTGTTCACCAGGTTTCCCAAGACCTGCCGCAGACGCGTCGGATCGCCGATGACCCAGCTGGGAGCGCTCTGCGAGGGCTCGAACACGAGGTCCACACCGCGCTCTCGGACCGGGGTGCGCCACATGGAGACAACGTCACGGCAGAGCGCACGAAGGTCCAGCGGCAGGTACTCAAGCTCAAGAGCGCCGGCATCGATCTTGGCGAAGTCCAAGACGTCGTCGAGCAGCGAGTTCAGCAGTGAGCTTGAGCGCCGGATGGTGTCGGCGAGCTCGCGCTGTTCGGGGTCGAGCTTGGTGTCGAGCAGCAGATCGGTGAGCCCGAGGACACCGTTGAGCGGCGTGCGGATCTCGTGGCTCATGGTCGCCACGAACGTGGTTCGAGCCGTGGCGGCGGCGTTGGCGCGGGCCTCGGCGTCGGTGCGGTCCCGCACTTGGCCGCGCAAGGCGGCGTTGGCGGTGTCCAGGTCAGAGCGCAGCGCGCCGACGGACAGTCCGTGGGCCCAGTACATCGCGCCAACGGCGCCCGCCAAGAAGATCCAGTCGATGAGCAGGAACGTCCAGCGTGTTCCGTAGCCAACGGGGTTGGACAGCGGCACGCCCAGGGTGTCTGCGGTCCAGAAGCCAGTCGCAATGAGGGCAGTGATCGCCGCCCAACCCATCGCCGCGCGGCTGCTGATGAGGAGGCCGGCGCAGATGGGCGAGATGATCAGCCATGCCGCACCGGGATGCCGGATGCCGCCGCCGGCGACCAGCGACGAGCTGACGACCGCCGTGACGCAGCAAACGATCAGGTGGCCGGCGAACGTGACACGTCCGCGGCGAGCAATGGCAATGCTAAACGGCACAGCGAGCACGCTCAGGATCAGCACGCTCAGCGAGGTCCACATCTCGAGGGTGGCCAGCTGCCAGAGGTACATGGGGCTTGCCAGCAACAAGCAGCTGCTCACCACCTGCAGTGACCGAAGCCGCGCGAGGTTTTGGCGTCCGAAGTTTTCGGCCGTGCGGTCGCCATCGAGCAGCCGAACGAGGGACCACTTGGGGGAGCGCGGTCGGGTGCTGCTGGTGGCCCGTCTCGTGACGGGCTCGTCTCCCTCGGTGCTGGCGCGCGTGGGCGCCGCCTGGGTGGCAGCCTGCGCACGCCTGGTCTCTTGCATTGCAGTGACGTAGCGCTCAGGCTGGGCGTTTGGCTGTGGACCGACAGGCATGTAGCTGGTTTCGACAGGAACCAGCGGCGACTTAACATGAATCTGGTGGCCGCAGCGGGTTCGCCATTTTCGCGCGCAAGCCTGCAGCGACGAGGCGGCGAGAACACCTGAAACGTGAGCGACGCTCGCCGTTTCGAGGTTCGTGAGCGTGCAAAGAGCCAGTTCCACGTCGGTCCAAACGGTACCAACCGAACGCTGCTAGCAGCGTTCGGGGAAATGCGGTTTTCGGGACGAAGTGAGGCGTGCCGCTGGGGCAGCGAACGAGAGGAAACCCTGTCGGGACAAGGTGATCTCGAGATCGTTG
>CALHXW010000339.1 GCA_938040325.1 uncultured bacterium | reverse complement strand
CTAGTCCCAAATCAAGCGCTGTTTTCGAGCGAGGCGAAGGCGATGTGCTTGCCAGCGGCGTCCGCTGGACGAAGGCGATGCGTGCATCGTCGAGTTCAGGTGAGCGAAGCGAACGCACGGACGTCGCTGGCGAGGGCATCGCCTCGCCGCAGCCGGAAAGAGCGCTTGTTTTGGGGCTAGTCCCCCACGGAGATAGCAACGAACTTCCGATCTCTACAACGAGGCGTGCTCGCGCTGCCAACCGCGTCGGTCCGACAGACCGCGCGGCCTCACTGAATGTTGAGGCCGAGCTCGAGCGTGTAAGGCGCACACATCGAGCCAGACGGCGAGATGCCTCCCTGTCCTTGGGTCACTTGCCAGATCACCTTGCCGGCCACGCCAACGTCCGGGTCCTCCGGGCACGAAAAGAGCAGCGCATTCGATGCCGTCTGCCCCGGTTGGACATGGCGACAGCAACCACTGAAGCCCTCGATCATGTTTTCGGCAGGCGATGTGCCGGCGTTCGGGCACTCAAGCCCTAACGCTGGCGCGGCTTCTCCGAAGGCCCCACATCCCCCGTAGCCGCACAGAAGCATCGGCACGTCGCCGTCGTTGGTCAGGTCGGCCCTTGCGACCCGGTCGAAGGACGCCTGAGGAGTTGGCGGCGGCATCGACACGCCGTAAGCAAAGCGGTCCCGGTCACCTGACGGCGCCGGCCCCAACGGGTTGAGCACGCCGGTCTCGGTGAACTGAGGCCAGCTCGCTGTGGTGCTGAGGTTCTCGCCACCAAGCTGCGTTGGTATCTGGTCGTTGTCGGAGTCGGTAGGCAGCAGCGCCTCGACGCAGACGCCCTGCGCATCGCAGGCCCCGGCGTAACAATCAAGCGCCAGGTCGCAGGGGGTGCCGGCCATGACCGGTTCCCAGTCAGAGACCCCTTCGTCGCTGACGACACAGACATCGCAGCCCGTCGGGCCCCGCTCGTTGACGGCATAGCATGCGTCCTCGGCCACGCACCCGCTTGTCGGCACGTTCGCGCATCCATCCTCACCACAGCTATCGGCCGTACAGGCAAGGCCGTCGTCACAGTCAAGCGGTTCGCTGACGCACTCGAACCCGTCGCACACGCCTAGGCTTAGACACGGTTCCTCGGGGGCGCACGGCAGCTGATCAAGCGCGATAGGCTCCACCTGGCTCTGACTCGGGTCGCAGATCGCGCACGGCCCCATCTGACCCTCTGGCCAGCAACTGCCGTTGATGAGGCAGCTATCGGCCCTGATCGACCACTCCGTCGCGCCCTGCCCTCCCGAGGCCGGCTGACAAAGCTGACAGCTGCCCGAGCCCGCGGTTTCGCCGCTGAGGTAACACTGCCCTCCAATGAAGCAGCGATCGGGCAGCGGCGTGGCGACCGGACCGCCGGACACCCAGTCGAGTCGCCCGACGCACTCGGGCACGGGCGCACAGCCGTCTGGGTCACAGAAGCTCGCCTTTTGTCCGTCCTTACAGTTCGTACCGAGCGGCAGCGCCGTCCATGAACGCTTCGCGTCACCGCACACCCGACACGGGTTGTCCTCACGTGACTCGCCGAGCTCGTAGCACAACCCGTCGATGAGGCACGTGCCAGGCAAGAGGTTATAGAGTGGCCCGTTAGCGTCGTTGTGAACGGTGACAGACTCGACACAGTCGGGTGCTGACACGCATGCGCCGACCGCGTTGCAGTAGCTCAGCGGCCCGCTGGGGAGAGAGCAAGTCTGCCCAGGTCTGAGAGCCGTCCAGTCATCGGTCGAGCTGCTTGGCTCGCAGACCTGACAAGCATCTTCCAGGTTGCGTTCGCCAGCGGCGGCGCACGTGTTGCCGATCTGGCAAGCACAGACCACCGTGCCATCCTCGCGAGGCACGGTTGTGTCGGTCGTGTCGACGACGTCCGGCGGGACATCCGGTTCGGTGCTGGCGTCTGACGTGTCGCCGGGGCTGATGCACCCTGCGAGCGCCAAACCTCCTACGACGAGCGCCGTACACCCGGTTGATCTCCAGTTCACAGGTACCTCGCGCGGGTCACGTGTGCGTTGACGATGCTGAACCTACGCAGCAACCGTCGTTGGCTCAAGCCCAGGGGACGCGTTCGTTGCGCCTACCTATTGAACACCTGGGTCGCCTTCGTAGGTCACCACATACCGCTCGCCTGGCGTCGGCGGCCGGTTGAAGCGAATGGCTCTCCGCGGCACACCGTCCTTGAGGCACGCCTCGCCGCCCTCTCCGAGTGTGTAGTCGTCATCGCCCGTCCCCTCGTTCACCACCGTCTCGCCATCAGCCGTCACGCGCGTGACCACCAAGCCATCGACGACCGGTCGCGGCAGACAGATCAGGTTGACCGCCTGCGAGATAACGCCTGCGATCCGCTCCAGCGCTGGCCCGATGCCATTTTCCCCGCAGATGTTTTCGAAGACGCCGTGGGGTCCGAAGCTCTCGGTCAGCTCAAGGTAGCGGCTACCGAAGTCCGCCTTGCCGTTGGACGAGGTACAGATGCTGGTGGTCTTGTGGCAGTCACGCGCATCGGCCTTGCTCTCAAGATACGCCGCGCGGTCGGCAGCCACATCGGCAGGTGTTTCCTCGGTCGAGTCGCCTGCGATGGCAGCCACAATGACCTTTGAAGGCTCGCTCTTGAGACCCTTGAGAACGTTGGCCACGTCAGAGACCGGTATCAGCGGACCACCCGACCGGCTGTCGTTGAGCAACGCACACCGAGGGTAGTCGTCTTCGAAGATCGACGCAGCCGTCGTGATGCTGCAGTCGTCCTCATCGCTGACGTAGATAACGACCAAGTACGCCTCATCGCGCAAGAACGTCTCGGACTGGGCGCGGAGCGTCGAGATCAGGGCCTCGTCATCGCTAAGGGTCCGGTCGGGTGCGAGCGCCAGCAGCGAGCCGGCCATCCCCTGCTCGAACTTCAGGCACTTGTCCTGACGGACACCGACGGTCGCAAGGCATGGGAAGAGGTCGAGGTTGTCGGAGTCCAGAAAAGCCGGCAGCTCTGCTGGGCAGCCCGCAGTCGTTGGCTGGCGCACACATGCTGAGTTCACTGTGCCCGGGAACGTGCACTTGTAGTCGGCGCTCTCAAACACCGTCTGACACTCGGCATCAGATGCGCACTGGCGCACACAGCTGGAGTTGAGCGTGCCGTTGGGGTTGACCGAGCAGCTCGCAGGTGAGGCCTGATCACAAAGCCACTCCCCCTGATTGCCATCGCAGTTCTGTCCAAGTGCATCGCAGTCAAGATTGACGCACTCGGAGTCTTCCTCGCACACGCGATGCACGACCTCGCCGCAGGTACGGCCAAAGAGCGTGGCGGCCTGGCGGTTGAAGATGCCCTTCGATGTCGACTCTTCGTCGGGATCGCACTGGACGTCGTGGGTAACCACCGCCACGCGCGCATCGATGTCGAAGAATGCGTCTAAGCTCGAGCGAAACGCCGTGAAGTTCTCGGCCAGCGCGTTCTGCTCTTCACACATCGACGTCGAGTTATCGATGACCCACAAAAAATCGATCGGGACGCGCTCGCTGCTGCCTGTCTCCACGCGTACCTCCAGCGTCAGGCTGCTCTCGAGCCTGCTGATGGGCGTGTAGTTGCAGGCGGTCATGGCGAACATCGCGCCCGCGGCAAACGCACCGACCCGGACGGTGGAGCGAGAGCGCGAGGTATGGCGCGTGGTGATGGGACGAACGACGGTCATGGTGGGCCCCTCTTGACGGTTCATGTGAGCTGACAGCCGCACGGGCTGTGGATGTTGCGTCTCGGTCGCGGTGCTGACGCGGTCAGTAAACCACGCGTCTGGTTAGAAAGCGAATCGGGGCCCAAAAAGCAACCCCCTCGACTCCGCAAACAGCGATGAATCCACGACGCTTCTTCACGCCCTGAGAACACGAGGATCCGATCCGACGGCCAGCCCATGGGCTTGCGCGGCCGGGCGATGTTTGGGACCGTGCCGCCATGCTTCCAACGCACGCTCAGGCCGAAGCGGCAGCCCCCGACACAAAGTCCATCGCGGCGGGTCGGAAGAACGCGCGCCCAGGCGCCTGGTCGCACACGGGCCACGACGAAGACGCCCTCTGGGGCTCGTGCTCGGGAAGCCGAGTCTACAATGTCAGGTGCGATCTCACCGATCTCACCACCAGCTGCAGCTGCCCTTCGCGAAAGTTTCCGTGCAAGCACGCAATCGCTCTCATGATGATCGCAGCCGACGGCCTCGTCTCTGCAGGCACCCGGCCCGCCTGGGTCGCCGAGTGGATCGACAAGCGCCGCGAGCGCGCCGACAAGAAGGCCGAGCGTGCCGCCAAGGCCGCCGAGCCGGTGGACGCCGCGACGGCTGAGAAGCGGGCCAAAGCAAGCGCGAGGACCGCCGCCAAGCGTGCCCAGGCGATCGCCGACGGCCTCGCGCAGCTTGAGCTGTGGATGCAGGACCAGGTGCGTTACGGCCTGGCCGCGTGGGAATCTCACGGCGATGCGTGGTTCGAGACCCGCGGTCGGGCACTGCACGACGCCAAAGCGCCCGGGCTTGCTCGACGGGTGGCCAACCTGGCGCTGCTGCTCGACGGCTCCCCCACGTGGCACGCGCGAGCGCTCGGCGAGCTTGGACTCTTGACGCTGCAGACCGACGCGTGGTCCCGGCTCGACGCCCTGCCGGCAGCACTACGGGCCGACCTACAGACCAGCATCGGCCTGCGTGCCGACAAGGCCGCGATCGCACGCGACGGCGAGCTCATCAGCGACGTCTGGCGGGTGGTCGCGGCCGTGCGAAGACAGCTCGACGACCTCACAGAGTCCCGTACTTGGCTGCGCGGCGTGACGTCCGGGCGCTACGCGCTCTTGCTCGACTTCGGCTACCGAGGCGCTGCCCTCGCGCCGCCGCGACGGGCGATGTCGACGTTTCAGGCGACGTTGGCGTACTACCCGTCGGCCTACCCACAGCGCGCCTTGGTCATCGAGGCGGACGAGTCAGCGCCCACCGAATCACCGATGGCGTCTGCGCTTGCCGACGAGGACGCCGGCCACTCGCGGGTCGACGACTTCCTGTCGACGGCTGCTGACGCGTTTGCGGCCGTCCCGTGGACGCGGACGGTGCCGTGTGAGCTGCGCCATGTCCGGCCGGCCAAAGACGATGCTTCAGCGTGGTGGATCTGCGACGACGAACGCCTCGCGCTGCCGCTCGAAGGCCAGCCGTGGGAGCTGCTCGCGGTCTCTGGCGGGCACCCGGTGCGCCTCTTCGGCGAGTGGGATGGCGACCGGCTCAAGGTCCTGCACTGCGAGGCCGAGGCATGAGCAGCGCCCGGATCAAGCAGCTCGCCAACCGCGCGCTCCTCGGTGTCGACCGGCTCGACGCGGGCGAGGTCCTCACCCATACCCAGGTCGACGCGCTGGTTGCTGAGCTGCCGGCAGACACGCCGATCGCCAAGCGCGTGCTCCTGGCCGCCGGTGGCGCCTTGGCCATCGAGCGAGCGGCGACCCCGGCAACACCTGCCCCTGCGCTCTTCGAGCCGGCTCCGCCTGACGACCAGCCGGTGCTCTCCGAGCGCGCTGCCCGCCTGGTGCTCGAGGTCCTCAAGGCCCCCAACGCGCTGCGAGAGTTTGGCCTGCGGCGCGTGCGGCGTCTCAACGCGGTGCTGCCTCATCACTTGCTTGTGGAGGCGCTCAGCGCCTCGCTCGACCCGGCCGGTAAAGCGGCGCTCCTGCCGCTGCTCGGCACCCGCGGCCAGTGGCTCAGCCAGCAGAGCACGCTGTGGTCATGGGTGGCAGCAACCGTCGACAGAGCGCTGAGCGAAGACGATGTGGCCGCGCAAGCGCGCGAGGTCTTTGAGACCGCGACAACCAAAGCGCGAGCAGCGGCACTCACAACCCTCGTCAGCATCCGGCCGGCCGAGGCTCTGGCGCTCATCGAGACCACCTGGAAGGCCGACAGCGCGCCTGAGCGCAGCCAGTGGCTTCAGATCTTGGCGACCAAGCCCAGCGAGGACGTCGCCGACAAGCTGCGCGCGACCGTCGCCACCGACCGCGCAACATCCGTGCGCAAGACGGCGCTGCGCCTGCTGGCAACGATGCCCACCGGCGCGCTGCGTGACCGCATGCTTGAGCGGGCGGTTGCCGCCTTCTCACTGCAGCGCGCGTCGCGCTTGAACCCGCTCTCGGCCAAGGTCCTGACGGTCACGCCACCGAGCGAGCTTCCGACCGACTGGGCCGACGACGGGATCATGACCGCGAAAGCCGGCTCGCTGCCGTGGAGCCAGCGCTCCGACTGGCTGGTGCAGGTTGTCTCGGTCGTCTCCCCGCTTGAGCTCGCCAAGCGGCTGGGCATTTCGCTCGCTCAGCTCTGTCACCGCCTGTCCGCAGACGACTGGTGGGTGGTCAACGCACTGGTCAGCGGCGCGGCGAACCACGGCGATGTGGCGGCGCTGGGTCCGCTGCTCGACGGCCTTGAGCTGCTCTCGGACAAGGCCAACGTCTGGCCCTCGACGGAGCCCCTCGCCAGGCTGCTTGGGCGGCTCACCTTCAGCCAGCTGGATCTGCTGGCCCAGCAGCACGCGGCGATCTCGCTCGACCGCTGGCTGATGATCGTCGACGCGCTCCGCGGTGAGCGGTGGAGCCCCGAGGTCTCTCAGATCTTCTGTCGCCGCTGCCGTCCACTGATCGGCAACAGCCACGGCCAGCGCATCCAGAGGTACTGGACCGAGCCTTGGCTGCATGCGGCGGCACACCTCGACACGCCGGCACTCAACAACACCCTCACCTGGCCCGAGTGGACCGAGCGCTCAGGCGCTGGTGTCCGCCGCGTCCTCGAACAGCTCGCCCTCCGCCAGCGCATCGACGCTGTGCTGCGTGAGCTGGGCGTATGACTTTCCGACGAAACACCGACCGCGGCAGGAGACTGACTTGAGCAACACGATGACCGCTACCAAGGCCACGGCCCAAGACCTGCTGCGCCAGCACGCCGAGGACGAGTTCAAAGCCGAGCTCTCGCGCCTGGCGGAGGTCGACGACAAGCCGCGTCCGCCGGGCTGGAAGCTCTCGCCGTGGGCCGTTCGGACCTACGTGCTGGGCGGAACGCTGGCCGACGGCACCGAGATCACGCGCAAGTACATCGGTGCCGAGCGCCTCATCGAGGTCGCCATCGCCACCCTCGCCACCGACCGCGGCTTGCTGCTCTTCGGGGTCCCGGGCACCGGCAAGTCGTGGCTCTCCGAGCACCTGTCGGCCGCGATCTCCGGCCGCTCGACCCTGCTGGTGCAAGGCACAGCCGGGACCGATGAGAGCGCGCTGCGCTACGGCTGGAACTACGCACGGCTGCTGGCGGAAGGGCCAAGCGCTGGCGCCATGGTGCCGAGTCCCATGATGGTCGCCATGCAAGAGGGCGCGCTCTGCCGAGTCGAGGAGCTCACCCGCATCCCTAGCGAGGTCCAAGACTCGCTCATCACGCTCATGAGCGAGAAGACCCTGCCAGTTCCTGAGCTCAACAGCGAAGTGCAGGGCCGCAAGGGCTTCAACGTGATCGCGACCGCCAACCACAAGGACAAAGGCGTCAACGACCTCAGCTCGGCGCTGGTGCGGCGCTTCAACACGGTCGTGCTACCGACGCCGTCGACGATGAAGGAAGAGGTCGAGATCGTCGTGCAGCGGGTCGCTGCCATCGGCAAGGGACTCGAGCTCGCCGACGAGGCCCCAGCGCTCGACGAGATCCGACGCGTTGTGACCATCTTCCGCGAGCTCCGCACCGGCGTCACTGAGGACGGCAGCACCAAGCTGAAGTCGCCTACCGGCACGCTCTCGACGGGCGAGGCGATCAGCGTCATGACCACCGGCATCGCCATGGCCGCATTCTACGGCGACGGCACGCTCACCGCGCGCGATCTGGCCGCGGGGATCACCGGCGCCGTCGTCCGCGACCCCGTCCAAGACCGTGTCGTCTGGCTTGAGTACCTGCGAATGGTGGTCAAAGACCGCGACGAGTGGCGCGACCTCTACCGGGCCTGCCAAGAGCTGGTCTAGGGATGGCAACCTCCGAGCTACGCGTCTTCGGCGTCAGGCATCATGGTCCCGGCTGTGCTCGGGCTCTTGAGCGAGAGCTCGCGAGCTATGCGCCGGACTTGGTGCTCGTCGAAGGACCGACCGACGGCACGGACGTGCTGCCGATGTTGGCGATGGAGGGCTTCAAGCCACCGGTGGCGCTGCTGGTCTACCCCCAGGACCAGCCCATCGCGTCGGCGTTCTACCCGTTCGCTAGCTTCAGCCCCGAGTGGCGGGCGCTGCGCTGGGCGTCGCGTGAAGGCGTCACGGCTGCGTTCATCGACCTGCCGCGCGGTGCCCACTGGCCGGGCGACAAGCCGGTCGTGGTTGACGACGACGGCGAAGACGGTCTGGATCCAGAGCACGCGGCCGACGAGGAAGCCCATGCCAACCACGTCGATCCCATCGGCGAGCTCGCACGCGCCGCGGGCTTCTCGGACGCGGAGGTCTGGTGGGAGCAGGTGGTTGAGGCGCGCCACGACCCGAGCGATGTCTTCGAGGCGATCCTTGAGGGCATGACGGCGGTCCGCGACGCGCACTGCCCGGGGCTTGAAGCCAAGACGCAGCGCGAGGCTCGTCGAGAGGCGTGGATGCGCAAGCGGATCCGCATCGGCATCAAGTCCGGGGCTGCGCGGATCGCGGTTGTCTGCGGGGCCTGGCACGCGCCGGTGCTCACCGAGGCATTCATCAAGCGACGCGGCCAGGTCGGCGCCGACAACGCGACCCTCAAGGGCATGCGCCAGCGCAAGTCCGTCGCCACGTGGGTCCCATGGACCGCGGCCCGCCTGGCGTTCCAGAGCGGCTACGGCGCCGGCGTGACGGCCCCGGCCTGGTACCACCTGCTCTTTCGCGCTCCTACCCAGGCAACGGCTCTTTGGGTGACGAAAGCGGCCCGCCTGCTCCGCAAGCAGGGCTTAGACACGAGCTCGGCGCATGTGATCGAAGCGGTTCGGCTGAGCGAGACGCTGGCTGCGCTGCGCGGGCTGACGCGGCCTGGGCTCGCAGAGCTTCAAGAGTCGATGGTCTCGGTCTACCTGCAGGGCTTTCCTGACGCGCTCTCGCTCATCGCCGACACGCTCCTCATCGGCAACACCCTCGGCAAGGTGCCTGCCGGCGCCCCGACAGCACCTCTGCACCAGGACGTGCTCAGCAAGCAGAAGCGCCTCCGACTCAAGCCCAAGGCCGAGCCGCACGAGCTGCGGATCGACCTGCGGAAGCCCAACGGCCTCGCCCGGAGCCAGCTCTTGTGGCAGCTCCGCGTCCTCAACGTCCCGTGGGGCAACCCTCACGCTGGCATCGCCGGCGGCCTCGGCACGTTCTGGGAGGGCTGGATGCTCGACTGGGACCCCGAGTTCGTCGTGGCCCTGGTCACCGCCAATGCGTTCGGCAGCACCACCGAGGTCGCCGCGACCCACATGATCGCCGACGCCGCCCGGAACGGCACCGACCTCGCCGCGATCGCCAACCTTCTCGACACCACCATCCGCTGCGGGCTCCCCGACTCGGTCACGGTGCTGGTCGACAAGCTCGACGAGCTCGCGGCCACCAGCGGCGATGTGATCAGCATGATGGGCGCACTGCCCGGCATTGCCGAGTCGGCGCGCTATGGCGACTTGCGCAAGATGCCGACGGACCGGCTGCTCGTCTTGCTCGACGGGCTGCTCGAGCGCATCCTAGCGGGACTCGCGCCAGCGACCACCGGCATCGATGAGGACACCGCGCGGCGGGTAGCTGACGGCATGGGGGCCGTGGTCAACACGCTGGCGCTGCGCGACGACGACGAGCTCCACGACGCCTGGGCCCACGCGCTTGGCGAGCTGGTCGAGCGGTCGGCAACCGAGGCGCTGGTGCGGGGCTTTGCGGCTCGCCTGCTGCTCGACACCCACATCATCGATGGCGAGCGGCTGGCGCTGCTGGCCCAGCGCGAGCTCTCACTGGCGAACCCGCCGCTCGAAGCTGCGGCATGGCTCGAGGGCATGCTGCGGGGCAGCGGCACGGCGCTGATGACGCGCGACGAGCTGTGGACCGCGCTGGACGCGTGGTTGGCAGCGCTGGCGTCCGAACACTTCGACGGGCAGCTGCCGTCGCTGCGGCGGGCGTTCTCGACGTTCACGGCGGCTGAGCGCCGACGGCTGGGAGCCAAGCTCAAGCACCTCGACGCTGTGGGAGCTACTGCGCAGGACGGGACGGCAGCGATGGTCGAGCTGGTGGACGAGCGAGCGGCGCGCGTGCTGCCTACGCTGGCGGCACTCATGGGACTCGGAGGGGAGAGCGCGTGAGCGACGTGAGCGACGAGCGACTGAGGCGCTGGCGCCTGGTGCTGGGCGGCAACGAGGCTGACGGCACTGGCGTGCGCCTTGGCAAAGAAGACCTCCGGCGCGACGCGGCGCTGACCGGGCTCTACGACAGCGATCGCTCTGGCGGGCTTGGCCGAAGCGCCCCGAAGGTCGCCCGCTGGCTTGGCGACATCCGCACCTTCTTCCCGACGCCGGCCGTCCAGCTCATGCAGCGAGACGCGATCGAGCGTCTCAACCTTCATCAGCTCTTGCTCGAGCCAGAGCTGCTCGAGTCGGTCGAGCCTGACGTTCACCTGGTCGCGACGCTCCTGTCGCTGTCGCGCGTGATGCCAGACGCCATCAAGGAGACCGCCCGCGACGTGGTCCGCCGGGTGGTCGAGCAGGTCGAGAAGCGCCTGCGCCACAAGACCCATGCGACGGTGTCGCGGGCGATCCGCACGGCCAACCGAACCAACCGCCCGCGCTTCGCCGACATCGACTGGGACCGGACCATCCGCAAGAACTTGCGCAACTACCTGCCCGAGCACGGCGTCATTGTGCCTGAGCATCTGGTCGGCCGCGCCCGCGCTCGCCGCTCGCTTCAAGAGATTCAGCTGGTCGTCGACCAGTCGGGCTCGATGGCGGCGTCGGTCGTCTACGCCGGCATCTTTGGCGCGGTGCTGGCGTCGCTGCCCGCCGCAACGACGCGCATGATCGTCTTTGACACCGAGGTCGTCGACCTCTCCGAGCACCTCCAAGACCCGGTCGACCTGCTCTTTGGCACCCAGCTCGGCGGCGGTACCGACATTCACCGCGCCCTCGTCTATGCCAGCGACCAAGTGAAGAAGCCGGCCCGCACGGTCATGGTCCTCATCACCGACCTCTACGAAGGGGGCGATGTACGCGGCATGTTCCGGCGCGCCGCCGCCCTCGTCGCCAGCGGCGTGCGCCTCATCTGCCTGCTGGCACTCTCCGACGATGGCGCACCCGGCTACGACGTCGACAACGCCCGCAAGCTCTCAAGCCTCGGCGTGCCGACGTTTGCCTGCACGCCCGACCTCTTCCCCGACCTCATCGCCCACGCCATCGACGGCCGCGACGTCACGCGGTGGGCCGCCGACAACGCCCTGGCGCCGGTTCGGGGTTGAGTCCTCGATGCGACATCGACGCCTCGATCCCGTGCGCAACACGGTCACTCAAGCACTGGGCAGCCAGAATTCAGGCGCACGTCGGAGGTTGACCGGCATCACAAGCCTTCCACATCGGAAATGCGCCATCGAAGCCTCGATCTAAACGCGGGTGAATCCGCATTTCCCGGCAACGCTGCGAGCAGGCTGCTGAGATTCGGACCGAGTGGCGGTGCCGAACTCAGAGAGCGACTCAACGCGGGTCCAGGGACGCAAGTCCTGTCGAAGTCGCCGACTTGCCGTCCTCGAGCCGAGAGGTTGACTAGACCAATGACCTGACCAATCATCGGCCCATGGCAACAGTGAACACCTACGAGGCAAAGACGCAGCTCTCGAAGCTCTTGGCCAGAGTCGCAGCGGGCGAAGAGATCACCATCGCTAAGGCCGGTCAGCCGGTCGCTCGGCTTGTGCCCTATCGCGAACGAGTCGCTCGGCAACCCGGCCGACTCGCTGGTCGCGTCCACATCGATGACGACTGGGACAGCGCAGAGGTGAACGCGGAGATTGCCCGGGCCTTTGAGGTGGAGACCACCGATGCCGAACCCACGGAGCAGGACCTGTGAGGTGCCTGCTCGACAGCCACACGTACCTCTGGTGGGTCACCGATGACCCGCGCCTGTCGGAGTTCGCCCGCCGAGTCCTCGGAGACGCTGAGACACGGGCGTGGGTGAGTGCGGCCACGATCTGGGAGCTCGCGATCAAAGCCAAGCTCGGCAAGCTCACCTTCGACGATGAAGCAGCTGCCGTGCTCTTCGCGCCCCAGCGAAGCGAGTTTGAAGCCCTCAACATCACGCCCGCCCATGCCGCCACAGCTGGTGCACTGCATCGACATCACAACGACCCGTTTGACCGCATGTTGATTGCCCAAGCCAAGTGTGAAGGCCTGACAATTCTGACGCGAGACCATGCCTTCGCTCACTATCAGGTCGACATCGCCTGGTAGGACCGCCGAGCTCACGCGAGGTCTAAGACCATCCGGGTTGTGACTCAACATCGCAGACGAGAGCAGGCTGCGGGTTGAGACGAGGCGTCGCCCATAGCTCGTGTCGAGTCAGCTGGACAGCCGCACTCGTGTCGAGTCAACTGGACGCTACCGCCAGCGTCCAGTTGACTCGACAGGAGCCCTCGTGTCGAGTCAACTGGACACAACCTAGACAGTGGGTCGATGGCTGGCAGCGCTGGATACGAACGCGCCTCGATCGCCCGAACGGCGATGTGTTTATCGTGACCGGTTCGAACGCAGATCTCCTCGGCGGCGAGCTCTCCACGACCCTGACAGGACGCCACCGAACCATTGAGCTCTATCCATTCAGCTTCGCCGAAGCCTCTCGTGCCAACCCGGCGACGACCGCTGAGACCTACCTCCACGACGGCGGCTTCCCGGCGCCACT
>CALHXW010000338.1 GCA_938040325.1 uncultured bacterium | reverse complement strand
GAAGGCGATGCGTGCATCGTTGAGCTCCAGGTGAGCGAAGCGAACGCACTGACGTCGCTGGCGAGGGCATCGCCAAAGCGGCAGCCGGAAAGAGGTCTTGTTTTGGGACTAGCCCCAAAACAAGACATCTTTCCGGCTGCGGGTCCGTGTTCAACGCGTTCTTCATGCCAAGGCTCACCCGAATCACCATCCCAGCGGACGAAAGACGCCTCAGCGAGCTCGTTCGCCCGATGCCGCTGTGACGCACATCGCATTCGCCTCGCTCGACAATAGCGCTTGTTTTGGGTCTGGCTTGTGCTGCTGCGAGATGGCGCTGACCGAATACCCCGAGCTCCCGCGACTTTTCTTTGATGGGTTTGCTGTCAATTTGCGTTTGTCCTACTGAACCCGCACCGCAGCGCTGAACACGACGAGACTCAACATGCCGACTCCTAAACGAAAAGATGGGCGCAGGCGCCATCGTCGAGCCGCAGACGATTCGATCGAAGCTCCTCGGGACGACCAGCGCAAGCAGCGCGCGCGACGTCGACGTTCCAAGGAAGACGGCTACAAGGAATCGAGTTATCGCGACGAGGACCGCAAGCGCAAGCCAAAGCGCCGGGGCAAGCCCGCGCCCTACGAAAAGCTCGGCGAGCGTTGGCAACAAGCGGGTGGAGCCGTGCTGGCAGACGGTGCTGGCGTACCGCTGGCTGACCTTCCTGCCGGTCAGACGATGGAGACGGAGTTCGATCGGCTCAACACCGGAGGGGTCTTGCCGCCGATGACCGGTGGCGCGATCTTCGCGGACGGCTGGAAGACCAAGAGCAAACAGGACGCGGTCGACACCGTGGACCTCTACAAGCGCGCTCGCAATGATGGCGCCGCTCGCACCTGGGTGGGCAACACGCCAGACAACCTCCGGCTGTCGGCGCAAGCACTCCAAAATTGGGCACATGCAAAGCGCGGAAACGCGTTCAACGGATTGATCGACGCGAGGACCGGCGAGATTTTCCTCGTGCCTGCGACGAAGCGTGGGGCTTCAACGGGCGTGCCGGCAAGAGCTGACGCGAACAAGCCTCCGGCTGAGCGTCGAGACGGTCAGCGTGCGTGGAAGTCGTCGGAGCTCAAGAAACAGCGCTTCCACAAAAACCAAAAGCTGGCGCCGGGCAATCTGTCGCCGCTCAAACACGGCAAGCTTGGCAATGTGAACCACAGTCTTGCGGCCACGCTTCTCGAGGGCAAGAACACGCCGCTGGACGGAACTGCCACTCCATTTGAGCACTTCAAAGAGGAGCAGGAGGTCAACTCTAACTACCTCGGCTTCTTCGTGCACACAGACGCCGTCAGCGGTGAGCTGGTCCTCAATCACAAGTCCGCGCAGCTCAATGCGCCGAACCTCACGCTGCCGGCCTACGACTCTAGCGAGCTGTTTCATGGCAACGACAACCACCTCACTGCAAGTCTGCCCGACGCCGGCGACAGCGACATTAAGCAGCAACGCGCAAAGCTCACGCAGCTGCCGCCCGACCTGCAGAAGCTCGTCGTTGAAGCCATGAGTGACCTGTCCGACAAGCCGCCGAACCGGTGGCAGCGGCTCAAGAACTTTGTGAAGGACTGACCCCAGACTGCTGGCGAGGCGTCCCCAGTCTCGCAAGCTCAGCGTTCAGCGTCGCAAGGCGCCGCACCGGACCCGCGTTGCTAGAACGAGCGTCGCGAATCGCGCAGCGCCCGTTCTCACGTCGATATGTCGCGAGTGCTCAGCGCTCGCGGGCTCGGCCAGTCCGGCCGGCTCTTGCTTGAGGTGTGGCGTCACCTGCACCGACCGAGGTAGCGGCTGAACACGCTGGCGATATCGGTTGAGTTGAGCGCGACCGTCGTGCCGCTCTTGTGCCAGGTGGTCTGGCCGCGCTGGGCGGCGGTGCTGTAGGCCCACGTAGCGATGGCGATGGAGGCTTCGCGGTCGTGGGTGACGTGGTTGGCTTGGAACTGGCTGGTCAGGGCCTCGTCGTCGGCGGTGATGTGGTCGAGCCACTGCTCGAGGTAGTCGGGGTGGGCGAGCTGGTCGGACTTCTGGCAGTTGGTGGTGGTCGTCGTCAGCACGAAGTTATGGCCGAGGTCGACGGGGTAGACCGACCAGGGGATGAAGTGGTCCACGGAGGGCGTCGCTCGGTGCAGCCGCTTGGCGGTGTAGAAGCAGCGGGCGGCGCCGTCTTGGGCTGCCACGAGCGAGCGGCGGACTTGGGTCAGGTCGTTGCGCTCGGACCCGAAGAGGAAGTCTTGGAGGTCGGTGACCACGTCGAGCTGGTCGTGGTTGAGCCGGTGGATGGCTCGGGTCCAGTGGTCGCGGACGAGCGCGATGACCAGGTCGTAGAAGCGGCGGAAGCAGTAGGCGACGCCGGGCTGCAAGCGCACCGTGGCGCGGCGGCCGTCGATGGTGTCGTGGCGGTAGAGGAGCTCGCGCAGATCGTTGCCAACGACCTGGAGGCGCCGAAGCGGCATCTGGAGGATGGCGCGCCTGGTCTCGGTCACAAGCTGCGCATCGGGCTCGAAGGCGCCTCGGTACGCGGTCGCGCGCTCTCGCACCATCCGCGGCACGCGCGACTCTTGGTCGGGTCGGCGCGACGTGTCGTGCTTGAGCTGCACCTCGCCGTCGACGGTAAAGAAGGGGCGCACCTGGCGCTGGTAGAGCGCGACGAAGCGCCTGGCGACGGCGTTGAGGTCAAGCTCGTGGGCCGCGTCGTCTCGAGACAGCTCCGAGGTGACGCAGACGTCGGCGATGGCGTGAAGCAGCGCGAACTTGTAGGTCGATGCCGTGCGGCCTCGGCTTAAGATGCTCTGGATCTCTTCGAGGAACCGCAGCTGAAACGCCATCGCGACGGTCACGGGGCGACCGCTGCGCCTGGACGGCCGATCAGCCTGTCAGCGGTGGCGCTGAGCGTTCGAGCGAGGCTTTGCCTGGTGGCAGACATCGGGGCGAACTCATACGCGGTGAGCGCTGCGAGCAAGGCGCTAGATCGAGCGGCGTAGCGGGCGGCGGCGGTTCGGGCGCTGTGGTGAGCGGTGAACCGGTGCTGCAGCTCGGGGTGGGCGCAGGTGACGTAGGCAATGACGGCCTGGGTTGATGCACAGGCCGGCGCCGCGGCGGGGCTTGCCTCGGACGTGAGGGTCACGGCGCCTGCTTTGACGCCGGCGTAGGCCGCAGCGCTCTGTAGGGCGAAGCTGGGGTCGGCGTCCATCGGGACGAAGTCTGGCGGCGACGTCGCCCATGGGTTGAGCTGATCGTGGAACGACTTCAGCAGGGCTTGGGCTGCTTTGTCCCTTGCAAAGCGCCGGCTGCGGCTGAGCGTCCGCATGTGCTTGGCCCAGGCGTTGACGAGCTGCTCGGGTGGGGACCAGGGCTCGATGTCGTCGGCTTCCAACGCGGCGGCGATGGCGAAGGGTGTGGTGCACGTCGCGTCGTCGACGGCTTGGACGTGCGACGGCGGGGCGTCGACCAAGCGGCGCCACGTCGCGACATCGGCGGCAAGCCGCCCGCTCAGCCGGCGCAGGCGTGCACCGAGGGCGGTCACGACGGCAGGGTGGCTGCCGGTGATGAGGATAGCGGTCGCGACGGGGATGACCAGCTTGTCGGGCAGGCTGAGCACGGCAGCGGCGAGCGCGTCTGAGTCAAGCTGGCGCAGCAGGTCAGACCCGAAGAGGTTGTCGAGGCTGAGGTAGACAGCCAGGATGGCGACGTGTGGCTTGCCGCTGTTGGCAGCAAAGAGCGCGTAGACGTCGTCGCTGGCGGCGTCGCTGTCGGCTTCGGCCAGGCAGAGCAGGGCGCCGGCGGCCGCGCTCGCCTGCTCAGGGTCGGGCAGCGCGCTCTCGAGCCAGCGGCGGACATGTGCCCGCACGTTGCGGCGACTCAAGCTGGTACCGAACCCGCGAGCCACGACGGCTGGCGAGAGCTCCCGGCCGGCGACCCGCGCGAAGACGCTGGTGAGCGACGCCGGCACGATGGCTGCGGGCACGGCGGGGTGAGGTGTCGCTGGAACGCGGTCGATGACGTCCATGACCACGTGGGTGTCGATCGGCGTGCCGTCAGTCGTCACGTAGGCCATCAGCTCGGGCAGCAGCTGCCACGCTGCCCGCGGAATCAAGCGCTGCGCCATGGGGGCGCCATGCGGCATGCGCGCCAGGGTGCAGAGCGCCTCCGGAGTGGGCACCTTGGTTGCGCGTGCCGCGATGCTGTAGCCGCCTGCGGCGAGGTAGCTGTGCAGGTCGGGCGTCACAAAGCAGAGCGTGCCGTCGTCTCGCTCGGTCAGCAGAGGCGGGTCAGCCAGGCACTGCTCGACCCACCGCTCGGCGTCGAGCTCGGCGTCAGGCAGCGCGCCCAGCGCGTCGCGCACGAGGGTCGTCAGCGCGCCACGCTCCAGGCCCGGATGATCGGTCGGACCGGAGACCGACGGGTGCTTTGGACCGCGTTGCCGACGCAGCTGTCCCAGCCGGTAGGCCGCCGGGCCCAGGACGCGCAGCGCCGACGGAACGTCAGGCCAGTCCGCGCCGTGCTCGTGCTTGTAGGTCAGCAGGAACCGAGTCCAGCGCGTGACAAGCTCCGTCGGGGCAGCGACGTACTCGGTCAGCGTGCCTTTGGTGCGCAGCTGCACAAGGACCTGCGACGCCATCTGTAGCGCGTTCGCAGGCTCGCTGATCGGCGCTGAGTCAGGGCGCGTCGTGGTGTTGCTAGGGCTCATGATCTGCCTTTCTGTTGCGTGGCGCCGCGACGAGCGGTCCACGATCGCACCGGCCGCGAGGCTAGCGCATTCGCGGGCAACGAACGAGGCGCAGAGTCGAAAATGACTGACCTCGGATGTCACTTAATTGCGGTAGCTGTCGTGCGGAGCGGGCAGCGGTGTCGCCGCGGGCAGACTTCGAGCCGCGTGCTCAAGCGGCGTCGTTGACGACGAGGTCAACCCTCAATGGCTGGCTGGAGAGCTCTGTGTCACCGAGCCGCTCAGTCGAGCGTGGTCTCGTGTGGGACCTCGGAGGAGTGACCTCTGATGCCGCGATCTTTGTGTCGGGCCACAAGCGCTCCCTCGCAGATTGTGGATGCCTTGACCGCCCAAGAGTCGCAAAGGTTCTAGCTGTTAAGCTGAGATCGTCAGGCGTGGTGAGTGACAAGGCAGAGGTTCAGGACAGCCTCCCGGCAGTCTGGTGGCTTAGGGCCTTGGTTGCGGAAGGCGCGCGATGGCATCGTTTGTTCAGTACACCGGCGCGCCCTATCCGGTTCTTAGGGTTGTGTTGAATGAAAAGACATCAGGCGACAGCGCAAGATTCCTCGACGAGCGGGGGCGGAGCGCTGATCTTCGGGGCGAGAGCGTCTCTGGAGGGTCGCCACTTTGAAAGAGGAGCTCACGATGAGCGAAGACACCAAGACGACCACTGCGGCACCACGGCAGGTAGCCAAGGTCACGCTGAGAGACGACGCCGCCTGCGCGCTGTGGCTGAGGCTGTTTGACAACGGCTCGCTGGAGATTGATGGCTACGGGAACGACAAGACGACCGCTGAGTTCTGGGGTGGCGACTACGAGTGGCACATCAACATCAAAACCGAGGACGTTGGTGGCTACCTCGCGTTGATCGGAAAAGCCGACGCGGACGACGTGCTGGGAGCCGTCGCCGAGGCCTATGCCGAGCGCTCCGAGGTGGTCTCGACGCGCTTTCTCGATGCTCATGAGGTCGAGTACAGCTTCTTCAGCTGGTCAGGCTAGCCTGGTGTCTGACAAGAGCTCGAGCGCGACAACCGAGACTCACTTTCGAGGCTCACGTTCCCTAACGGCGGGGTAGACGAGCCAATCACGACTCGGCCTCTTCTACGCAGTGGTGAGCTTCGGCAGTCACGCACATCAGAGTGCCAGACCTCATGGGGTGCCGTCCTGCCAACTATTCGTGATGAAAAGAGCGGATGTGGTGATGGGAATCACCCTGGGTTTGACGTAAGGAAGGGTATGAAACAATTCATGCTCTTAACGATCTTGGTGATGGGGCTGGTGACGGCCGCGTGTGGCGATGATGGTGGCGAAAGCCCTGCCAACGATGGGGCGACCGACACGACGGACAGCGACACGACGGACAACGACACGGCCGACAGCGACACGGCCGACGGCGACACGGCCGACGGCGACACGGCCGACGGCGACACACTAATGGATACCGGCGGCGCCGACCTGTGTGCGACCGTCGATTGTAGCGCACAGGCCACGGCGTGCGCGACCGCGGCGTGCAATCCTGCGGACGGAACATGCGTCGTGACGCCTGCCGACGACGGCACGTCGTGCGACGACGGAAGCGCCTGCACCTCGGGCGACGCGTGCCTAGCGGGTGCCTGCACTGGCGCAGCGGCCACCTGCGACGACGGCAACGCGTGCACCGCCGACACCTGCGATCCCGTCGCTGGGTGTCAGCATCCGCCCGCACCGTCCGGCGGCGCCTGCGATGACGCCGATGCCTGCACCGAGGGCGATGTATGCGACGGCAGCGGAGGCTGTGCCGGAACCGCCGTCATGTGCAACGACGACAATCCGTGCACCGTCGACAGCTGTGGCGCGTCCGGCTGCGAGTTTGCGGCGCAGAACGATGGGACCGCGTGTGACGACGGCGATAGCTGCACGACCGACGATGCCTGCGCCGCTGGCACCTGCGGCGGCAGTCCGCTCGCTTGCGATGATGGCAACCCTTGCACGGCCGACAGCTGCCAAGACGGCACATGTGTCTACGCGCCCGTTGTTGCAGGCAGCCCTTGTGACACCGGTGTTCCTTGCACCACCGGCACCTGTGACGGTGGCGGGACGTGCGACGCCCAGCAGACGTTCTCTATGGCGTGGCCAGTCGGCGGGGCGCGCGGGAGTGACTGGGCGCTCTACAACACCTTCGACAATGCGCTCGAGATCACGTTCCCGTCATTTCGCCAGTCCGATGACAACAGCGCTCTCGTGGGTGCGGCTGAGGCCGGCGTCGTCACCGCAGTCGAGACCGGATTCTACGACCGCGAGCTCAGCTTCCAGCTGGATCCCGACACCACCAACCATGTGACGGTCACCCACGCCGATGGCTCGTTCATTCAATACCGGCACCTCAAGCGAGGCAGCGCACAAGTCGCCGTCGGTGACAGCGTCACTGTCGGGCAGGTGTTGGGCGTTGGCGCGGCCTCTGGCGACGCTGACCGCGCCAGCGTTCGTCTCTTCGTTCACAACTGCGAGGCCGAGCGCATCAACCCGATCGCGTTAGGCCTGCTCGAGGACGAGCCCAATCCATTCGGCCTGCTGGAGGCGGTCGTCATCGATGGCGAAGTCACCACCAACGACGAGGTCTATGACCCGCCGCCGAACATCACCGCCACCTATCCGGGAGCGACGATCTCGGTGGCAGCCTACGTGGCCGGGCCGTCACCAGGAGCCAACACGGTTGAGATCGAGCTGGTCGATCCCAGCAATGGCAGCACCACGCTTGTCGCCAGAGACTATTCGAGCTCGTCGACCATGAACAACATCGACGTCGTCCGGGAGACGGCCACCGTGGGCACCGAGCACGGCGACTGGCAGGTCGTCTTCCGCCTCAACGGCAGTGTTGCCCACACTCAAGTCGTCAAGGTCGGCACGCCCGACCAGCTGGTTCGCACCCGTGTGCCATACGCTGACTTGACGAGGACCTTCGATTGGATCCTTGCCGCCAGGCCCAACGGAAACTACCGCGTCCGCTTTGCCGACGGCTACGATCTCGGTGGCGCCGGCTTCGCCAACATCGTCCTCGAGCGGAACTCGGCTGGCTACGGGCTCTATTGGCGTCAGAACGTGAACACCTTGATCGACGACATTGATGCCAGCCTTGGCAGCGGACTCGTGCCGTCGCAGCTTGACGTGTTCCTACACAAGGACGAACCGCGCCACCTCGTGGTCCTCAAGCCAGGCAGCGCCGACACTGACTACTTCTTCAACGTACCGTCGGCCAGCGGTCAGGCCGCCTTTGACGCCCAGATCAGCGCGGGGCGTCGCCCGGTCTTGATGGGGCGGACCTTGGTCGCAGGCGAGCTCGTTGAGCACGGATTGTTCACCGACGCCTCAGCCGGCGCGTGGTCATCGCAATCGAGCGTAGGCGACAGCAACGACTTGCTCGCGGAAACTCAGACGCAGGTGACCAGTGGCAAGCATCTGGCATGGGTCAACGCCTACCCCACGAACGCAGGCACGCGTTACTCGGTTGTCTTTACTACCCAAGCGTTTGACCAAGGGACGGGCGGTTCTGTCGGCGCCGATTGGCAAGCCACGATCGGCTACCTCCAGAGTGAGTGGGACGCAGGCCGTGTCATCGACGTCGTGACCGGCTTTGAGCAAGGCGGCACCCACGCTTTCACGGTGCTCACACGGGCTGAGTAGCGGGTTCGACATGGCGGCGGCAGCGGGCTAGCGCTAGACCTCAGCAACGTGCTCGCGCGATGGTGGACATGAAGGGCGCCGCGTGGTGGTTGCTTGGCCGACGCCTGTCTACTCACGCGTCAGTCGTTCGTTGACCAACAACTCAACCGGTCAGTTGTTGCCCAACCCTTGGTCGCTGCTGCCTATCTCATGTCAGTCAACGCCTTGAGGCGTCGTTGGAGGAGCTCCGCGCGCTGGGCGTTGCCGGCCGACTTGGCCGCAGCGGCTGCACGTTTGAGGTGAGCGATCCGGTCGGCCAGCAACCTCGCCCGGTTCTTGGCGGCCAGTGCGACCTCCGCGGCACTGTCGGTCTTTTGCGTTGCCTTCGCGGCTGCCGTACGTCGATCTGTCGTCACACGAGGTTGGTTCGAGCTGGGAGCCGGTCGGGCAGAGCTCGCGCTGCTCCTGGGCGTCACGGAGCTCGCCGCTGTGGTGGTCCCAGCGGCACTGGACGGGGCGAACCTGCGCTCCGGCTCGGCCTGAACCGTCGCCGCGGGCCGGGACGCTACCGGGTCATTGGAATGAGGCACTGCGGCTGCCGCCGGCGCCGTCGACCTGACAGCTGACGCATCGTCAAGCTGCTCGTCGATGGACGGGTTGGCGAGCATCCAACCCAACACGCCGGTGAGCACCAAGAGGCCCAGGCCAACGATCCAGAGCGCGCCGCGCGACATGCCGTCGTCACGATCTTGGCCTTCGCTCACCGCCATCGGCCGACACACTTGTGGTACTTTCCGAGGCTTTGCCAGAGGGCGCGCCAGACAATGCGGCTCCGCTGCCTCTTGGTGATGAGACCCTCATGCCATGCGGCGCGGGCCTCGCGAACCACGCACTGGAAGTAGCCCCACTGGCCGTGGCCAAAGCCGTTGCCGTTGTTGCCGGTGTAGTCGCTCGGCACGCCACAGCGGAGCTCGATACGCTGAGGTCCGGAGCAGCCCGCGGCATCAAAGAGCGCGCCGATCGGTGTGCCCGGACAGACGTCCGCGTCATCGGCCACACCGTCTGCATCGTCGTCGCCATCACAGACATCGCCGAAGCCGTCGTGGTCGAAGTCGGCCTGGTCGGCGTTTGCGTACGCCGGGCAGTTGTCATCTGGGTCGGCGATACCGTCGTCGTCATCATCGTCGTCGCAGACGTCGCCGATTCCGTCGAGATCGATGTCGCTCTGGTCGGCGTTGGCGATCTCCGGGCAGTTGTCTTCGTCGTTCGGGATGCCGTCGGTGTCGCTGTCGTCCTCGCAGACGTCGCCGATGTTGTCCCCGTCCGAGTCGGCCTGGTCGGGGTTGGCGTCGTTCGGACAGTTGTCATTGGCATCGCAGAAGCCGTCGCTATCTGCGTCGCCGCTGGCATCGACGCCCTCGCAGAGGTCGTTCTCGTTGCAGACGTTGTCACCGTCATCATCGACGTTCGACGTGCCGATGCAGACGTCATCGGCGTCGCAGACCCCGTCGCTATCGTCGTCGACGTTGTCAGGATCGGTCGGGCAGACGTCGCTGGAGTTGCAGACACCGTCACCGTCAGCGTCGAGGTTCGGGAAGCCCGCGCAGGGGTCGATATCATCGCAGACTCCATCTCCATCAACGTCGCCGACACTGTCGTCGCCCTCGCAGATGTCGAGGGTGCAGGTGATGCCGTCACCGTCGTAACCAGGGTCGCAGCTGCAGGAGAACCCGCCTTCGGTGTTGGTGCAGCTGGCGTTCTCGTGACAGCCGTTGGCGCCAGTGGCGCACTCGTCGACGTCCTGGCAGACGCCATCGACGTCGGCGAAGCCGGTCGAGCAGATGCAGGTGAAGTCGCTGCCTGACGCTGGCGCTGACGCGTCTTCGCACGCGGCTGCGGAGTCGCCACCGGACGCACAGCTGGTGTTGCCGTTGGCCGCGCTGCACCCGTCAATGTCGGTGCAGACGCCGGACACGTCTTGATACCCGGCCGAGCAGTCGCAGGTGAAGCCGGTACCCGGAGCCGAGACGTCGGTGCAAGCGGCGCCCGAGTCGCCATTGGACCCGCAGCTCGCTGTGCCGCCGGTCGCGCAGCCGTCGATGTCCTGGTCGCAGAGGTCGCCCTCGAACCCAGGGCCGCAGTCGCAGCTGAAGCTGTCGATACCGTCGGTGCAGGTACCATTGGCGCACGGGTTGGCGGCGCAGTCGTCAGTGTTGGTGCACATGAAGCCGTCACCGTCGTAGCCTGGGTCGCAGCTGCAGGAGAACCCGCCTTCGGTGTTGGTGCAGCTGGCGTTCTCGTGACAGCCGTTGGCACCAGTGGCGCACTCGTCGACGTCCTGGCAGACGCCATCGACGTCGGCGAAGCCGGTCGAGCAGATGCAGGTGAAGTCGCTGCCTGACGCTGGCGCTGGCGCGTCTTCGCACGCGGCTGCGGAGTCGGAGCCGGCCGGGCAGGTGGCGTCGCCGTTGCCGTTGGCCGCGCTGCACCCGTCAATGTCGGTGCAGACGCCGGACACGTCTTGATACCCGGCCGAGCAGTTGCAGGTGAAGCCGGTACCCGGAGCCAAGATGTCGGTGCACGCGGCGGCCGTGTCGCCATTGGACCCGCAGCTAGCTGTCCCGCCGGTCGCGCAGCCGTCGATGTCCTGGTCGCAGAGGTCGCCCTCGAGGCCAGGGAGGCAATCACAGGTGAAGGTGTTTGCGCCGGTGTCGGTGCAGGTGCCGCCGTTGCAGGGATTGGGGTCGCAGTCGTCGATGTCAGAGCAGGTTTCGCCGGTGCCTTCAAAGCCCGAGTTGCAGCTACAGACGAAGTCGCCCTGGGTGTTGATGCAGTCAGCGTTTGCGTCGCAGTTGGCGGTTCCGTTCGTGCACTCGTCGATGTCTTGGTCGCAGAGGTCGCCTTCGAAGCCGGGGTTGCAGCTGCAGCTGAAGCCACCGTCGTTGTTGAGGCAGGTTCCTCCATTGAGGCAGGGGCTCGCGGCGCACTCGTCGACGTCGGCGCAGTAGCCATCTGCGTCGGGCTCAAAACCGCTGGAGCAAACGCAGGAGAAGCCGTTGTCGGGCGCGGCGGCGTCCATGCAGCTGGCACCGGAGTCGCCCCCGCTCTGGCAGGCAGCCGTTCCACCCGGTGATGCAGCGTCGGTGCACGATGTGTCACCCGGTGCGTGGGAGATCACGCGGATCTGGTCGACCGTCGAGCTGTTGGTGCCGATGCAGGCGTAGTTCTGCATCATGAAGCGAACCCGTGCGACGTTGGCGTCCGGTGCGATCTCGTCAAAGCCGACGATGTAGGTGTCTGCGTCGCCGGTTCCGGTCATCTCGACGTAGGTATCGCGCAGGCTGTCGAAGAAGGGCGACAGGCACGTCGAGAGCGCTCGGGTTTCGCGGCCGAGCGAGGTCCCGGCTGCGTCGAAGAGCTCAACCGCGATGAACGCTCCGTTGAAGAACTGGCTGACGTCGGTCTCACATGTGTAGTGATACGTGACCGACGCAGCGTCCGCTGCGAGGTCGCCCACGAAGTAATCCTTGTAGGCGGTGCGAATCTCACAGGCCTGGGTCGTGGTGCCCACCGTGTCGGCTTGCAGCGATGCAGAGCCGTCGGCAAACGCGCTGGGGCCCTCGCTCCACGTGACTTGTGGGTTTGAGAAGCCGTCGACAGTGTCGCGGACCACGTAGGTCCAGGCCGAGGTCGCTTGGGTCAGCGGAAACGTGCGCTGGGGACCGGCCGCAGAGCCCGCGGGAATCGTATCCAACGTCTCCGTTGCGCAGGTGTCGACGGCGTTCGCGCAAGCGTCGGTATCGGCACAGACCACGCCATCACCCGTTGTGCCCGGTCCACAGGTGCAAATGTAGGCGCCGGCCGTGTTGGCGCAGCTTGCGTTGGCCGCGCAGCCGGCGCTGCCGTCGGCACACTCATCAATGTCGGCGCAGGTGCCAGCGTCGTTGCTGAAACCGCCGCTACAGGCACACGAAAAGCCCTCGCCGGGAGCCTCGACGTCCACGCACACTGCGCTGGTGTCGCCGCTGCTGATGCAGGTGGTGTTTGCGGCGCAGCCATCGGTGTCACCACAGGTCTGACCGTCGCCCTCGTAGCCGGTCGAGCAGGTGCAGGTGTAGCTGTCCGGCGTGTCCTGGCAGGTTGCGTTGGGATCACAGGTGGCGGTGCCCGCGGCACACTCATCGACGGCGCAGTCGACAATGCTCAGGGTCACGCCGGAGACATCGGGCAGGTCGGAGCCATCGCCGAGCGTGAAGGGCGTCTGGGTGTTCGCGCCTGCTCCATCGATGACGTTGAGGATGTAGTTGCCGTCTGGCAGTGCGATGGTCTCTGTACCGGTGAGCACCTTGGTGTTCTGGTAGATGTCGACGCGCTGGTTGGAACCGTCGCTGGTGACCTGGAGCAGGTTGAGCTCGCAGGTGTCGAAGTCGAGCACGCCAGTTGATGTCTGGACGAGTGCACCGGTGGTGGTGATCGTACCGTCCGGCTCGACAAAGAAGGTTCCGTATTGGTTGAGCGCCGAGTTCGCGGCGATGACCTCGTAGCTGCGGTCCGTGCGTGTGTTCGGGGCGAGGTAGAGGGTGGTGTCGGTGTAGGTGAGGCTGAGCTCTCGGAGGCCCGAGCGGGTTAGCTCCGGTGTGGGGAAGGACAAGCCGCCCGCGAGGAGCGTGACCTGCGTCAGCACCGACGTGTCGGCCCGGATCTCGAACGCGGTCGGGGTGCCATTTTCCGGCGTGACCGAGGTGAGGATCAGGGCATCGACGTGGCCATCGCAGAAGAAGCCCGGCGAGCAGTCGAACGAGGCGATCGGCACGATGCTGGCGTTGAGCTCGCTGTCGATGTCGAACCCGCCGTAGGTCGACAGCGAGTAGCGCTCGGTCACCGCGACCGGCGTCGTTGGCTCGGGCAAGAAGACGCTCCAGACCGATCGGGTGGAGCGCGCCGTCTCTGGGATGCCGAGCGAGAGGAAACCGTCAGGCTCGGACAGGTCGCCCGCGTCGAAGATGATCTCCGTCAGCTGGTTTCGATCGAAGCCGATGTCGGACAGGCCGTTCAGGACGAGCGTGCCGCCGCCATCAACAGTGACGGCGCCGGCTTGGCTGACCGAGAACTCGCCGTACTGGAAACGGCCGCTGCGGTCGCTCGTCGCATAGGTGGTTCCGGCGTTGTTCGGCGGGAGGTAGACGGCGCCGTCTCCGCCGAGAAAGCCGGCGACGTTCGGGATCGAGAGGCTGCCGGTGCCCTCTGGTTCGGTGAGGGAGCTGACATCGAGGGTGACGCGGGTGAGCCCGTCGAGGTCGAAGTCGACGTTGCCGTCGCCATCGATGAGCACGAAGCCCGTCGGGTTCGTCGGCACGCCCTTGATGACCTCAAACGTACCGTAGGTACCTTGGGCTCCTCGGGTTCGGATCGTGTAGAGGCCGTCGTCGACCTCGACCGTGGCGTCACGGGTGATGCTCTGGCTCTGGGGGCCGCTCAGGGTCAGGGAGACTCGGCCGGCCGGCTCGGTGAGCTTCGAGGCCAAGATGTCGAAACTTGAGTCGACGAAGAGGTTGACCTTCGGGTCGCCGGCGGGCACCGCGTCGATCTCAGAGCCGTCTGGGGCGAGGATCTGGTCGGCGGCGAGCGTGATGGTGTCGCTGCCCTCGACCTGGCTGGCCGCGTCGTAGTAGCGAACCACATAGTCGCCCTCAGGAAGACACGCGATGGTTGTGTCATCGTGGATCGTGAGGACCTCGTGAATGTCGTCGCCGTTTAGGAGCGCGTAGCGCTGGCCGTTGATGGGGGCGAGCGGCAGGATCTGAGTCTCGCTGCGGATGACGTTCAGACGGGTGCCGGTACCATCGGCGACTGAGCCGAAGCCAGATCCGACCAAGATGGACCGGTCACCGGTGACCGTGAACGTCCCGTAGGGATTCGGGTTCCGCGACGCCTCAAGCTCGTAGTCGCCGGGCGGTAGCCACGCTGTGTAGTCGGTACGCCAAGTGCGTGCGATGTGGGTGTCGCCAGGACCGGGCGATGCGAGGGCGACGGCGACGCGCTCGGCGGGCATGCTGAGCTCGCCAATCCCGAACGTCACCTCGGCCAGCGCACTACGGTCAAACGTCAGAGCCCCGCCTGGATCGGCTTGAACCGTTGGCGAGAGCGACGTCACCGTCAGGTCATCGCCAACGCTGAAGTAGCCGACAAGCGTGCCGTCACGGAGGCGAAGTCGATAGCCGCCTGGGTTGTCGCCGGTGTCCACGGGCGGCTGGATGCGGGCGCTGTCGGGCGGGAGGTAGAGCGCCATGGTGTCGCGATAGGGTGCCGTCAGCGCGTTGTCGCGGTTGAGCGGTGCACCGGCGACGCTCCCGAAGATGATCTCAGCGGGCTCGGTGAGTGTTCCGAAGCTGAACTCAACGCGGGCAAAGCCCCCGGCAAAGTCGAACGCGAGCTCAGCTTGCGCACCGCCACCAGTAGGTGGGAGCAACGGGCCGCTGACGTCGACCGCACCGTCGCCGTTGACGTTGAACTGGCCGATCTCCTCGCCCGAGCGGAGCCTGATGCGCCACTGGGTGTCGCGTGGAACATAGACCCGCGTGTCGTCGCGGTGCCAAGTCGTGATGGCTTGACCGGTGCTACCGTCACCGTAGACCGCCGCGTTTGAGCGGCCGGCGGGCTCCGACAGTCCAGCGAAGGGCAGCAGAACCCCGGTGAGCTGCGGTAGCTCGAAGCCGACGGTGGCGCCGCCATCTGTCGTGAGTGCGCCCGTGACCGCGGTGACGATGTCGCCCTCGACCGTGACTGTACCGTAGGGGTCATTGTTGCGCGTGATGATGGTGTAGGTGCCATCCGGCAGCTCGACGGTGTCGTCACCGCGCTTGTTGATGATGATCTGGGCCCCGGAGGCGTCGCGGACCCCCCAAAATGTTCGCCCCGAAGGTTCGCTCAGCGAGTCGCCTGTGATGGTGATGCTCGCCGCGAGCGCGTTCGGTGCCCCAAATGAGAGCAGCGCAATGCACGCACCCAAGATGGCACGAGCAACCGAGTTCGACGTTCGGTTCATGACATGTCCCCTGACGAACAGACCCCTGATCGGAGTCGTCCTGACGATTTTGCGCCTCGACTAGGCGCGAACGGTGTTTTGAGTTGTGATCAAACCGTACACGGTTCACATCCGTTGTTCAGCAAAATGTTCGACGATACCGTGCCTTTCGCCGTCCCAAAACCCGCCCATGGGTCTCTTTCGTGCGTAAGTTTCCGGACACGCTGAGGGTTGCTCTACAGACGTGTGAGTGACTGCCCGCTGATGGCACGGGATGTCAATCATTTGGCGCGAAATGTCAGCCAAGTTCCGCCGCTCGGACGCGCTAGGAACGTTAACGGGGTCCGGCGCTGGAGCCTGTTCATCCGACCAGTCGTTCCACCTTGCAGACGATTCCCATCCGGATGTCGTCTTCGACGCCGAGATCGAGCTCTTGTGCCAGGTCTGTATGCCGGTTGGTGGAGAGTGACGACATGTGCCGCATCACGGGTCGCGTGAGCCATGGGGCTCTACCCCTCGGAGCACCGGGAATGCAATGCAATGCATTGTGGATATTGGTTTTTCTTTCGGGCCGACGCCTTCCGCCGCAGCCCTGCACGTTCTCTTGGTGACACTCTTCCGGTCCCCAGAAGCTGCGGCACTTTGCATTTCCAGGCAACGCTGCTAGTGGTTCGCGTCACCGGATTTGATCAGTTGAGCCAGGCACCTTAGTCCAGGTGCGGGAGCTGCTCACGTGGGACAAGGACTTTGATGGTTCGTGCTTGTCTTGGTGCACGTTGGAGAAGGCCTTTGCGCTCAAGAGTG
>CALHXW010000337.1 GCA_938040325.1 uncultured bacterium | reverse complement strand
GCTTCACCTCGGTGCCCTTCTCGCCGCGGATAAGGCGGACGACGTCCGACAGCGCCATGTCGACCACATCGGTGGTCTCGCCGTTGCGGCCTTGGCCGACAGCGATGATGCGGTCTTTGTTCTTGAGCTTGCCTTGGCGGTCCGCGGCGCCGCCCTTGACGATCTCTTGGACGATCGTGAAGCCGTCGTCTTGCCTGAGGACCGCGCCGATCCCCTCAAGGGAGAGGCGCATGTTGATTCGGAAGTCCTCGAGCTGTTCGACCGAGAAGTAGGTGGAGTGAGGATCGAGGACCGCGGCGTAGGCGTCGACCACATCGTCGAGGAAGTCAGCGTTTTCCCACTCGGTCACGCGCTTAGAGAAGAGCTCGTAGCGTTTGACGAGCTTCTCGCGCGCCTCCATCAGCGTCTTACCGCCGCGGACGTAGCGAGCGAGCTGAAAGTGAACAAGCTTCCGACGGAGCGCGTCACGCTCAGCGTTGGTCTTGGGGCGTGCTCGCTTGTCGGTGTCGAGCTGAATCTCGATGGACCGGTCGATCTTCAGACCGTACTCCATGGCGGTGTTCTTCACATACGTCTCAATGCTCGCTTGGGCATCGCGTCGCATCTTGCCGATGACGCCAAGCGCCTTGCAGGAGTCCTGCTTGCCGCTGAGCAGCCCCTTGACGCTCGAGATGATGAGATCGGCTTCGCTCTGAAGGAAGAGCGCTTTGGTGGAGTCGTGGCTCTTGAGGAAGCCCTCGGCTGCGGCTTGGAGACGTGCGTCGTCGCGCGGGGCCTTGTTGATGTGCATCGTATCGAAGCGGTCGATCAGCATCGGGAACGTTGCGCAGTCCAAGAGGTTCGGCGCACGCGCGAACGCGGGATCACCGACCGCAGCCACCATTGCCGCAGTGAACATGAGCTGCTGGACGAGATTCCACATGGACTGTCTCCGGATCGCTCGCAAGCAAGAGTGCTGCGAGTAGTGGCTTGAGCAATGCCACACCCACTCAATACATTCCACGCCGTTGTCGTCGGGTATGATCCCCTGTCACCGGTCGCGTTGGCGCGCCGCGCGTTCAGCACGACCAGCAAACTCGTTCGGCGGGCGAAGGCGCCTCGCGCGATCCCTGTGCCTCTTTGTTTGAGGCCTCAGGCCCGGCAGGTTCCGCTCGTTTGTCGCATCTCTCGTGGGGCAGCGGACCAGTCGCCGTAGGCCAAACCGGACGATCGCTGGTAGGGTCGTGCGCCATGGCTGAACGAGACGCGAAGAGCAAAGCAACGTCGCTGGCAGAGCGCTCCACGACCAAGCGACCCGCAGCGGTTGTCGTGGTCGGGGCGGGAACCGCGGGTCTCTTGACCGCACTCGGGCTGCGCGAGTGGGACCCGGCCATTGAGGTCACGGTCGTTCGCGACCCCGCCAAGCCCCCGATCGGTGTTGGCGAGGCAACAACGCCCGCGTTATTGGCGTACCTTCACGGCTTCTTGGGGATCACATCGTCCGAGCTTCGCGAGGCGGTCGAGCCAACGTGGAAGCTCGGAATACGCTTTGACTGGGGCGATCCCGAGCAGGGGCACTTTCACTATCCGTTCGGCGGCGGCGACCCCGTCACCGCCTGGGTCCACGATGGACACCTCCGAAACGAGAGCGTGTGGTCGATGCTCATGGAAAGCGAGCGTGCGCCGGTGCTGGAGATCGGCGGTTCGGCCCACTCGCTCTTGCACGAGCGACCGAGCGCTTACCACCTAGACAACGCGCGGTTGCTGCCATTCCTGGAGGCACGCGCACGGGCGCGAGGCGTCCGCTTCGTAGATGCAGCCGTTTCAGACGTGGTCGCAGACGCCAATGGTCATGTCCGCAAGCTCGTCACCGACGGGGGCGACACGATCGCTGGCGACCGATGGGTCGATGCCTCGGGATTTCGGGCGACGCTCGCCTCTCACGTCCCGCAGGTCGACTACTCGGCCGCACTCCGTTGCGACCACGCGTGGGTCGGCGCCGTATCGCGGGATCGTCCGCCGGCGCCCTACACGCGCGCTGAGACCCTCGACGCAGGCTGGCTCTGGACGATCCCGCTCGTCGGAGTGGACCACGTTGGCTACGTGTTTTCCTCGGCACACTGCTCGCCCGAGGCGGCGCGCTCGGAGCTGGTCGCCCACTTGCACGCGCGTGGCGAAGCGCTCGACAAACCCGCCAGGCTCATTCCGTTCTCGTCAGGCCGTCGTGAGCGCGCTGCTGATGGCAACGTCTTCTCGGTCGGCAACGCCTACGGTTTCGTTGAGCCGCTCGAGTCGACGGCCCTCCACATGGTGGTGCTGCAGATCAGCCGCCTGTTTGCATGGTTGGATGGGCGCGATGCCGACAGCATCAACGCTGCCCTCGGCGCGCACTGGGACTACCTCCGGGACTTCCTTGCGCTGCACTACCGCTTCAACGGGCGCCGAGACACCGCGTTTTGGCGCGCGTGTCGCGACGACACGCCTCTGGGCACCCTGGAGTCCATCGTCGCGTCGATACGCGAGGATGGACCGCTCACGACCCGTGGGGCCGTCCCTGCTGCACTCGCCCATGACCCGGTCTTCGGGCCCAGAGGCATCGATGTCCTGCTGCTAGGGCAGGGGGTACTTGGCCGCTCAAGCGCTGCGCCGGTCCGTGCGCCCGTCGACGGTTCGAGCTGGCGGGAGCTCGTCGCGCTGCGTCGCCGAGCGCTTGGCCACGCGTTAGACACCGAGGCGGCCGTCGAGGTTCTCAGGCTCGCGCCCGAGCTGGAAGAGCGCCTAGTATGGCCAGGCGGCGGGTGGCTCTACGACGAGGCGGAAGCCCTCGTGGCGGCCACCAAGCCACGCGGTCGGTCACCGCTCGCGCTCGCGCGATGGCGCTCAAGTCTGTCGGCTCCGGTTCAGCTTCGGCACGAGCTGTCGACGGTCGCGCCTACGTTCCCTGAGAGCCCAAGCGTCGACTTCGGGAAGTTCATCACGAAGCGACCGTTGCTCGTGGCCAAGCCTCGCACCATCGACGAGCTGAGCCACGTCGTGCGCGGCCTGGCCGAGCGCGGTGTGTCGATGAAGGTGCGCGGCACCGCCCACTCGTCGGGCGGACAGGTGCTGACATCAAGCGGCGCCGTCGTGTCGATCGAAGGCTTGTCACGGGTCGTCTCGGACGCGCCCGGCGACGCGCGTATCTCCGTCGAGGGCGGCGCGCTCTGGCTGGACGTCGCGACCTACCTTGCCGTCAACAACCGTCGCCCAGCCTGTCTCACGGACAACTGGCGGTCGACGATTGCCGGGACCCTCAGCGTTGGAGGCTTCGGCGACACGACGCACCAGCGCGGCCTGCAGATCCACACCGTCGCTGAGCTTACGCTGATGGGACTGGACGGCGAGCTGGCTCGTGTGGGCCCAGGCGACCCAAGATTTCACTACAGCCTCGCGGGTCTCGGGCAGCTTGGGATCATCGTCGAAGCGACACTGGAGACCATCGCTCGGCCGCCCATCTTCACCGGGGTTGTGGTCACCTGGCCGGATCTTGCGAGCTACCTCCACGACGCGCCAGCCCTCGCCGCTGACCCTCGCTGGGAGATCATGCGCGGCCGCATCGCTGTCGGCAAAGGGCGAGGTGTGCAGGCCATGGTCGGTCGCCACGACGACGACCTCGGCTGCATGGAGCCTCTGCGCGAGCTGGTGGGCGGCAAGCTCAGCCGCCCAGAGCAACTCGACTACGTCACGCGCAACTCCTCGCGTGAAGAGAAGCGCTGGGCACTCGCAAATCCGGCTGCTGAGCTCGTGATTCCGCTGGGCGACGGCGGAGAGCTCGCCCAGTCGCTCTGCGATGAGCTCCGTCGCTCTAAGCTGCGCCGCCACCTGCGTCATGGGATTGCGACGATCGTCGTTGCAGCAGACCCGCAGCACCCACTCGCACCGCTACCGGACAGTGGGACCGGTCTCATGCTCGCTATTCGCCCGGAGCTGAACGTGGCCGATGTCCCGTCGGTGTGGCCCGCACTGCAGGCCCTCATTCGTCGCGCGATCGATGGCGGCGGGAAGCTCTATCGCGCCTCGAT
>CALHXW010000336.1 GCA_938040325.1 uncultured bacterium | reverse complement strand
GCTGTGCCCTGCTCGTCGCGTGCAGCGATGACGCGGACGATGCGACAGCCGATGACACGAGCGAGGTCGATGTCATAGACGACACCGCCGAGGCCGATGGTATCGATGACACCGCCGAGGCCGACACGAGCGAAGCCGATGCTATAGACGACACCGGCGAGAGCGACACCAACGAGACCGACACCAACGCGGATACGACGCCGGTCACGCCGGGCAGCTGCGAGGCAATTGCCGCCGCATTCGTGACGCTCGGCTCGGCAAACGCAGAGCTCGCCGAGCCCATGGTCGCTGCGACCTGTGATGCCGACGGCAATGTGATCGTGACGTCTAACCAGATCCCCGATTTCCCGTACATCGAGACGTCACCCGGTAACCCCCGCGAGTTCGACCTGGAGTACACCTTTCCGTCCACACCGACCGTCGCCGCTGAGACCACCGCGGTTCCGCTCATTGGACCTGTCGGCGTGGCCATCAACGGCATCCCGATCTACGGCCCCACCGAAGGCGCGGGCGGCGACGTGATGGCGCTGGGCGGCGGCTTCACCGAGTGTGGTGGCCACAACGGCCCCGGCGGCTACCACTACCACACGTTCGATGTCACCGGCAGCGACGACTGCCGCTTCTCAGAGGCCGAGGCGACGGCTGGCCCCTTGCTCTTTGGCTATGCCTTCGATGGCTACCCGATCTACTCCGGCAACTTCCAGTACGTCTCGTCCTACGAGCTGACCGACGAGTCCCTCTTTGCCAGCGACACGTGGTCGGCGCACACCTACGTGGACGGCTTGGGCGACCTCGACGAGTGCAACGGACGCACGGATGCTGACGGCAACTACGCCTACTACACGACCGACGCCTTCCCGTACGTCATGGGCTGCTACCGCGGTGAAGTGACCGCGAACGGCGCAGGCGGAGACGGTGGCGGTGGCGGTCCGGGTGGCGGCGGACCTCCCCAATGAGGAAGAGCAGACGCGCGTTTCTATCGCTTGGTGCCCTGGTACCGGCCTTTGCTCTGACCCGCGGTGTCAGCCAAGCGGCCACCTGCGATGACGCACCAACGGAAGTCGATATCGGCTACCTCCGCGACATGAGCGCCCACCACTCGCAGGCCGTCGCCATGTGCCAGCGCGTGCTGGGCCGCAACACGGGAGACTCTGTCCAGGCCGCTGCCGTCGAGGTCCTTCGCAACCAAGCGATCGAGATCGGCCAGATGTGGGCCTGGCTCAAAGACTGGGGCGCGTCGACCGTCCCACCCGCGCTTGTGATGGGCTGGATGGGCGCCAATGACGGCGATGGCATGCCACTGGCCAACATGCCTGGCTACGCCACGCCCGACGAGCTGCTCGATCTGTCGTTGCTTGAGGGCCGCGACCGCGGCCGACGCTGGCTAGAGCTGATGCGAGCGCACCACGTCGGAGGCGTGACAATGGCCAACCATGGCGCCGCCATGGCATCGAGCCCGAAGGTCATCCACCTCGCTGCAGCGCAAGCCCAAGTCCAGACCTACGAGATCTGGCAATACGACGTCCTGCTCGCCGGCGAGTACGCCTGACGGGACGTTGAGTCTTCTCGTTGGCGCCGGCTCCAAGGCTTGACCTTGGGGCCGGCGCTGACGCCTGCGTACCGCCACGGTCCCGCTCCGGAGTCTCCCAGCGCTCAACCGACCAGACGTCTTCCCTCGATAGGCGCGTTGCGGGTCAAAGCAGCGCACTTCGACGGCAAATGGGGACTCGACCTTGGAAACGACACACCGCTCAACGGCCTGGTGGCGCGCTTCGGCGCTCTTCATCGCGTCGACGATTGCCTCAGCCGCCGGCTGCGGCCACGACAACTCCGCGACCGTTGACGTCATCGATGACGCTGCCGACTCGGACGCCGCGACCGACACCGACACCGGCTCATCGGTCTGCGCCGACGAGTGCTCGGCCGTGGGCCAGCGCGAGTGCAGCGGCGAGGGCTTTCGGATCTGCGACGTTCAGGGCGCATGTCTGGGCTGGAGCACCGTCACGCCTTGCATGGCCGGCGCCAGCTGCAGCGCTGGGTTCTGCGCGCTCGACTGCGCTTCAGTCGCTGACCCATGCGCGGACGAAGGTGCCGCGCGCTGTGGGGCTGGCGGCAGGCAAGTCTGTGTCGAGACCGCCGGATGCTTGGGCTGGTCGCCCGCCGAGGCCTGCGCGGCCGGCACCGCCTGCAGCGACGGCGAGTGCGTCGCTGCCTGCTCGGGTCAGGCCTGCACTGTGGCCAACGCCAAGAAGTGCCATCCGACCAGTGCCGATGTGGTTCAGACCTGCGGCGACTTTGACGGCGACGGCTGTCTCGAGTGGGGGGCCGACGTCTCATGCGATGGCGGTCAGGTCTGCTCGACTGGCGGCTTCTGTGCGCTCTCGTGTGCGGACGAGTGCAGCACGGTCGGCGCGACCAAGTGCGAGGGTGACTCTGTGGTCTCATGCGACGAGCACGATGGCGACGGCTGCCTCGAGTGGGGCGGCGCCAGCCCGTGCAGCAGCGGCTTCTGCACCAGCGGCTTTTGCGCCAGCCAGTGCAACGATGAGTGTGACGTGTTGGGCCAGACCACCTGCGACGGCAACGGTACCAAGCAGTGCGCTCTGAACGCCGACGGCTGCTTGGCGTGGGGCACCGTGCAGGCCTGCACGGGCGCAACAACCTGCAGCGGCGGTGTCTGTAGCGTCGACTGCCAGAACGAGTGCCCCGTCGTAGGCCAGACAACGTGCTTGGGTGGTGGCGTCGCGACCTGCGGCAATGTCGATGCGGACAGCTGTCTCGAGTGGAGCACCCCGCTGGCCTGCGGTGTGGGCGAGTCGTGTAGCGCAGGCGCCTGCAGCGTCGACTGCGTCGATGAGTGCACCGTCATCGGCACGAAGGAGTGCGATGCCGGAGGCCTCGCGGTCCGTGTCTGTGGCCAGCACGACGCTGACGGCTGCTTGGAGTGGGCCATCCAGAGCCAGTGCGGCGCCGATGAGACCTGCAGCGGCGGCGCTTGTAGCGTGGTCTGCGCCGATGAGTGCGTCGCCGGCGCACATCGCTGCCAGGCCGGAAGCACCACCCGAATCGAGAGCTGCGGCAACACGGACGCGGACCCCTGCACTGAGTGGTCGGAGATCGAGGACTGCGCGTCTTCCGGCGAGGTCTGTGCTGACGGTGCCTGTGCGGCAAGCTGCGTCGATGACTGCGATACGGCCGGGGCGTCGAGCTGTGAGGCCGGGGTCGAGTCGGTCTGCGGGAACTTCGATGCCGACAGCTGCTTGGACCTAGGCTCCCCCGTGTTCTGCGAAGCGTTCGAGACCTGCAGCGACGGCGCCTGCACAGCCGCAGCCGCCCCCGCGGACCTTGTCATCTCCGAAGTCCTCTACGATGCCCCTGGCGCAGACACGGACGTGTTTGTGGAGCTCTTCGGACCGCCAGGGACGTCGCTGGCAGGGTTCTCGCTCGTGGGGATCAACGGCAACGGCGGCGCGGACTACCACCCCATCGCGCTGGCTGGCGACGTGCCAGCAGACGGCTACTTCGTCATCGCCCATCCCAGCGCCGAAGCGTGGATCAGCAACCACGCGGATCAGACCAGCTCGGACGTCGACTTCCAGAACGGCCCGGACAACATCGTCCTGCGCTTTGGTGACACCGTCGTCGACGCCGTCGGCTACGGTTCGTTCGACGGTGGAGACGTCTTCGCCGGTGAGACCGCTCCGTGCGAAGACCCGTCGTCGGGCTGGTCGATCGCACGCGACGAGGACGCCACCGACACCGACGACAACAGCGTCGACTTTACGGCCAACGCCACAGCGACCCCAGGGGCTCCACCGCTGGTTGTCGCGGCGAACATGCCGCCGACAGCTGTTTTGACCTGCCCGACCGACGCGACGGCTGGCGCGGCTGTGTCGCTGTCGGCCGCAAGCTCATCCGACAGCGACGGAACCATCGTCAGCTACGCATTTGCCACCGGCGCGGGCAACATCTACAGCGGGTCGAGCGCCACGACCGATGCGACATTCGCCGCCCCTGGCGCCGTGTTGGTCACCCTGACCGTCACCGACGACGACGGGGCCAGCACCAGCGACACCTGCACCATCACCGTCGCCGCGCCCACCACCGGCGGTGGCGACCCACCAACCGCGAGCTTCCTCGCCATCGCCAATGGCTACGACGTCCAAGTCGACGCCAGCGCATCGCGCGACGACACCACACCACGCGACGCCCTAGAGGTCCGCTGGGACTTTGAGGGCGACGGCACGTTCGACACGGCATGGTCGACCGACAAAGACGCTATCCACAGCTACATCGGCGTCGGCAACAGCGAGTCGCGCACCATCCACCTCGAAGTCCGTGATGCCGACGGCCTTGTCAGCAGCGCCACCCGAACCGTGGTGGTCGGCCTCGACGCGTTTCCCGCCCCAGTCAGCGGCACCATCACCCTCGACACCACGTGGAGCGGCACGAAGCTGCTCACGAACGACCTGCGCGTCGCGCCGGGCGCTACGCTGACCATCGAGCCCGGCACGCGGATTCTGGTCAGCAAGCCTGCCTCGGGCGCGCACCACATCGAGATCGACGGCCTCATTCATGTCAACGGGACCGCCGCGGAGCCCGTCGTCTTCACCCCTTACGGTGTCGGCGCCAAGGTCCGCGGAGCCTGGACCGGCTTGATTCTGACGTCCAGCGGCTCCAACACTGGCAGCAACGTCATCTCGCACGCCATCATCGAGTACGCCTATCGTGGCATTCGGACCGCCAGCAGCCACGAGTACACGGTCGCCGACACGACGTTCCGTCTGTCCACGCGAGGCATCGAGCATAACGCAGGGACCGTCAACTACACCCGCGTGCGCGCCCTCGATAACCTCATCGGCATGCGCATTGGCTATGTCGGAGGCTACGGCGGCACACGCATCGCCAACATCTCCCAGAGCGCCTTTGACCACAACGACAACTACGGCATCTGGATGCCGAGCGACGACTACACCAACAACGTCTCCATCACGACCTCGCAGACCAACTACAACGGCATTGCCGGCATCTCAGCAAACGTGGGCGACCTCACGGCCATCCACGTCCTGGTCCGCGGCAACGGACAGACAGGCATCTCAAAGACCTCCGACATCGGCGGCGATATCGAGAGTGACGGCGACCTTAGCCTCCAGCACGTCCTGGTCGAGGACAACGGCGGCCACGGCATCTGGTCGATGTCGAGCGCCATCAGCGTCACCGACTCGGTCGTCCGCAACAATGCAGGCGTCGGCGTCGTCATGATGAGCAGCTGGAGCGCCACCCTCGAGCGCAACGACCTCTTCGGCAACGCCATCGACGTCGGCTACGAGCGACTCACCGACGTGATGACCGTGGCGACGACGCTCGCCGAGGTGGCGACGGTTGAAGACACCTACACCGCACCCAACAACGCTCCGATCCTCGTGACGGGGTATCGCTACACCATTCACCCCGATGCGGTGAGCTGCCAGGGTGCAGACCGTCCGTACGTGGAGCTCTTCAAGAACGGCGAGACGAGCGACTTCCAGGACTTCAGCTACACCTACACGGGTGGCAGCCGCTGGTGGGACTGGGACGGCATCACCAGCCTGCGCGCCAAGCACGTTGACGGCAGCACCATCTGCAGCGCGTCTTTTGAGATGTTCGAGATCGTCTACGAAAAGATCGGCGCCCCCTCGCAGGTCTTAGCGCGAAGCACCGACAACGTCTCAGGCAACTACTGGGGGACGTCCAACCCCGCCGAGATCGAGGCGCGCGCTGTCTTTTGGGCTGAGCGCCCAGCCCTCGACAACGAAGCGCTCGCCCCGAACCCCGGCGCCGGCACGCAGGTCGAGATCGTGTACTGAGCCAGATCGGCGTTTCACCAACCCAAGTCATATCGGGATAGGCCCCAGGGTTGGGGGGGCTACCTGGCCACCAGAACACCTCGGTTCGGATCGACAAGGCATGGCGTCGTTCGGCCTCCGCCTCTGCGAGCCGGCTTCACATGGCTCATCTCTCAGCTTTGAGGTCGCCCGCGGTCAGAGGCAACGGTTGGCCGTCTTTCCACGGGTCAATGCCGACGACCAGCTTGCCACGGGCTTCAGAGGCGCCATCGAGCTGTGGAATTGGACGACCAAAGTCGACGGCAAAATCGACGTCCAACAGCGCCGCCACAGGCATCACTTCGCCGACGTCGATGGTCATGGCGCCGGTGCCGCTAAGGGCAACGCCCTCGATGGTCGTCACCCCACTGCGAATCAAAGCTTCCGCAGGCGTTCCAACGTGGGCAATCGCCAGCTCAATTTCGGCGTGGCCGTTGTTCCACGACCGCATCCGCGCGTCGAGTCGGACGCGGATCACGCTGCCTGCATCGCCTTCAACGTCCATGATCGAGTACCAGTGCGCGCCGACTCCGACGGGAGTGCCTGGCCACCGAAGGGCCGAACGTCTCAAGAGGTCAGCGGCGGACTCAAGGAACAACTTCGAGATCATCCGTTCGAGTTCGTCGCCATCGGCATGCCAGTCGGCGGACGTGATGAACCCGGCGTCGGAAACCTTCAGCGTGATCCCGCCCTTAACCTCAACGAAGTCGCTCTCGAGGTCCTCGTCGGCATCGACATCGGCCGGCTCGTTGGTCTCAGACGGATCCGGCGAGCTGTCCATCGTGTAGAGCGTCGGGATCGCAACCGACACACTCGCGCCGCCGCTTGACTCCAGACTGTCCACCTCGAGCAGCGCACCAAACGACAGGATGAACGCCTGGGGCCCGATGGCGACACTCATGAAGAACGCGCGGCTTGCAGTGTCGCCCTCACTGGCCGCCAAGCGCATCGCCGTCTGCGGCTCCGCGCCAGCGCTGACAACGACAGGCGGGGCAGGACCGTCAGAACCGCCGAGCACATA
>CALHXW010000335.1 GCA_938040325.1 uncultured bacterium | reverse complement strand
ACGGGGTAGGGGTACGGGTACGGGTACGGGTACGGGTAGGCGTAGGCGTAGGCGTAGGCGTAGGCGTAGGCGTAGGCGTAGGCGTAGGCGTAGGCGTAGGCGTAGGCGTATGCGTAGGCGTAGGCGTAGGCGTAGGCGTATGCGTATGCGTATGCGTAGGCGTATGCCTCACGCCCCCACCCTTACGTTGGACACCGCAAGTCTCTGCATCTAAATTTGCAAGCAATCCCCCCACTATTGAAGGAACTTGCACCGCTTGCTGGTGTCGCAGTGGACACCCGATCGTTGAAGTTCCGTCCACGCCGTATCGATGCACTTGCGCCGGCAAGTTGCTGGCTCGATGTCTGGACGGCGGACCTGTCTTGCTGGAGTTGCCTCATGTCCATCGCTCGTTCGTTCCTCATCGCAACTGCTCTCGCCGTTCTGTCGGGCTCAACCGGCTGCGCCTTGGTGCGCGGGGTGGAGATTGGCGCAGGCGGGCACGCGGCCGTGTCCGGCCCGATCAGCGGTTTCGCTCCGAGCCTTACGGCCAACCTGCTGCTCTTCGGTGGCAACGGCTGGGGCGGCGGGGTCGGCGGGTCAGCGGTCATGCACGACGGCGACGCCGAGCGAACGCTGGCGGCTGGTGCCAACATCAACTTTCTGCACGACTTCGGTAGCGATGTGCTCTGGCACAACTCGGCCTTGGTGGGATGGACCGCGCTCAAGGCAAAGGCGCGTGGCGTGGACAACTCAAGCTTCGGCGTCGGCTTCTACACCGGCATCGCCTATCACGTCAGCGACAGCTTCATCGTCTCGGTCGGCCCTGATCTGCACATGGGCTTCAACCCCTACGCCGCGATCGGCGTGCAGGGCCGCATCACCTTCTACCCCAACGGCGGCTGCATGTGCGGCTCGCATTGAGCCGGTTTGGTGCTTGCTATGAGGGGGTGACGGGCTTACCGTCCTCGAGGTCGGTCCGAGCAGCACCCAAGGAGTCGCAATGGCGATGTCACGCGACAGTTCGAAAGCGTCCGTTCAGCAGAAGAAGGACGAAGGAGAGTCGCCCGGCGCTTCCAGTCGGTCCGTTCAGCTTCGCCAGCAGCTCGCAGGCATGACGTTTGCTCAACAACAGGAAGCTCTCACACCGCCAGCAGATGGCGTCGGCAGCGTCCAAGCGCGTGGAGGTGGTGGCCAAGGCGATGTCCATGCCGCTGCAGCTCATGGCATCTCCGGTTCCGGTGGCGCCTTGCCCTACGGTGACCGCATCCAAGCAGCCTTTGGGCACCATGATATCTCCAACGTGCAGGCCCATGTCGGCGGGAAGGCCGCCGAGGGAGCCAGTGCGATGGGCGCAGAGGCCTATGCAACCGGAAACAGCGTTGCGTTTGGAACGAGCCCAAGCCTCCACACCGCGGCGCACGAAGCGGCCCACGTCGTTCAGCAGCAGTCGGGCGTCTCGCTAAAGGGCGGTGTCGGCCAGGCCGGCGATGGCTACGAGCAACACGCCGACCGTGTCGCCGACGCGGTCGTTGCAGGCCAGTCAGCATCGTCGATTCTTGACGAGATGACAGGTGGCGGACCAAGTGGTGGCGCGGTCCAACAGAAGGCCGTGCAGCGCGACGGCTCTGGTGAGCTCTGGGTCGCCGGGATCGATATCGGCACGGCCTCGACGTACGATGCAGGTGGCGGTCATAGCTACAAAGACCACGGTGCTCACACCACGAAAGAGCAGCATGTCAACCGGCTCAACACCGGCATCGCACCTTCGGGTCGTGCGAGTCGTGTGCCTGCTGGCGCGCCAGGGTCTTCGAAGTTCAACTCCGACAGCCAACATGAACAGGCCCTTAAGAAGGCGGCGGAGCTCCTCGCTGCGAAGAACTCAGGCAGTGGGCGCAAGCGTGGTCTCAACGGAAAGATCGGCGTTGCTGGTGGCACGATCTACACCCGGGCGAACACGGAAGAGGATGCAACCGATACCCATGTCGACGTGCAGGTTGTCGATGGCAAATACAACATCAACACTGCCTTCCCGACGAAGTAGCTGATGCATCGACTCAAACGTGCCGTCACGGCACTCGGCGCCGAGATTGCGTCTGCGGCAAGCGACGCGATCGACGCGACCATCACGGACTTCGACCTGGCCGATGAGAGCGTCGTACCGGCGTGGACACTTGAGATGCTCGACGCTTTCACCAGCGGCGAGCCCTTGCGCACGTGGGTGCCGTTCACGGTCGTAGGCGCCGAAGCATCGGACACGCTGGAGTTCCTGCGGTTGCTCCCTGAGTGGCTGCCGGTGTCGTATGTGACGGACGGCGAGCGTTGGACGTTTCGGTCGGTTGCCTTAGGACGTGAGTGCGTGATCAACTTTGAGGCTTCGGCCTACGTCATCAAGCTGATCGGGACGGCCGAGCCTGCCTGACGTCGCACGCTACCCACCCGTTCGGTGCTCTAGGGACGAACTTCCAGTCTGCACAACTAGGACCAGAAGCGCGGGCACGAGGCGGCATCAAGGGTCGCATGGCCCCAGCCCTACAGGTCACCAACTGGACGAACCTGCCGGAAGGCCGCTCCAGCATCGACGTCACCGACTACCGCGGCGACGTCGTCGTGCTCTTCTTCTTTCAGTCTTGGTGCCCCGGCTGTCACAGCCGCGGGTTCCCGACCATCGACCGCCTCATCAAAGAATACGGCACCGACGGCGACGTGGGCTTTTTGACCGTGCAGACGGTGTTCGAGGGCGAAGACGTCAACACCCCCGAGCGCGGCCGCGAGAGCCTCGAGCGACATGGACTCACGATTCCTCTCGGCCATGACGTGCGGGGTGAGAACCGGCGGGAGTCCGTGATGGGACGCTACCGGACACGCGGCACGCCTTGGATCGTCATCATCGACCGCGACGGCATCGTGCGCTTCAACCACTTCCACATCTCTGCCAGCAACGCCATCGAGCTTATCGACCGACTGCGGCACCCCTTCGTCGGCCCGCCAGCGCGCTGACCGCCCGCGTGCGCGGCGGAGCAAAGGCGCCGCGTTCAGGCTCAGGCGCGGCGGGCGCACAGTGCGCGCGACCGCCGACGCCTGCTCACTACTCGGCCGGAAGGGGCGGCACAGGTCCCTCAAACGTGGCCAAGAGCTCGGCCGTGCCGACACAGCGCTCGGCCTCCGGGACTTGAGCGATGACCGCGCCTTCTGGGCACTTTCCGTCCACCAACGGCAACGTGCCAGTCACCGTCCGGTCGGAACGACGGATCTGGCCCGTGCCTTCGCGCGAGAGCACCGAGGTGACCTCGAACACCGCACAGGTCTCGCCGCTGGTCGACGCTCCGGTGCTCGTGCCCGTCCAGCCGTCGGCATCGCTACCATCAAGGCGGAACGAGAGCGGGACGAGTCCGCTAACGAGGTGGTCATCCTGCTGGTCCGCGCAGTCGTCGGGCTCGTTACAAGCGTAGGTAAAGAGCCCGCTGCCGGCGATGTCCGCGAACGGAACCACCGAGAAGCGGGCCGCTGGGAGCGTCTGCGTGCCGAGCTGGTCCTCACAGCCCTCCTGCTCGACGGCGGTCCACATGTCGATGGTGTACATCCCAGTGAACTCGCTCGTGGGTGCCTCATCGCCGCCGACAAGATCGCAGGCGCCAAGGCTCAGGACGCACAGAGCCGACGCCATTGTAAATGGTCGTAAAATCATCGTAAATCTCCAGGGTTGGTTCGGTCCGACGAGACCCGGAGCGAAGAAATTCATGGCACCATTTTTCGAATAAATGCGTCGGAATACGGCGCGACGAGGCGTGTTCTAGCATCGCCCGAGCCACACTGTCAGCCGAGCTGACAAACATGCGAAGCGCCCGCCGCCCGGATGATTGACGGTCCCCCGTGACAGCGCTACCTCCTCTCCTCGCACACACTCGGGGAGCACGCATGTCACGCTGGACACTTGCCATCGCTTTGGCGGCCACCACGGTTGTCGCGGCCAGCGCGGCACACGCGGGCCTTGTGGTTCCACCCGCTGGCACGCTGCCCGCAGCCCAGGACTACCCGACGCTCTGGTTTGACGGCAGCGACCCCAACGCACTCGCGGAGCGAGCAGCCCACCCGGTCACCAGCGCGACCGCTGCCAGCGTGAAGGCCTGGGTCGACGGGCGCCTGGCGAGCCTCGCTTCCGCCAACGACGACACGCGTGCCCGCGTCGCCAAGGGTGCTGGACTCCTCTATGTACTTGGCGAATCGCCGCCTGCAGCCGCCGCGTTCTCGTCATACGCCGACGTCGTCGTCGCGGCGATCGGTGGCATCGGCACGCGCGAGGCGGTCGACAGCGTGTTCGAGTTCGCGAGCCCCCCGCCCGGAGCGATCCACATCCTCCAGGACAGCGGACGCTTGCAGAGCCTCGCCGAGGGTTATGACCTCGTCGCAGGCGCTGGGCTGTCCGACGCCGACGACACGCTCATGCGCGCTCGGATCGGCAACTGGGCCAACGCGATGCGCGATGACTGGAACCTCGCTGGCGGCTTCGGCATCCCCGGCCACCAGGACAACTGGGGCGTCAAGGGGGGCGCCGCGCTCATCACGACCGCGCTCGCTCTTCGGGGCGACCCCGATGCTCAGTCGTGGTTCGACGTCGGCACAAGCTACGTGGCTGCGTCGCTCGATCGCGTCGCCAGCGCCACCGGCTGGTACGGTGAGAGCGCGTGGTACGTGAACTACTCGCTCAACAACCTTGCGTCGACGGCCTACCACCTCCAGAACGCCGCGGGCGTCGACTGGTTCGGTCCGCTGGAGCCTCTTGTGGACGCTGCGTTCGCCCTGCGCCAACCCGACGGCCAGTCGCCGCCGTTCGAAGAGGGTATCGCCAACACATTCCCCTGGCATGTGCTGCTGACGGCCTACCCTTCCCGGGCGCCAGAGATGCTCTGGGCCTGGGAAAACAGCCCCCAGAACACCCACAACTACAGCAACCAGAGCTACCACGCGGTCACTCGCTTCTTCATCGACGCCCTCGACGTCACCGCCGCCGCGCCCACCTGGGCCCCGACCCAGTTCCTCGGGCCCGACACGCACCTCGGCGTGCTCCGCACGAGCCACGCCAGCGATGCGCTGCAGGTCTCGACCATCACGGCGACCGACTACGATAGCTCCGGGGCGATCGCATCGCGCCACCACATGCAGAACCCGCTCGACCTGGTAATCCACGGGTTCGAGGCGCTGCTGGTGCCGACCGGCAGCGGAGGCCCTACGGTCACAACGTCTGCGAACCGCTCGCTCTTCTTGTCACCCAAAAACAAGAACCTGCTGCTCGTGGACGGCAAGGCCCCCTACGTCACCGACGTCAGCGACATCACCATGACGACTCAGCTCGACAGCCAGGATGTCGCTGGCGTGTCACACCGGCTGCTGGACGCGACCCACACGCGAGTCGCCAACTACCTCTACAGCAACGGCGTCTCGCGGATGGTTGGACTGGTCGACGAGCGCTACGTCGTCATCGTCGATCACTTGACGGCCACGAGCGCGCTGCCGCTCGAGCTCAGCTGGCGCGGCCGCGGCACCCGCACCGACGGAGGCAGCGACGGAATGCCGGGCTTCGTCTGGACCACACCCGAGGGCCCCACCATCAGCCTCGACGTGGTTGGCTCGACCGCTCTGGACTGGACGCCGCAGGCAGGCAGCTACGCCACCGACTGGAACGTCGAGGAAGCGATCGCCGGCGTGTTCGTCGGGGCGACCGCCGAACAGCTCGGCACCATCAGCATCTGGCGCCCAGCGCCCTTCGGAGTCCCGGGCACCCTCGCCGCAGTCACAGCCACCGGCGGCGCGGCCGTGGACTACGCCGACGGCGGATTCAGCGATCGCTGGCTGACCCCTGAGGAGGCTTCCGGGACCGTGCTGGCCGACGGGGACAGCCTCGAAGGCGCGGCGGGGCTTATCCGACGTGCAGGCAGCGACGTGACGGGCTTTGCGATGATCGACGGCGTGCGGCTTGTCGCCGACGGTGAGGAGCTGATTCGCTGCACCGGCGCCTGCTCGCTGAGTGCGAGTGTCGTCGCCGGCGACCTTGGCGCCACCCTGGCCGTGTCGCTCAACGCGGTGCCGACGCCCACCGACCTCGTGATCACAAAGCCGTCTCCGGGAGCGTTCGAGCTTGTCTGGGACGGCAACGGCATGGCCCCCGCAGCGAGCGATGGCGGAGGGACCATCGCGGTGTTCGGCGTGACCACGGGCGCGCTGCTCTTGCGGCCCTGCGACGGTGCGGCCACCTGTGTCGACAGCGAGGATCCGCCCGGCCCTGATCCGGGACCCGAGCCGGAGCCCGAGCCCGAGCCGGAGGCCGGTCCGGAGCCTGGACCCGAGCCGGAGCCGGAGCCGGAGCCAGACGCGACCGAAGACGCAAGCACGGGCACGGACACCGCCGCGATCGACACGACCGGACCTGTGGGCGTCGACACGAGCCAGACCGACACGAGCCAGGCCGACACCGGCGACGACGCTCCGGACGCTGCAGACATCGGCAGCGACGTCGCGGGAGACACCGGCACCGGCGGCCAGTCAACATCCGACGACGGCTGTCGCGCGGCGGCCGGCACGTCGCCGTGGTGGGTGTTCGCGCTTGTCCTTGGCGGACTCGCTCTGCGCATGCGCTCGCGCGGGCGGCTCGAGATTTAGCCCAAAACAAGCGCTCTTTCCGGCTGCAACTTCCGCTTAGCTAGAGCTCGCCATCCGTGTCAGCGGAAAACCGGGCGCCAGGGTAGCGGCCGCCTTCGAGCTGGGCGCCGCGAAAGTCGGCGCCTCTGAGATCGCAGTTCTCGAAGTCGGCACCGCGCAGGTCGGCATCGCGAAAGTCGGCGCCGCGTAGGTCCGACCGCGAGAAGTCAGCACCGCGCAGGTCGGCGCCGCGGAAGTCGACGGCTCGGCTGTCGGTGTCGATCGCCATCAGGCCGCGAAGGCTGGCGCCGCGAAGGTCGAGGCCTCGGAGATCGGCGCCTACGACCGATGCGAACGCCAGTGAGCGCTCGCCGAGCTGGAGGCCGGGCGCGAAGCGGGCGTAGCGGAAGACAGCTTGCTCCCCGCTGCTGGACTTGCCTGAGTAGATGGCGAAGGTGAGGCCGGACGCGCTGAGCGTCTGCCACCGGCCGTCGGCTCCTCCGCCGTTGAGGAAGGCGGCGTGGGCCTTGAGCTTGGTCTGCCATGCCATCTTGTCCACAGGAGCTCCGGAAGCAGCCATCTGCCGCATCGTGGCGGTGTCAATTGCCGCAACCGACGAGCCATCGCTGTCGGCCATCGGGAACTGACTCTTTGGCACGTGGGTGCGACGATCCACGGACGCAGCGCTGGCGCAGCCTACGACGAGCAGGCTAAGCGCCGCGAGCCCCAGCAGGCTGGTGTGAGTCCAAGTCGATCGTGTGCGCCGGTACATGCCGTCCTCCGTGTCCTCGGTCTTGGACCCACGGCGGTGGGAGCGGGGGCAGTCCAGCGCGGCATGGCCCGCCGGTCAGCTCAGTGCGAACCGGACGATGAAGTTGATGCCGATGATGAGCAGCAGCACCAGAACGGCACGGTGAAAGGTCCGCTGATTGACGCGGTTATAGACCAGCGTCCCAAGCAACACGCCAAGAGGCACGGCAGGGAAGGTGATCAGGTTGAAGCGGAGGGTCTCCCACGTGAGCATTCCGGTGGCCGCGAACCCTGTGAGCTGAACCACGCCGGTCACAAAGAGCGAGACCTGTAGCGTGGACTTCGTGGCGTCTTTGTCCCAGCGCTTCGCCGCGGTGTAGACGACGACAGGCGGACCGCCGGTGTTGAACGCACCGCCGAGGATGCCCGCGAAGAACCCTGCGACGTAGCCCCATGGATCGCCGATGGGTGGGCGGTCGGCAGCGGCCTTCGAGAGCAAGGCATGAAGCGCGAAACCCGTGAGAAACACACCCAGCATCAGCTTGACGATGTGCTCGTCGACCTGCTTGAGGAAGAAAATCCCGAGGGGAACGCCCAGCACCACACCGATGACGATGGGTTTGACGCGCCACCAGCGGAAGTGGCGGCGCAGCTGGATGTTGATGATGATGTTGGTCGTCATGGTGAACACGGCCACGAAGGGAATCGCGAACTTCACCGGCACCACAAAGGGAAGCAGCGCCATGGCCATGAGCCCAAAGCCGAAGCCGATGGTGCCCTGGACGAATGCGCCGAAGAGCGCGATTGCACCGATTGAGAGTTCCAACATAGCGCGCGTTTACACGGTCGACGGGCCGGCCGCTACGGGTTTGTGACATGAGGTGACGATCCCCCGTCGACAGCGACCAAACACTCCGGGTTTATGGGGTCTCGCGGGCCGTTTCCCGCGGGTTGCTCCGGACGCTTTGAGAGGGGTGAAGAAGCGGCGGTTTCGCATTTGGGCGGATGCGTTGCGGTCAGTCCTGCGGGTGACTATTGTGGCAAGCATGCTTAAGCCAACGATCACAACCCTCACAATCGCTGTGGTGCTGGGCGCCTGTAGCGACAGTACCTCTGGCAATCAGGCCGACATCGCCGACGCAGACGTCGTTGACGATGTCTCGGACACGGCGGCTCCTGATGCCGACCCGACGGACACGGTCGTGCCGGGACAACCCTCTTGGTGGGTCAACCAGCAGGACCTCTCCAGCGCGGTCTTGGCGGTCTGGGGCAAGAGCCCCACCGATATCTGGGTCGTTGGCGCCGACAAAGACGACGGTCAAGGTCCGCTGATTGCCCACGGCACGAGCACTGGGTGGGAGCGCATCGACCTGCGCGCCCAAGACCCGGCAGGTGGCCATGTCTGGTGGGCGGCGGGGCCTGGCGACCAGTTCGTCTACTTCGTCGGCGAGAACGGACGCGCGTTCCGCTATGACCGTAGCAGCGGCACTGCCGAGACCATCGACACCGGCACCGACGCGACGCTCTACGGCGTCTGGGGTGCCTCCGACAGCGAGCTCTGGGCCGTTGGCGGCTACGTCTTCCCCGACACCGGCCCGCCCACGGTCGTGCGCATCACGCCGGAGGGGGCCTCGACGGTGACCCTACCAGCGAGCGTTGCTGATGACGTGACGCTCTTCAAGGCCTGGGGTAGCGCTGCTGACAACGTGTACGTCGTCGGCGAGAAGGGCACGGTCCTGCACTGGGACGGCAGCGACTGGAGCCACACCGTGCTCGATGGTGAGCCACGCTTGGTCACGCTCCACGGCGCCGCGAGCGATGACATGGTAGTGGTCGGCGGCACCTCACAGGCGCTGATCCTGGAGCGCGGTGCTAGCGATGACTGGAGTGACGCCTCCCCAGGCCCGTACTCGCTGCTCAACGGCACCTACGTGAGCAGCGACGGCACCGCATACGCAGCCGGGCTTATCGGCACCGTCTTTCAGCGGGAGGACGGCGAGTGGGCCACCCTGCCGCTGCCGCCCGTCATCAAAGACTGGCATGCGGTGTGGGTCGACCCGCGTGGAGACGCATGGGTTGCGGGCGGACGGCTGCTCTCGGCTGCTCAGTTTGACCAGGGGGCTTTGCTCCACTACGGACCGCCCCGCGATGATCTGCCGCCCGGGCCGATCCCGTCACTGCCAACGATGAGCAACCCGGACCCCGATCCCGACGCTGACGTGATCGACAGCGAGGTGGACGAGCCCGAGGTGGTCGATATGGACGCCGACGTGAACGAAGCCGACGAGGTGTCTGGCGATGTCGACACGATGGATGACGTCGACACGGGGCCCGAGCCCGATACCGACACTTCTGACGACAACGACGTGCCCGATACCGTCGAAGACGACACGTTCGAGCCCGTTGACACGTCGCTGCCGCCGGTCGACATGGTCGTCGGCCAGTTCGATGCCGCCGGCGTGGTGTTCACTGAGTTCGTCTCCGGGCAAGAGATCGAGATCATCCAGGGCCCTCAAGGCGGGGTCCACATCGAGATTGCGCTCGACTACGGCTTCCCCGGCGGAGCGACGTCGCTACCGACCGAGGTGAACCTCTTCACCGAGATCGACGGCCAGGCGGTCGGAGACTTCGTGTCGCTGGCCTACCCGACGCCGATGGTCGGTGTCGAGCGCTACAGGACGTTCCCCATTCCGCTGATCTTCTACACGGATCTCGCTGACCCGTACGTCGGCGCCAACGCGGTCCTCAACCTGTCGATGACGCTTCCCGACAACACCACACGAGCCGTGATGATCGACGTGGTGCTCGTCGATAACGTCAACGAGCAGGAGTAGTCGGGCGATCGAACCCGAGCTCGGCTATGCGTCGAGCTCGACCAACGGCGTCGTAAACGAAAAGACCGAGCCGACACCTGGCTCGCTGACCACGCCTAGCTCCCCGCCCATGGTCTGAACAATGCCTTGGGCGATCGCCAAACCGAGCCCGCTGCCGCCGTGCTCACGCGCGGTCCGCATGGACGCTTGAACGAAGGGCTCGAAGAGCTCTTCGAGCGCTTCGGGTGCGATCCCGACGCCATCGTCGATCACGCGGACAAGCAGCCAGCGCTCCGACGAAGCGCCAGACGTCACAGCGGGCGCCACGTTCGCGGCCTGGCCGAGCGACGGCTCGTTGGTCGTGGACACGTGCACCTGGACCGTCCCGTCCTGGGTGAACTTCACGGCGTTGGCGACGAGGTTGAGGACCACTTGCTTTGCGCGCCGGTCGTCGAGGCGAACGACGTCCGGGACGTCCGGGTCGACCGAGGAGACCAAGGCATTGTTGTGCCGAGCGGCCGCGTCGCTGACGATCTCGAAGACCTCCGCGACGAGGTGTGAAAGCGAGACGTCGACGGGGTCGAGATCGAGGCGGCCGCTCTCGATGCGGCCGAACTCGAGGATGGAGTTGACGACCTCGAGCGTGAGGTTCGCCGAGGTCTGGACGATCTCGACGAGCTCCACGGAGAGCGGGTCGAGGTCTTGCTCTTTGAGAACATCGAGGGGACCGATGATCCCGTGGAGCGGGGTACGGATCTCGTGGCTCATCGACGAGAGAAACTGGCGCCTGAGGGCGGCGGCCTTCTCGGCTCGAGAGCGTGCAGCCTCTAAGTCGCGGTTGGCGGTTCTCAGCGCGTCGTTGACGGTCTGAATCTCGATCTCACGCTGATGGTTCACCTCGTCGAGGTAGCGGTCGACCAGGCGGCGTAGGGCATTGCCCAGTGAGGTGCTTCGACCGTAGATGGCGGCGTCGCAGGAGTGCTCGAGCGCCTGCCATGCGGCGTCATGGCGCCCAAGGACCCGCAGCGCATGGGCCCGGCGGCGAAGGAGCCTTGAGCCGGTGACGCCGACCCGCGAGCGAAGCACTTCGAGGCCTGCAGTGACGTGCTCGAGGGCCTCGGAGCCGTTGCCCTCAAGGATCGCGGCGTCTGCCAACACGCCGTACATGCGTGCGCGGGGGTCAGAAAACCGAGCGCTCGCAGACGCGAGCCACGCCACCCCGATCTCGCGCGCCAAGCCGAGGTCGCCGCGGTGGAGCGCAAGTGCCGCGCGGTTTTCGTTGAGCATCCCAATGAGGTAGCCGCTGCGTCGATGGACTTGGGCAAAGAGCGCCTCCACCAGCGGAAGCTCATCCTCAGCGGCTTCCCAACGTCCCGACTGAACCATCGCGGTCAGACACGCGACACCGACTTCGCAGCGCTGCAGGGGATGCGTCGCCCGCTCCGTGACGAGCGCCATCGTCTCGCGGGCGAGCTCGCTAGCCGCCGCATAGTCGCCGAGGTCGATGAACACGTGCACCAGGTTCGACAGCGACTTGAACTCGTACTTCCGATCGTCGCTCGCGAGGGCACGCCGGTGCATTGCGGTGAAGACCTCGCAGGCACGAGCAAGCTCGCCTGACTCGCGATACGAGAGTCCCTTGAGGTTGATCGTGTCGAGAAAGAGGCGCGAGTCCTTGTCAGGATCGACGAGGGTCAGCGCCTCACTCACGAGGGAGAGGACCTCGCGCTCGTCGTGCTGCCAGACCAGCTTGAACGACGCCACGCACATCAAGAACGTTGCGAGCAATGTCGGATCGTCGCCAGAAGCGCGCAGCGCGGCCGCTTGCGCGTGCAAGTCGGCGGCAATGGCGTGCTGGTCGGCACCTTCTTCAAAGATCGACCATGCGTAGGCCAGCCACTCCTCGCGGCTCCGCACCACCACTAGAGCACCGAGCGGTTGGTTGCCGCCTGGATCGACGAGGGTATTGGGTCGGTGCTCAAGGACCGAGGACCGAACCTATCGGGATGAGTAGCCGACGAAGCGACGCCGACCACCGGCTCAGTACCCCGTAGAGGCTGGTGGGAAGCCAACGGACCGGTGTTCTCGGCCGCAGTCGCTGGCGAAACGAGCCTGCACGCACGTTGGACGTAGCAACCGATAGCTTGGGCCTCATGAGGGGCACCCTGCGACTTGGGAACCAATGGCATCGGCCGAACCATAGCAGGTTGGGGTGCCGATGGCGCAGGTCCAGCACGATTGACGAGCGGTGCGCGCAGGACCCAGAGGGCTCGGTCTCAGTCCGCTAGCACGCTCACGCGGTGGTGTTTGAACACAAGGCGCTTGGCGCTGATCGGATACGCCGCTGTCTCAAACGCGTGCGCAACCGCTTCTGGGCTGAGGTTCGGACCAATCATCAGAAGGTCGCGGCTTGGGATCGCCAGCTCGATGCCGGCACCGCCGTCTCGATCGTAGAACACGTCGTCGACGCACGCTGCCCGAGCCGCGTCGTAGCCATCGCCGATCGCCACTTCACTGAGCTTGTAGCTGATCTCGGCACGCGCATACAGGTTGGAGCGTGCCACCGAGTGCATCGTGTCGGGTGACGTCTCGTAGCCGCGGACCCAGCCGTCGACGATGTACTCAAAGCGCCAGCCTTGGTCCTGCACGTAGCAGACGACCAGACCGGCGCCGAAGTCGCGAGCGAAGAGTCGCTCGGCGTCACCGCCGTTGCGACCGCCGACGACCGCGTTGTAGGCGGTGACGAAGCGCGCGCGCTCGATCTTCGGAAGCAAGGGCGCAGCAGCCTCGCGGAAGCTCTCGCTGCCGCCGGAGACTTGGCCGGGGTACTTCACGGCTGCTTCGAAAGCAGCGGCAACAGCGAGCAGCTCCGCACGCCGGTCGGTGGGATCGAGCTCACCGAGCGGCAGCTCGCTGAGAGGGTGGACCTCTTTCTCGTAGCCGATGGCGAAGCGCTCGCCGTCTCGCTCGAGCCGCAGCCGCACCTTGCCGAGCAGCTCCGCCAGCTCGCCGAGGACCTCATCGGTCATTAGAACATCCCGCTCGCGCCGGAGATCCAGGGACCCGGCGGGTCGTCGCCGCGCGACGTGAGGATGATCGGACCGTCGGCCGTGATGGCCACGGAGTGCTCAAAGTGCGCACTCCACTTCTTGTCCTCGGTGATGACCGTCCAGCCATCCTCGAGCATGATGGTCTCCTGGGTGCCGAGATTGACCATCGGCTCGATGGCCAAGCACCACCCTGCCTTCAGTCGGCGGCCCGTGCCAGGGATGCCGTAGTTGGGGACCTGAGGCTCCTCGTGGAGTCGCCGGCCAACACCGTGGCCGCAGAAGTCTTCGACGACGCCGTAGCCGTACTCGCGGACGAAGCTCTCAACCGCATGGCCGATGTCGCCCAAGCGATTGCCCGGCACGCACTTCTCGATGGCGTTGTAGAGCGAGCCGTTGGTGCGCTCGAGCAGCAACGTGACCTCTTCGGTGACCTTGCCAACAGGCAGCGTGACCGCGCTGTCGCCAACGAAGCCGTCCAGCGTCGCGCCGCAGTCGATCGAGATGATGTCGCCCTCTTCGAGGACGCGATCGTCGCTGGGGATGCCGTGGACGACCTCTTCGTTGATCGAGACACAGAGCGTGGCAGGGAAGACTTCTTTGCCGACGCGGTAGCCCTTGAACGTGGGCACAGCGCCAGCCTTGCGCACGATGCTCTCGGCCAGACGGTCGAGCTCCATCGTGGTCACACCAGGCTTGACCACGTCGCGTAAGGCTTTGTGGACGTCTGCCACGACCTGGCCGGCGCGACGCATCTTCTCAATCTCAGCTTTTGACTTGCGTACAATCATTGCGGCGAAGCCCTATCACTCAGCCCGCGGACGGGCAACGTTGAGGGCCTTCAACAGCATCGAGAGGGCGGTTTTTGCGCGTTCTTTACGCAGCGGGTCGCGGATTGTGCGCCTATGGGGGGAGCAGCGCACGGAGTTGACCGGCGTTCGTCCCCTATCCAGAGTGAGCCCATGAACACCGCACGTCAGGCACTGGTCTTGCTCGCTGCTGCGCTGACGCTGTCCGCTGAAGCCTATGCCGCCGAGGAGCGGCCGCAGCCGGCCTTAGAAGCAGCGAGCGGACCCGCCGTGCCTTCCGATGTCGAGATTGCCGCCGCCGCCAAGGCCGCCAAGGTCAGCCCGTGGGCCGAGGGCTCGCGGGTCGACGTCGCGGAGGCGGTGACGGTAGAGGGCTTTACCGTCTACGACGCGCGGGGCCCCGAAGGGCACTGGCGTGGCCGGCTTGCGCGTCGCGCGACCGATGGCCGTCTGTGGTGGTTGAACAAAGCCACGGTTCCCACGCTCCTCGCTGAGGCGCGCACGTCGCCATCTGCTTCTCTCGCTCGCCTGCCACAGCTCATGAGCGAGCTAGGCAACGCCGTCGGCTACTCGCTAGGACCGTGCACAAAGGCGACGCTCAACAAGCGCAACGTGGTTCGCTTTCAGTGTCCGCGACTCGTCTACATGGTTGCCTGGATCGATGTCATCGCACCCGCAACGGGCCCCGTCCGAATCGTGCAGAGCAGTCCAGCACGAGAGCTCAAGACTCAGCGCCTGCTCGCGCTCGTCGAAGAGGCGAAGATCCAGGTGACCGACGACCCGCGCGACTACCTTGCGACCTCGATGCTCCAAGACGACACGCTCGACTACGCAGTCGTTCGTGTGGCGGCCATCGACGAGCCGTGGCGCAGTGTCGTCGTGGCGTCGAGCGGCACGAGAGCGACCGTTGTCGACGGCCTGAAGGGGATTGGACACGTGCTGCACCAGATCCGCAACCAGCCCAATGCGGCGCGTCAGATGCCGGCGCTCTTCATCGCCATGACCACCGACGACCCGCGCCTGCACTCGGCGCTCACGACGTGCGACGACGCCAAGCAGACCGGCGACACGTTCACCTTCACCTGCCACGACCAGAGCTACTACGGCGGCTTCGACGTCACGCTGGACGCGTCCGGCGGCCTCCGCGCGTTCTGGACCGGCACCAAGTCCGAGCTGTCCTGGCGTCCAGTGACGTCGATCTAGCCCCAAAACAAGCGCTCTTTCCGGCTGCGACTTCCGCGATGCACTCGCCAGCAGCGTCGGTGCGCTCGCTACGCTCACCCGAACTCGACGATGCTCGCAGGGCCTTCATTCGGCCGACACCGCTGGCAAGCACATC
>CALHXW010000334.1 GCA_938040325.1 uncultured bacterium | reverse complement strand
TATGGGTATGGGTATGGGTATGGGTAGGCGTACGCGTATGGGTAGGCGTACGGGTACGGGTATGGGTACGCGTATGGGTATGGGTATGGGTATGGGTACGGGTATGGGTAGGCGTACGGGTATGGGTAGGCGTACGCGTATTGGTAGGGGTAGGGGTAGCGATGCTCTTTTTTTGCTAGGGTGTTAGCGTTAGTGGCAGGTGGGCGTCTTCGGTGACGTCGCCGACGACTGCGCAGGTCACGCCTGCGCTCTGCAGGGCTTGGAGGCACGGGGTGACCGCGCTCGGATCGACGCCGAAGAGCAAGCCGCCGGCGGTCTGCGGATCGACGAGCAGTGGCAGGCGCGGGTCGGCTTGGGCCTCCGGCAACACGGACACGGCGCGTAGCTGGCGGACGTTGTCTTGGTAGAGCGTGCTTCGCATGCCGCGGTCGCTCAGGCGCTGGGCGCCGGGGAGCAGCGGTACTGCTGACAGCGACACCGAGAGTCCGACGCTGCTCGCGGCCGCCATCTCGAGGGCGTGGCCGACGAACCCAAAGCCTGTGACGTCCGTGAGGCCTGTCGCGTGGGCGTGCCGGGCAATCTTGGCGGCTTCGCGGTTGGTTGAGCTCAGGTGCTCTCGGAGCGCCAGCAGCTCGTGGGCGCTGACGTAGCCGCGCATGTCGGCTGCGAGAAGCACACCGGTCCCGAGCGCCTTGGTCAGGATGAGTTGCTGGCCGACCAACAGGCCAGCCTTCGTCAGGGCGGTGGTGCCCGCTGCCAAGGTGCCTTCGACGGTCAGTGCGACGAAGAGCTCGGGCCCGACGGTGGTGTGGCCGCCAACCAGCCCTACCTGCGCGTCGTCGAGCACTCGGCGGATGCCTGCCATCGCGTGGGCGAGCGTTTCCTCGCGTCGTGCGAGCGGGCCCTCACTTGGAACCGTCACAGCCGCAACCGCGTAGCGTGGCTGTGCTCCCATCGCGTAGATGTCGCTGACGGCATTGACGGCCGCGACCTCGCCGACCAGGAAGGCGTCGTCATCGAAGGCGCGGAAGCCGTCGACGCTGACCACGTGCTGGGGGGCGTCTTCGGCGGACGTCGGCGCGGACACGATCGCGGCGTCGTCGCCACGTGCGAGGTCGGACGCCAGGCCTTCGGGTGGCTCCGGGAGCGACGCGAGGGCCCGCTCGAGCTCGGTCGCGCCGAGCTTGGCGGCGCACCCGCCACAGGCCATGGGGTCGGCGCCCTCGATGGCGGCGATGTCGCTGGGCGGATCCACCAGGGTGAAGCGCTGAACGAAGCGTCGATCGATGCGGTCCTTGAGGCGCCAGACCCAGCGCCCCTCCGCGACCCAGCCCCACTTCAAGGCGATAGCACTCCCGTCGCCGGTGCCGATCAAGGTCAGGAAGTCGCGTTGCGGTCGGTACGGCGTCAGCGGGCGACCCAGCAGCGCCAGGCGCACGTTCGTTTCGAGGGTCGGGCCTTGGCGCACCGCGTAGACACCGGCCTTGGGCAGCGGCGCGCCAGCGAGTGAGGCACAGTCGCCAGCGGCAAAGAGGCCGTCAGCCCCCTCACAGCGAAGGAACCGGTCAACCTGGAGAAACCCCCGGGCGTCGTGCGCCAGCTCTTCGCTGGCGGAGGCTAGGGCCGGTGGGTGAGCGCCGGCAGCCCAGAGGACGGCGCTGGCGTCGATCCGCGTGGCGTCTGCATCGGTGCCTGCAGGGCTCACCTCGACGTTGTGCTCGTTGACCGACGTGACCAAGACACCGGTGCGAACGGTCACACGATGCCGCTTCAGGGCGGCTCTGACCCGTGCGCTCGCTCTGGACGAGCGGCTTGGCAGGACGCGCTCGGAGCCCTCGATGAGCGTGATGGGAACGTCGGCGCCGTAGCGGGCCCGAGCCGCAAACGCGAGCTCGACGCCGCCAGCGCCACCGCCGATGATCGCGAGGCTTGACGGAGCGGGGCGGCTCGGATCGAAGCGTCGGATGAGGTCGGCGATGGGGCGAGTCGCGACGGCGCGCCCAGGCCCTGGTACCGGCGGCGATCGCGAGCCCACGTTGACGCTGGCGACGTCGTAGCGCACGGGCGGTCGACCGGCGACATGGACGCGTTTGCCAGCGGGATCGATGCGCGTTGCTGGCGCGAGGATGAGCCGGGCGCCGGCGGCACGAGCGAGGCGGCCGACGTCGATGATGGCCTCATGGGGAGCGTAGAGTCCCGCGACCACGCCAGGCACCATGCCGCTGTAGACAGCGCGCGGGTCATCGACGATGACGGTGAGGCGTGCAGCCGGCGGGCGCATGGCGAACGATCGGAGGAGCTGGACATGTGCGTGGCCGCCGCCTACGAGGACAAGCTCCGCATCGTGGACCTCGTCAGCGCTCTGCACGGCGCCTCGGGGCTGCGGGGATCGTCACGGGTTCCAACAAGTGCTCTCTTCAGCAAAGGCGTCTGGCGTGCGCCGCCGCAGGTGTTGGTACCACTGGCCGCGCAGGCGTCGCAACGGTGGAGCGGGCGATCGAGCAAGGAAATCAGGGGCGCCTGCGCCACGCGTGGTACGATTTATCGGAATCAACCAACAAGCGTTCATCGTTTGGCACATGTAGCCGCGGCGGGAGGCAAGCATGACGGCATGGAGAGTTAGCGTTGGGGTCTTGCAGAGCGGGATGTTTCTGGCCTGTCTGCTGACGGTCACCTTGGCCGACGCCAAGCCGAAGCAGTCGCGCGACGCGCTCGAAGCGAGCTGTCGCGCCGGCAAGCTCAACGACTGCGTGGAGCTTGGGACGCTTTGGTCAGAGGGCGACCGCGGCGAGCAGAGCTACCCACGTGGCGTCGAGTTCTTCACGCTGGCCTGCAAGGGCGGCGAGCCTCTTGGCTGTTTCGAGCTCGCCCGGCACATCGAGAACGGGCTCGGCGTCAAAAAGAACGTCAACGCTGCGGCTAAGCACTACGACACGGCTTGTGACGCGGGGTACTCCCCGGGGTGTCAGGTCGTCGCAGACTTCTACTTGAAGGGACGGTCAGGGCATCGCGTGGATCTACCGCGAGCACGCTACATTCTCGCCAAGGCCTGCAAGCTCGGCGAGGGAGCGCTCTGCTACGAACTGGGGCTGCTCTGGCAGGATGGAAAAGGCGGGGACCTTCACCTCGGCCGAGCGCGCGAGATGTTTGTGGCTGGCTGCGAAGTACAGGACGCCCGGGCTTGCAAGCAGGCGGGAACGATGCTGTTGACGGGGGCTGGGGGCAAGAAGGACCCGGCCAAGGGGAAGGCCTACCTCGCGCAAGCGTGCTCGATCGGTGGTGAGCGCTTCTGCGGCGACGAAGCCGGCAAGAGCCGAACGCGCACGTCGGCTGGCCGAGAGGTCCCAGACGGGCCGTGCAATGGCATCGACAGCGCCACGTGCGTCGAGACCGCTGTCCAGCGCTACGGCAATGAAGGTGGTGGCAGCCTCAATGCGTCGGTCGAACACTTCACGAAAGCCTGCAACAAGGGGCAGGCCTTCGGCTGCTACAAGCTCGGCGTCATCACGCAGCAGACCAACACGGTCAAAGCGCGCTCGCTCTACAAGAAGGCGTGCGAGAAAGGCCACACCGAGGCGTGCGTGAACCTCGGGGTGCTGCATGCGACCGCGAAGGGCGGGCCGGAGGACCAAGACGAGGCGAGGCTTCGCTTCTTCTCAGCGTGTGACGACGACGACCCGCTCGGTTGCCTCAACCAGGCGATGTACGTGTTTCACGGGACCGGGACCACGCGCAATGACGCCAAGGCGCTCGAGCTCTTCGAGAAGGTCTGCGGAATGGGCGAGCCGCTGGCCTGCTTCAACGCCGGGGTGATGTACCACCTCGGCATGGGGACGTCGGCGCCGAACGACACGAAGGCGCTGTCGATGTTCAAGGAAGCGTGTAGTTATGGACATCGAAACGCCTGTAAGGGCAAAAACGAGCTGAGCCCGAAGTAGGCACGCTTGCAACGAGGTGACATGAGCAGCGACGGCAACATCGAGCGACGAGAGTTTCTTGCCGGCATCGGCGTGGCGGCAGCAGGTCTGTTCGCGGTTGGCTGCGGCGGTGGCACGAAGCGTCAGAGCGCTTGCGTCTCGACGACGATCGCGGACCAAGACCGTCTCCAGCGCATCAAGAAGCACTACGTCGACATGTCGACGGTCGCCGACAAGAACTGCCTGAACTGCCACTTCTACACCGAAGGTCTCCGCGCGGGTGCCTGCGGCGAGTGCAGTCAGTTCGGCGGACCTGTCCACCCGAAGGGCTACTGCGACGACTGGAAAGCCAAGGCTTAGCCAGCCGAACAGCGGCCACGGGTCGGCTCCAAGGCTGAGCAGGTCTAGTCTAGTGTCCCGTCAGGCTAGTTCGTTGCCAAATTCCGGACGCGGCGCACCGATCTCGGCGTCGCTCGCCCTTGAGTTGACCCGCCAGTCCTGCGGGTCTCGCTCCTTGACCTCGGCGCCGTAGCGTCGCCCGAATTTTGCAACGAACTAGCCTGACGGGAAACTAGAACGCGGAAGACGGCACGACCGTCGACTGGGTGCCGAAGAGCAGGTCGTTGAGCAAGAACAAGCAGGTCGTGTACTTGTTGGGGTTGTTGCCGCAGTTCGGGTTGGTCGCGAGGTACACGGCATAGGGATCGGCCGTCCCGCCGGCCGCGTCGTCGAACTCGTAGACGGTGACGGTCATCCCCGCCTCGATCGTGACGCCTTGACCGAAGCGGCCGAGCAGCCATCCGCCCTCGAGCGACACGGAGGTGCCATCGGGCGCCCCGATCGCCGCGTCGGGGTCGTCATCGTTGTTGCCGCACTCCGTGTCGCCGATGGAGCTGCGCAGGTTCTGGGCGTAGTGGCCGATGAGGTTTCCGGCCGCGTCGAAGAGGCCGACGCCATCGATATCGGCACCCGGTGTCCCGGAGGTGTTGCAGTTGTTGGACCAGCGGTCTTCCACGTAGACACCGCGGTAGACGGGCGGCGGGGTGAAGCACTGCTGGAGCGGGTCGCATTGTTGGCCCTGAGGGCACTGGCCGCAGGTGCCGCCGCAGCCGTCGAAGCCGCACTCCTTGCCGTCACAGTCGGGCACGCACTCGCACGCTCCGAACGAGCAGATCTCGTTGTCGGCGCACGTGCCGCAGCTGCCGCCGCAGCTGTCATCGCCGCACTCGCGCCCGTTGCACTGTGAGACGCACTGGCACTGACCCAGTCCGTTGCACGCGTCGCCGGGCGCACAGGTCCCACACACGCCGCCGCAGCCGTCCGGCCCGCACTCAACCCCGGCACACTGGGGCTGGCACACGCACTGCGAGCCAAGGCATGCCTCGTTGGCAGCGCACTCGCCGCAGCTGCCGCCGCAGCCGTCGTCTCCGCACGCACGCCCGTCACAGAGTGGCTGACAGCCGCAGATGCCGTTGACGCAGAGCGCCGCGGCGCCGCACGCTTCCACCGCCCGCCAGCGCGCGTCGTCGTCGCACTCTTCGACGATGTTGCCCAGGCAGCGCCTGGCGCCAGGCACGCACTCGCCGGCGGCCGTGTCCGTGTCGACCGCCGTGTCCACCATCACATCCCCGTCCGGATCGGCGGTGTCGATCGGCGGTGGCGTGGTGTCGAGGTCGTCGGTGTCGGGTGTGGCGGTGTCGATCTGGACGACCGTGTCGTCTACGACATCGTCGTCGTCGACATCGGTGAAGCCGACGCGGGTGCCACCCTCCAGGCAGCCGGCGAGCAGCGCACACAGGGCGACGGCATTCAGGGCGATTCGGCGAGGGTGTGACATGTCCGGGCTCCTAAGTTGCTGCGCGTTGCGTTGGTGAGGTCACGTCTGCGACAGCTCCCAAGACGTTATAAGAAAGCGACCGTCAAGGCACCCGGGAACCGCGCGCGTGCGCGGCCGACCGTCGCGGCAAGCCGGCGAGATGCATGTCGGGGGGCGCCCCAGCGCCTTGGTGGCGCGACGTCCGAAATGGCGAACCCTGGGGCCTACGGCCGGCCTCGGTCAGCGGTCAGGGCGGGCAGACGGCGCTTGAGGCAACGTACGGGAACGTCATCAGCAGCGGCGTCAGCACCGCATCGTCGATGAGGCCCTGACACACCACGGTATCGAGGTAGTCGACCAGGTCCTGGCTCGGGAAACCGGCATCGACAGAGGGTGTCGTCAGCCGCGGGTCGAGCAGCGAGAGCATGGCGTCCGCGCCTAACGTCGCCGTATCGATCTCGAGGGGCGCCTGGTGGGTGTCGAAGATGTCCCACAAGATGGCCGCGACGACGGCCTCGTTGAGCGTTTGGAAGACGGTGGACGAGGTCGGCTTGGGGAACGTTAGAAAGCTGAGGTTGGCAGCGTCGGAGTCGGGTCCGGCGCCCAAGAGTTCGATGTCGATCCAGTAGTCGGTGCCCTGCAGGCGCGAGAAGTACCGCGGCTGCTCGATGGTGTCGCCAACGAGCCACTGACCACAGAACGTCGCAAATCCCTCGGTCCAGGCGAGCGTCGGCGAGATCAGCGAGGTCCAGCTGTGAGCACCGCCGACATTGGGGAAGTGACCAATGCCGTCGTGGAGGTAGTGGCAGAACTCATGGCCCAGCAGGCTCGGCGTCCAGTGCTGTGGTGCGTTGACGGTGCCTCCGATGGCGACGAGACGGTCAAACGAGACCGCGCCGGGAGTCGTGTAAGGCCCGTAGTTGCTGGGGTAGAAGCAGCTGCCGCACGCGGGCGACCAGCCCTCGGCCCAGTAGACCGCGACGGTCGGGAACGCCGAGGCGGGCAGCCCAAAGAAGCTCTCACTTCGGACGAGCCACTCGCTGAAGGCGTCGATGATCGCGAGCGCACCAGAGCCCTCGGCGATGCCGATCTCAAAGGTCCCGAGGTTGCCACTCGCAGCGTCGGCTGCGGAGACGGTCCGTGTCCACGCCCAGGCAGCTCCGAGCTCGTGGGGGCTGCTCGGGCTGATGGGGCCCGAGCCGTTGGGATCGAAGACGGCCAAGCGTGGCAGCGGGGTGGCGGGTGTCGTCGGCATGCTCGCGACGATGGTCAGCTCAACGTCGAGCCCAGGCGGCGCGGTCGCACCGAGCACGTAGGCCCCGCTGGCGTCGGTGACGGCTCGACCGAGCTCGCCCTGGCTTGTCGTGGCGACAACCTCGATGTTTCCGACCGCAATAACGTCGACGAGCCCGATGGTTGTCAGGTCGTCGGTCGGCGCACGGGACTGACGCGTCACGTTCCCGGTCAGCCCCGGGACGCACGTGGCGCTGAGGTCGCAGCCATCGCCTGGGTCGCATGTTCCGCAGGTTCCGCCGCAGCCGTCGCTTCCACAGTTCTTGCCGCTGCAGTCGGGAACGCATGGGGCGCATGTCCCATCGGCCGCACAGGTCTCCCCAAGACCGCACTGGCCGCAGTCACCGCCACACCCGTCGTCCCCGCAGACGGCGCCGTCGCAGCTTGGAACGCATGGAAGACACAGGGCGTCTTGGCACCCGTGGTCGCAGATCTCGGTGACAGCGATGGGGGTGCCGCACGCATCAAGCTCGCAAACGGCTGACCCACAGCAGGCCGCTGCTGGGCCTGGGTTGCACTCGCACTGGCCATTGAGGCATGTCGAGTCGACCGGGCAGCTACCGCAGCTGCCGCCGCATCCGTCAGCGCCGCACGTACGGCCATCGCAGGCCGGTTCACAGGGAAGGCAGGCGCCCTCAAGGCAGCCAAACGGACACTCCTCGACCGGCCCACTCACCTCGCCGCAACCGTCCATCTCACAGCGGTCGCCGGCGCAGCACACGTTGGCAACTGCCGGTTGGCAAATGCAGGCCCCGTCCGAACAGCTCGCTCCCGGTTGGCATGCGCCGCACGACCCGCCGCAGCCGTCGGGACCGCAGGCGCTGGCGTCACAGCTCGGCACGCAGGGCAGGCAAGCGCCATCACTGCAGCCGTTGTCACACGCCACGATCGGATCGGAGACGCCGCCGCAGCTATCGAGCGAACAGAGACCGCCGTCGCAGCACACGACCTCGGCGGTTAGGACGCATGCGCATGCACCATCCACGCAGCTCTCGCCGGCAGAGCACGTGCCGCAGCTCTGGCCGCATGCGTTGAGGCCGCACTCCGTCTCGCAGGGGGCGTCACATGTGGCACACACGCCGTTGGCGCAGCCGAACGGGCAGGTGCCGAGGAGGGTCGGCTCCGCGCCACAGCCGCTGGATAGGCACGTGTTGTCGTCGCAGCACAGCACCTCGGGCGTCTCGAGGCACGCGCATGCGCCATCGCTGCAGGTCTCGCCGTTGTCACATTCGTTGCACTCACCTCCGCAGCCATCTGGGCCGCAAGGTGTCGTGCACTCGGGCACGCACGTGGCCGGCAGGCACATCCCGGACTGACACCCGTGCTCGCATTCGGTCACGACGAGGACGGCGTCGTCACACGTGTCGATGACGCACGCGTTGTCTTCGCAACACGTGAGGCTCACCTCGCGGCACTGTTCGGGGGCATCACTACAGGCAGTGAATGTGCCCATCGCCGTCACGCAAACGAGCGCTACGACAAGCGCTGAGAGCCTGCTAGCAGCGTTCGGGGAAATGCGGATTCTGGGACGAAGCGAGGTGTGCCGCTGGGGTGATGGACGAGAGATCGTCGGTTCAGTGGTGGACATCGCGAAGTCATCAGATTTTGCATTTTCCCGAACGCTGCTAGTCCCAAAACAAGCGCTATTTTCGAGCGAGACGAACGCGATGTGCTTGCCAGCGGTGTCGGCCGAATGAAGGCCCTGCGTGCATCGTCGAGTTCGGGTGAGCGTAGCGAACGCACCGACGCTGCTGGCGAGTGCATCGCGGACGTCGCAGCCGGAAAGAGCGCTTGTTTTAGGGCTAGTCCGCGGTGCGCTGGTTCGGTCAAGCGTCATGGTGTCCGCCTGAACTCGTCCAGTGCCGCGCGCACTGGCCCGTGGAGCCATGATGTGCGCGTCGGCTCGCGAGGCCGGTCTGGACACGATCTGTCGTCGTTGTCTCGCTCGATGTCGCGCACACTCGTCACACCCGGACCTCCTGACCCATGCTCGGTGTTGGCAAGGACACCGGGTCCTAGCTTGGCCGGACAGGGAGTTGGCTACAACCCTAAGTTTGCCTGCGGGCTCGTTGGCGGAAAAGGTCGCTTCGGCGTCGCGGCGTTGCAGGAAATGTAGACGTTCGATGACCTCCCTGTCCTCGCTCGAATTCTTATGAGGAGCGCAGGCTAGACTCGCAGGTTCTTCCAAGGCAGACTGGATCCAATTCCCCTACAATTTCGCACGCCAAGCCGACGAAGAGGTTTCGCGCAAACGTCTAAGTGCGGCGCTTAAGTGCTGTCAGCATGGACGGTCGTGCATTCTGGTCCTACAGTGACGGAGCTCTGACAAGCGCCTACGGCAGGAGACACATGCAGTCCCAAGACAAGCCCAGCTACAACCGAACGCGCACGCCGATCGAGACATCGACGCGCGCCTTGCAGATCCTCAAGGCCGCTGACGAGCTCTTGGCGGAGCGTGGACACGACGGCGTCAGCATGCGGGACGTTGCCCAGCGCGCTGGCGTAAACAAGGCGCTGATCTTCTACTACTTCGGAAGTCGGGCGCAGCTTTTCGAGAAGGTGCTAGAGCGCTACTACCGCAACCACGCGAAGTCTCTAGCGCGCGTATTCTCCCACAAGGGCGATCCCCACGAACGCGTTCGAAAAGCGATCGACAGCTACTTGGACTTCGTCGACACGAATCCTCTCTACTCACGTTTGGTGAACCAAGAGCTGGCACGTCAGGATGCACAGCTCATTCAGCTGCGCGAGAACCAGTCGACGCTCTGCCGGATGGTGCAGGAAGAACTCGCCGAGATCCTTCCCGAGGAAGGCCCGCTGTCGCCCCTGCACTTCTTCATCACGTTCTCTGGCCTGGTGATGAGCTACCACACGTACGCCAACGCGCTGCCGGAGCTCTTTGACGGAGAGCCCGTGCGGGCAGAGGCGTTGAAAGAACGGCGCGAACATGTTCAATGGGTTGCCGAGACGATTGTTGACCGTCTCATCGGTGACTACGACCCCTCGTGAGGTAACGCCCTGAGCCACTTCCCCTGTCCAACGTCGACGCCGGACGCTTGGGAAGGCGCTCAGACACCTCTCGTTGGTGACCGGACACGCAGGCGCTTTGCGCTGCGGCGTGTCTGGCGGTCGGGTGAGCGCGGCGCTCTGGCGTCGCTACCAGTCCTTGCGCTCGGGTGCGAACTGAGATGAGCATTGACGCTGCGCAGCAAGTCCTTGCGAGCATCGACGGCGAGCAGGCCCTGGTCGTAGAAGCACGGGTCGTGCGGCGAATCATGCGGGAGCAGCTCGACGTTCGCGGACTCGCCACTCAAGTGCCTCATATCGAGTGCGCGAGTGTCCCGCGGGATGTCCTCGTCGCGCTGGTCGACGAAGACGAGCTCGGTGTTCGTCACGACAGCCTGCCCTTGATCGTGACGCTGGTCGCGCTTCCAGAAGACGACGAGCTCGACGCGCTCGGGCTAGAGCTTGCCGACGTTCTCTGGCGCCGCGTGTTTCACGCGCGCGTCGATGAGGCCTGCGTTCGGGCGCTTGGGCCCGACAAGCGCCTGTCCCTTGAACTGGTCGACGTTGTCGGCCAGACGCCGTGGGACGAAGCCGTCGCGGTGCTCGTCGATGAAGAGCGCGTGCTCGAGGACGTGGGCACACGAGCGGCGATGGTCGAGCTCATCGCGCTCTACAGCGAGCTTCGTTTCTTCGCGCCGCACTTGATCGCCGGGTTCCTGCCAGCACTCGCCGGGCGGCCTGAGGTCGACGCGGCGTTCGACCGGCTGGTCGATGCCCGTGCGATCTTCATCGGTTCTCGGCCACCGTCGGCTGCGGATCCGATCGACCTCCGAGAACACAGCGGACGAAACGACGGCCCGTCGGCGGGACAGACCACGCTTGTACCTGCGTCGCGGGCACGCAAGTTCTCTGCGCGGGCCGGTCGTGCCCGCGGTCGCGGAAACGACGCGCGCGCCGCGGTTTGGTACGCGGCAGCTGCCCGCACCGACGACGTCGAGCTCGCCGGTCGCGCCTCGACGGACCGCGACTCCGCGCTCGAAGCCTTGTCGACACGGCTCAGCCTCATCGGCGGCGACGCCGGGCCGACAGCCGCTGAGTGGAGTGCGGCCATCGCTCCGCTTCTCGCCTCGGCGCGTGATGGCATGCAGCGGGTTGAGGCACGGCTGCTCTACGATCTCCAGCGCGCCTGCGTCGACCATGAGCGCGAGGCGTTCCAAGTCCACCTCGGACGGTGGATATCCAAGCTCGGACGCGAACCGCTGGAGCGCCCGCTGCCGACCCAGCGCATGGTGTACATCCTGCGCCATCTAATCCGAGCCAAGGCGCGCTTACCCGCGTGCAACCTGGCAGGCTCGGCGATCCGGTCGCTCCAGACGACGCTCAAAGCCGCCGTCTCCGCCGTGCGAAAGCCAACGCGCGCGTCGCTGAGCGACAGCATCGGCCGGTGCCTCGATGACGCCGGGCTGCGCGCGCGAAACATCCCTGAGGACGTCGGTCGCGACAAGCTGATCGCCGAGCTGGTCGATCGGGTGATCGAGCGCGGCTTCATCGCCTTCGGTGACGTCCGCGACGGTCTGGCCCGCAACGACCTCAAGCTGAGCGATCTCGACGGCGTAGGCGAGCTTATCCGAGGTGATGCCCTCCTACGGCTCGACAAGATCCTCGATCGCGAGCTCGACGCCGCCTACCGACGTGGCGAAGTGTACCGCCGAGGCCTTCAGCGCCTGAGCTCGCTCGGGTTTGCCAACGTCATCGGCCGCACGCTGGTTCGCTTCGTCATTCTGCCGTTCGGCGCGGCGTTCGTGCTGGTCGAAGGCGCCCAGCACATGGTCGGGCCCGTTGTGAAGATGATCACCGGCGAGATGCCAGTGATCTTCACACTTCCGCGCTTTCTTATTGTGGGCGGGGTGTTGCTGGCACTGATCCACTCCGCGGATGTCCGCCGGTGGTCGATGGCTGGGCTCCGCGGCATCGGCGACGCGCTCAAGGCAGTCTTCGTGACCCTGCCCACGTCGTTCATGCGCTGGGGGCCGGTCGTGTGGGCCCGCTCACACCCGATCTACGTCTTGCTCCGGCGCTTCGTGCTCAAGCCCGCCATCGCCGCGCTCTTCGTGGCACTCATCGTCTGGCTCTGCACTGACATCCGAGCCGGTCTGTGGACATGGCTTGGCGTGACGCTGCTGATCTCGCTCGTGCTCAACAGCCGCCAGGGCCGCCGGGTGGAGGAACTCGTCAGCGACAGGCTGCTCAGGAGCTGGCACCGCCTGCGCTACAACATCGTGCCGGGCATCATCTCGGGCACGCTGAGGCTCTTTAAGAGCATCGTGACGTTCGTCGAAGTGCGGCTCTACCAGGTCGATCAGTGGCTGCGGTTTCGGACGGGTCAGAACCCGGTCACGCTTGCGTTCAAGGCGGTCGCGACCACGGTCTGGTCGTTCTTCGCCTACCTCGTGCGGCTCTACATCAACCTGCTGGTCGAGCCACAGGTCAACCCGATCAAGCACTTCCCGGTGGTGACGGTCAGCCACAAGATCATCCTGCCGCTGACCTTGGTGCTGACCGAGCTGCTCGCGGCGCCGCTGATGTTTCTCGGGCCGGTCGCTGCGAACGCGATCGCTGGGACGACCGTCGTGCTCTTGCCTGGCGTGTTCGGCTTCCTTGTGTGGGAGTTCAAGGAGACGTGGCGGATCTACGACGGCAACCGAAAGCAGGTCCTCGCGCCTGTGCGCGTGGGCAGCCATGGCGAGACCATCTACCGGTTCCTTCGGCCTGGGTTTCACTCGGGCACGGTGCCGAAGCTCTACGCGAAGCTGCGTGTGGCGGAGCGTCGTCGGAACGCTGCGGCAAGCCGCAAACACCACGAGGCGCTCCACCACGTCAGCGACGATGTCGAGCGCTTCGTTGAGCGCGGTTTGCTGGCGATTCTCGGGCGTACGCCCCACTTCGACCGGAGCGAGCTGAACGTCACGAGAGTCGGCGTGACGCCCTACCGAATCGCTGTGACCATCGAGCACGCCGGCCACCCCGACACCCCTGTCGTGGTCGCGTTCGACGAGCAGTCTCGCTACCTGGTCGCTGGGCTCAGCGAGGTCGGCTGGCTTGCGTCGATGACCGCCGCCGGCCGCGAAGCCTTCGAGGCCGCACTGACGGGGCTCTACAAGTACGCGGGCGTCGACCTCGTGCGTGAGCACATTGTGTCGCTGTTACCGGGCCGTCCGAGCTACGACATTGCCGATCGGGGGCTGGTTGTCTGGCCGTCTGAGGACTACAGCACCGAGGCGCTCTATCCGCTTCGTCATCGGGGCGAGGCGATCTCGGCTGTCGACGCAGACGGGCCGAGCACGGTCGATCTTCCTGAGCTGCCTCGTGAGCGCCTCTTTTTCAAGAAGCGCACCGTGAGCTGGAAGCCCTGGCTTGAGGTGTGGGAGGAGCAGGGCACCATCGCCCCGATCCGCGATGCGCTCGGCGAGCTGTCGGTCCTCGATGACGATGCGCTAGGCAACGCTGCGTAGCCCAGCCGGCCCACGATTGCAGGTTTGTCGACAGCGACTTGCGAGGCCTGTTCGGCAAGTGGCAAGATCCGGGCGCCGGCGCGAACGGCCTTTTGCACCCCCAACGACAAGGGACACCCATGCCAGAACTTACCTACGACCTGATTGCACCGCTCGTCGCCAACACCGAGGTCAAAGGCAGCACGGTCCGCGTCGTGTTTCGGTGTCCGGTCAGCGGTAACGAGGTGGTTGGCAACGGCTCGCTCGACACACGAAAGTCTGCAGGCGACGCGCTCAAGCAGAGCTTGTGGTCGACGGTGCGCTACTCCCTCGCTCGCATGGTTCGAGGTGCCCTCGGCTACGGGGTCGCGGGGCAGCTCGCAAGCTCCATGACGGGGCAGGCGGTCAGTGGTGCTCAGCGCTCTCGCAAGGCGCCGTCGCGCGGCGAAGTCGAAGCTGCCGTCGTGGAGGCGTTCACCAAGCACAGCAACCGCTTCACCTGGGATGCCAACCGAGGCAGCTACGTCAGCTCCAAGCTCTTCGAAGAGCTCCAGACCGAGTTTGCCGTGATGTTGTCGAAGGCAAAGATCACGTCGGCTTGGGACCGTGGAATCCTCGGGCGCATGCTCGCGGAGGTGGCGATTGCCGACGGGACCATTGGCGATGACGAGCGCAACTTCTTCTATGGCTTCGCAGGCGAGGGCGTTCCTAGCATCGACGAGCTGGCGGCCAAAGAGCCTCTGACCAACGCTGAGCTTGCCGAGACCTCCGGTGACAACCGCGAGGCGATGTTGGCGCTCGCGATGGCTCTGGCGTGCACTGACGAGCATGTTGACCGCGCCGAGAGCGAGATCCTCGCGCGCTTCGCTGGCGGCCTGGGCATTGGCCAGCGGCGCTTCGAAGCGCTCGACGGGATGGCGCGAGACTTTGTCGTCGATCAGCTCCTTGAGCGGGTCTACGCCGATGGTCAGGTGGACCCGAGCGAGCGCCGTGAGGTCGCCGAGCTCGCGTCAGGTCTCGCGGTCCCGGTTGAGCGGGTTCAGCGCCTCGAGGCTCGCTGCAAGAAGCGTAAAGGGATCGTCTGATCGGCTGGACCTACGCGATAGGCGACGTCCAGGGTTGCGCCGAGACGCTGCTGCGGCTGCTTGATCGCATCGACTACCGGCCGGGTATCGACCGACTTCGTTTCCTTGGCGACCTGGTCAATCGGGGGCCGTCATCGCTGAAGACGCTGCGCCTCATCCGCGAGGAGCAAGCACGCGGAGACGTGGTCGTGGTGCTTGGAAACCATGACGTCCACCTGATCGGACTTGCGCTCGGGGTCGCGCCAAAGCCACCAGAACCGGGGCTCGCGGCAGTGCTCGCTGCCAGCGACGCCCACGAGCTCGTCGACTGGCTCCGCAAGCAGCCGCTTACCGCGGAGGAAGGCGGCGCGTTCTTCGTTCACGCGGGCTTGGCGCCGTCGTGGACCCTTGAGAGGGCGCGCTCTCTGTCTTCAGAGCTGTCGCAAGCACTCACCGGCCCGCAGGCTGGACCTCTGCTAGCGGCCAGCTACTCGAAGCGGCGCGGCAAGCTGCTCGACGCCCTTGCGGTCTTGACGCGGATTCGCATGGTCAACGCCGAGGGCGTGCCCAACTACCGCTACAAAGGGGCGCCGGCGGACGCTCCTGAGGGGCTCCGTCCGTGGTTTGAGGCGGGAAGCTGGCCGACGCGGCGGGTGTTCTTTGGCCACTGGGCGGCGCTCGGGCTTCATGTGGGCGAGTCGAGCGTCGGCCTCGACACGGGCTGCGTGTGGGGCGGCGCCCTGACCGCCTACCGCGTGGAAGACGGCTTGACCTGGTCAGAACCCAAGGCTGTCGTCACCTAGCAGCGTTCGGGGAAATGCGGATTCTGATGACTTCGTGATGCGCACCACTGGACCAACGATCTCGAGATCACCTTGTCCCGACAGGGTTTCCTCTCGTTCGCTGCCCCAGCGGCACGCCTCACTTCGTCCCGAAAACCGCATTTCCCCGAACGCTGCTAGGCGTCGACGGCATCGCCGAAGCATCAGTTGTTGCCGCCGCGCAGCCACGAAGCCCTGTATCTGCCTAACGTTTCGATCTTACGCGTGTCTTACATCGGCAGTCTGGCGGTTGCTGCCGACGTCAGCGAGACCTACTCATTGATCGTCGGGTGTGTCGATTCTCGTCGCAGCCGGCGCTGCTTGTGGAGGCCAAGAGATGTCGAAAGAATCGCTCGTCAAGACCGTCACGAAGGACCAGCAGAAGTACGAGCCGGAGCGCACCAAGCTACCCGACGACAAGAAGGCTACCAAGAAGCTCTCGATCGCTGGTGACCTGGGCATCGAAGAAGAGACGATCCACGTCTCGCTGGGCGAGAAAGAGTCGAAGGCGTCAACGCTTGAGATGCTCTTTGCTGAGGGCGCGTCGTGGATCTACGACGTGGCACTGCCGACGGTCGGGTCTACGGTTAGCGTGAAGCTCCCCGTCGGCGTCCCCCTTGGGGCGTTTCTTGTCCGCGGTTCGCTTACGCTGAAAGCTGAACGCACCGCCAACGGGACCAAGCTCACGCCAACGTTCGCGCTCAGTCTCGGTCCAGGACTGATTCCAAACGGTATTGCTGACGCAGACCTGGGCGTGACGTTGTCGGTCTCCTCGTCGGCCTCGTCGGAGACTCTCGGCGGTGCCGCAGAGCTGTGCCGTGCCCTGGTTGAGATGGAGTTGCTGTTGATGCTCGAGCAGCTTGAAGGGCCTGCCGGTGCCGTCGCGAAGCTCTTCGTTGACCACACGAATGTGATGGCCCGACACGTGAACGTGTTCCTCGAGCACATGACGACGCTGCCGGACTTCGATGAAGCACGGTACGAGACGGACGAGCAATACCGAGCAGAGATCGACGAGCTCCGAGCTCGGAGTTCTCAGCTGGCACTCACGACGAGCATCTCGTTCGGCGGCAAGCTTGCG
>CALHXW010000333.1 GCA_938040325.1 uncultured bacterium | reverse complement strand
GATGTGCTTGCCAGCGGCGTCCGCTGGACGAAGGCGATGCGTGCATCGTCGAGTTCAGGTGAGCGAAGCGAACGCACGGACGTCGCTGGCGAGGGCATCGCCAAAGCCGCAGCCGGAAAGAGCGCTTGTTTTGGGACTAGTCCCAAACAGGCGCTATTTTCGAGCGAGGCGAACGCGAAGTACTTGCCACCAGCGTCGGCCGAATGAAGGCCCTGCGAGCATCGTCGAGTTCGGGTGAGCGAAGCGAATGCACCGGCGCTGGTGGCGAGTGCATCGCGGAAGTCGTAGCCGGAAAGAGCGCTTGTTTTGGGACTAGCAGCGTTGTGACCACGCGGCCGCCGCCACGCGGGCGGCACGACGTCACGTCACGTTCGATGGGCCGGGCGCTCTCGAACGAACGTCGTGACCAGCACACGATCGCTACGCAGGGGGTTGCCGATCGCTGAGAGCGCGTCTTATCCGCCAACCCGAGGGCGGCCAACACTCTCCTTTTGTTCATCAACCGGTCATCAGCGCCTCGCCTGGGGCGCTTGACCTTGCGCTCATAACGCGGCGCAACATGAAACGTCGGGCCAGTCGGCAGGCTCACATATTCCGACCCGCGAGCCCGCGGATTTTCTGGGCCACGCGTTTCACCTGGGCCGCAGACCTGTTACGTTCACAAGTGTTCAAGACGCATTTTCTGTTCTCGACCACGCCAGGGGGCTACGTGGAAGGGTTCTCTCAAAAAGACTTTGCGGATGCCATCGGCATCAGCGAGTCGTCCGTTCAACGCTGGGCCGAGCGCGGTCGACTGCGGATCGTCACGACGACGCGCGGCGAGAGCCGTATCCTGCGCGATGAGGCCATGCGCTACCTGCGCAAGCACAAGACGATTCTCATGCGGCCAGACCGCATCGGACTGCCTGCAGACCTGACGGGCTTCAAGAAGGACTGGGCCTCGCTCGACATCGCCAGCGGTCAGCTGCAGGCAGACGTCATCGAGGGTCGCTATGACGGCGCGCGCGCCGTGCTCTTCGGGCTCTTCCTAGCGGGTCACTCTGCGGCAACCGTCATCGAACGTGTGGTCCGTCCAGAGGTTGCGCGGCTGGAGACGCTGCGCCGCGGCACCTCCGACCACCGCCGCACGGCACTCGAGGCGCGCGACCTCCTCGCCCGAGCACTCAAGGAGTTCCGCGGGCTCCTCGGCGGCAGCGGCCGGCGGATCTCGGTCGGCGGCGCCACGGAAGGCGGCGCAGGCATCCTGCCGTCGCTACAGCTCGCCTGCGTTGTGACATCGCGCGGCTGGCAGACGATGGACATGGGTGCCCGGACACCACCCCGTCTCGTGGCGCAAGCCGTCAGCACCTACAACGCGCGCTTTGCATGGATGGAGCTCGACGCTGCGCCGAGTGAGCGCACGGTCTCTGAGTTCGTCCACCTCGCACAGATGATGCGCGACAAGGGCGGGTTCCTGGCCGTGCACGGTGCTGTCGATGCTCTGCGTGACGTCGTCAAGGGCGACCACGTCGCACTGGCCACGTCGCTTATCGAGCTCGATGAGGCGATCAGTGACTGGCAGCCAGCAGACGACGAGCCAGCCCGCCGGCGCGGATCGGATCGGCGCTAGAGGGCGACGCGTTTCTGCCAAAACACGAGGAACCACCGACTGCGGTCGGAGCTCGCGTTAGTCGAGCAGCGACTCGGCTGCGTGGCGCCCCGACGCGAGCGCACCGTTGATCGAACGGGTCGCGAGGTGGTCGCCGCAGACGACGACGCCAGCGTCGGTCGGCAGTGACGTGTCGGGGGTAAACGGCCCCTTCGGGAGCCCTTGAGACACCACGATGCGGTCGATGAGCTGCCACTGGTCGACCTCGGCGCCGAACCAGCGCCTTAGATGGGCACGCGCGTCCTTTTCGGCCAGACCGATCTGCCGTGGCGTCACCGAGACGAGGTGACGCCCAGACGGCGCGTAGCCGGGTGCCGCGTTGCTGATGACGCAAGCGTGTAGCAATGGCCCCTTGCCGTCACCGTCAAGCACGAGCACGGCGTCCTGAGTCGGAGCCGTCACGGCGTCGAAGTAGAGGGTCTCTGTCGCGCTCCAGCCGTGGTCGGCAACGGTCCCGCCCGTCAGCTTGGCCGCGGTGGTCATGTCGGTCGCTAGGACCACGTGGCGGGCACGAAGCGTTCCGCCGTCTGCCAGCTCCACCTCGCCCGAACCCACCCTCGCAGCAGGCGTGTTTAGCCGCAAAGTCTCCGCGTCGAGACCCGCCGCGAGCTGTTCGCCAAGTCGCTGCATGCCGCCGGTTGGCACCGCAGCCCCAGCTTCAGAGAACATCTTGAACGTGAAGTAGAGCATCTCGGCCGGCGCGGCGAGGCTGGCGTCGAGCAGCACGCCGCCATAGAACGGCTCGAAGAAACGCCGTATCGTCGCGCTGGAAAACCCGCGGTTGGCGAGCTCATCGCGAGTGGATGTCCCCAAGCTGCCAGCGTAGCTTCGGGCACGGGCACGGAGCTTTGCGAGCTTCAGTGCATCGCCAACGCCGAAGACCCGGAGCCAGCCCAGCGACAATGCCGACATCGGGTTGCTCCATGGGTCGCCGACGCGCGCAAGCTTGCCGTCGAGCGCAACGAGCGCTCCCCGCGTGAACATCCCCAGCCCAAGCGACCCATAGTCGAACGCGCGCTTGGCTTCCGGGTACGCCGGCAGCAGCACCTGAAAGCCGTGGTCGAGCGCAAAGCCGTCCACCGTGTCCGTGCGGACGCGGCCACCGACACGCCCATCCCGCTCGACGATGATGGCTCGAAGTCCGGCCGATGCGAGTGTCGCCGCACAGCTCAGGCCGGCAAGCCCAGCACCGACAATGATCACATCTGCGTCGTCAGACATCGCTTGCCCCCAAAGGCTTGCCGAGAGACCGCACGCACGTCTGCTGTGACCACAGACAGAGCGCGGCGCGGCCTGGCCGTTGACTCGCGTACGGCCGCACCGTGAGGACTACTCCGAGACGGTGATGCTGGTGACCTGGACCGGCGTCTTGGGGCGATCGCCGGCACCGCAGGGTGTCGTCTCGATCGCTTTGACGATGTCCATGCCGCCGGTGACCTTGCCGAAGACCGGGTGCTTGGAGCCACCGGGCGTGAACCAGTCGAGGTAGCGGTTGTGGACCGTGTTGATGAAGAACTGGCTGCCGCCGCTGTTGGGTCGGCCGGTGTTCGCCATCGAGAGCGTTCCCGGCTCGTTGCTGAGCTGCACGCCGGTCGGGAACTCGTCCCGGATGTTGCCGCTCTTCGGTCCGCCGGTGCCAGCAGCACGGCTATCGGGGTCGCGGCTGTGCGGGCACCCGAACTGGATCATGAAGTTGTTGATGACGCGGTGGAAGTGCAGTCCGTCGTAGAAGCCCTCTTTGGCCAAGGCAATGAAGTTGCCGGCCGTGATGGGCATCTGGTCGAGGAAGAGCTCGACCGTGAAGGTGCCGAGGGTGGTCTCGAAGGTCGCTGTTGGGTTCGCCATGCGTGTCGCTCCGCGTTCGTGTTGCGCCACTGCGATAGCGCGAGCGTCGATGTCGGTCAATCAACGCTGCGTCGGAGAGCCCTGTCAGGCACCAACGCACGGGCGTGTCGGCGAGCGACTCATCGGGCACGGCTGACGCTCTGCTGTCGGGCTGCGACTCGGCGTTCGGATGTCACTCGCGGGGATCCAGCCGCCACGCGCCGCCACGGGTCGGGCGATCGAGCGCGTCATCGAGTGCCTCCAGGAAGCGCGCGCGTGGCCACTCGACGCTGCCAAAGCGCGAGAGATGATCGGTGTGGACCTGACAGTCGATGAGCGTGAAGTCCCATGCGGCGAGCTGCTCGACCAGGGTCGCGAACGCGACCTTCGAGGCGTTGGAGGCACGCGCAAACATCGACTCGCCAAAGAACGCCGATCCCAAGCTCAAGCCGTAGAGGCCGCCGACCAGCTTGCCGTCCTGATACGACTCGACGGAGTGCGCCAACCCCATTGCGTGCATCTTGCAGAAGCTCTCGGTGTACGCGCTGCTGATCCAGGTGCCAGACTCATGCACACGCGGTGTCTCGGCGCATGCCGTGATCACCTCTTCGAACGCGGTGTCGAGGCGAACCTCGAAGTCCCCGCGCCGAATGATCTTGCGCAGGCTCCGACCCACGTGAAGCTCCGACGGAATCAGCACCATCCGTGGGTCGGGCGAGTACCACAGCGGCACGCCGCGGTACTCCGACCACGGGAAGATCCCGTTCGAGTAGGCGGTGAGCATGCGACGCGGCGAGAAGTCGCCACCGACCGCGAGAAGCCCGTCAGGTTGCGACAGGTCAGCGGGTGGAAACTCAAGCGAGTTCGGGTCGAGACGGAATACGGGCAACGTGGTCCAGGAATCTTAGAACGGTCGACACTTGCGCGTACGCGCTTTGGCCTCTTGGCGCTCTCGCCACTGCTCTTCGCCATTGGCGTAGCACGCGCCGGACACGAAGAGTCCGCTCTCCTGCCAGATGTACTGCCGTCCGTGCAACGACCCATGCCTGAAGCGCTTCACTTCGCGAAAGACCCCGTTGGCGTGCCAGTAGTTCCACTCGCCATGCTTCTTTCCGTCTTGTGTCGCGCCGCTCATGATCAGCGTGCCGGCGTCGTTCCAGTGAAACGTAAAGCCCACAGGCCGCCCGCCGGTGTACGTCATCTGCTTGGCCTTCTTGCCGTTCTGATGCCACTGGATGTAGCGGCCGTCGGGCTTGCCGTCGATGTGGCTGGTCGCGATGCGCCGCGTGCCGTCGGCGTAGTACACCAAGACAGGACCGGTCTCAGCGCCCTCGTCCCAGCGTGTCTCGGACTTGAGGTTGCCATTGGCCCACCAGATCCGCATCGGTCCGTGCTGGGTTCCATCGTCTCGCTGACACCAGCCGACCCGGCTGGGCGGTGGATCGGTCCCGACCTTGTAGCGGCTGACGTCGGGCTCCTCGATCCACTTCGTGTTCGCCGGGCAGTCGTTCATCGGGTTTTCGGTCGGGGTCACCACGCCAGGCTCAGCCGGCTGCGCCAGAGCCGAGCTCGGCGAGAACGCAAACAGGCTCAGCGCGATCCCAACAAGGTGTCTCACAGACAGGCTTCCAGTCATCAGTGCTCCGGCGCTAGCGGCATCGATTCGGTCGACGATGCTAACACAGGGCGGCGCCGTTTCCTTACCCGTCCGGGCATCTTTATCGGTGACGCTCGGCCGTCGGTGCGCGCCCTCATGGGTGGGGCGCCACCCGCGAGTGTGCAATGCAACACGGCCTCGCGCGTGCTTGTGCGCTCGCGCTAGGAACGCGTGACCGAGCAGGTGCTCGCAGGTTTTCTTTTGGTAAGCGCACAGTGGCTGTGCGAGGCTCCGTCGACGTGTCACTGTTTACTGAACGCAACGCCCGCATCGACGGCTTCGACCTCCACTGGGTCGAGATGGGGACAGGTCCGCCTGTCGTCTTGGTGCATGGGCTCGCCGACACGCACCGGACCTGGCGCCGCGTGCTGCCCGAGCTGGCAAAGACACGCCGTGTCCTAGCGCTCGACCTGCCTGGACACGGGATGAGCGGCCGCCCAGACGCGAGCTACAGCATCGACTGGCATGCTGCTGCTCTGCGCGCGTGGTGCGACCAGCTCGGCCTCGACGGCTTTGACCTCATTGGCCACAGCTACGGCGGCGGCGTCGCGATGTACGCGCTGCTGGAGCATGGCCACAAGGTTCGCCGCCTCGGCCTCGTGGCTGCTGGCGGCCTTGGACGCGAGGTCAGCTGGGGTCTGAGGCTTGCCGCCCTGCCCGTCGGCCCGCGGCTCATGCAGCCGTTTATGAAGATCGGAAGCGCCCTCGGCGCTCAGATCATCGCGCGCGATGCCTTCACCGCGGAAGACCGCCGGTGGCTGGCCGAAGCGAACGCTCAGCCGGGTAGCGCTCGCGCTTTCGCGCGCACCGTCCGCGGCGTCATCGGTCTCCGCGGGCAGACGATGCACTTTCTCGACCACGGAGATCGGATCCGGCGGCTACCGCCCGTGAAGCTCTTCTGGGGAGAGCGCGATCCGATCGTGCCCATCGCCCACGGAGAGCACGCGCTGACCTTCCTGGCAGGCGCCGAGCTGACGCGGTTTCGCCGCTCGGGACACTTCCCGCACCTGTCCCAGCCCGACCTCTTCTGCAACGAGGTCCTGCGCTTCCTTAGCGCTCCAGACGTGCCGGCGGTCACCATCGACGGCGCCGCGGCAGCGGCCAAGCCTGCGACGCCAAAGGCCCGGCTGGCAACGGCTGGCATCCGGCGCTTTCGGCGGCCACGACGTAAGACGGGCTAGCCCTAAAGCAAGCGCTACTTCCGGCTGCGGCGTCCGATCTACGGACCACAGCGGCGTCGAGGCGGTCGCTGGCGTGGAGGCAGGTAGCAAGCCAACGGATCGGCGTCCGCTCAGCTCGACGCGCGCGACCAGGCAACGGTCCCGGTCATCGGCCTTGCCGCACGCGGCGGCACCGGATCAACGCCCTCAAGAGCTCGCCCGATCGCAGCCAGCGCTTTCGGATCTTGCAGCAGCACCGCGACCACAGGATGCAGCTCATCGGGATGCCCGAGGCACCACTCCAGCCTCACCCAGGCAAAGTCGTCGTGCTCCTTGGACAGCTCCGGATGCCAGCGCTCGCGCACCGACCGTGACGCCTCACACAAGAACACGTCGTAGCGCTTGGTGAGGTTTCGTCGCTGGACCTTGAGGCGTGCGAGCACCTCAAAGGCCGGGAGCTTTCCGAGCTCCTCGTCGCCCTCTCGGCACGCGGCTTCCAGTGGCGTCTCGCGGCGGTCGAGCTGCCCCCCGGGCAGCCCCCAGGTGCCGCCGTTAGGCGCGCGCTTTCGCCGTCGAAGCAGCAGGAGCTTACGCCCCGAGATGATCAGGAGCCCGGCCGAGCGTTTTGTCCATTTCGCCATAGGACGACGGTTGATCGGGTCCCGCTCGGGATCCAATTTTTCGATCCGTGCTGAGACGTTAGCGGCTCGCGCCGCCACCCGTCTGAACCTGCCACAGCGCCGAGTAGAGCCCGCCGTTGGCCAGCAGCTCGTCGTGGGTACCGCGCTCGGCGATGCCGCCACGGCCGAGCACAAAGATCGTGTCCGCGTGGCGCACCGTCGACAGCCGGTGAGCGATCAAGATCACCACGCGCCCGACGGCCAGTCGCTCGATCGAGCGCTGGATCGCCGCCTCCGTCTCGTTGTCGACCGAGGACGTCGCCTCGTCCATGATGAGAATCGGCGGATCCTTGAGGACAGCGCGGGCAATCGACACGCGCTGACGCTGGCCGCCCGAGAGCTTGATGCCACGCTCGCCCACGACCGTGTCGAGCCCCTCAGGCAGCTCGCCGATGAAGGCGGTTGCCTCGGCGGCATCCGCCGCCGCCTCGATCGCAGTTCGAGTGGCCGCGGGGTCGCCGTAGCCAATGTTGTCGGCAACGGAGCCGTGGAAGAGGAAGACGTCCTGAGAGACCAGCCCCATGGCCTGCCTGAGGTCGACCAGCGCAAGATCGCTGAGCGGCACGCCGTCAAGCAGGATGCGGCCGCCCGTCGGGTCGTAGAAGCGAAGCAGCAGCTTGACGATCGTGGACTTACCAGCCCCGGTCTGCCCGACGAACGCCACGGTCTGACCTGGGGCGATCGAAAACGAGAGTCCCTCGAAGAGAGGCTCGCGCTCGCTGTAGCCGAAGTCGACGTCTTCGAACGTCAGTCGGCCCGTGACGTCGCTCGAAGCCAGGCGCGTCTCGCCGGGCTGAATCGTGATGTCGGTGTCGAGGAGGTCGAGCACGCGGGCCGTCGAGGCCATCGCCCGCTGGTACTGGTCGAAGACATTGCCGAGACGCGTCAGCGGCCAGAGCAGCCGCTGGGTCATAAACACCAGGACGCTATAGGTCCCGACCTCAAGGTCACCGTCGAGGGTCGCGAGCCCACCGAGCACGAGCGTTGCGATGAAGCCGACAACGATGATCATGCGGATGACCGGCGAGAAGGCGCTGCTGAGCGCGATGGCGTCCCGGTTGGACGCGCGGTAGTCGTCGGAGAGCGCGCCGATCCGCTCCACTTCGCGGTCCTCGGCGGTAAAGCTCTTGATCGTGGCGACCCCGCCCAGGTTGGTCGCGAGCTGGCTGTTGACCATCGCCGAGCGCTCGCGGACATCCGCATAGCGGGGCGCAATGCGCTTTTGGAACGCGAAGCTCCCCCACAGGACGAAGGGCATCGGCAGCATGGCAATCCAGGCCACCTCAGGCGCCAGGACAAAGAAGACGATTCCGATGGCGATGGTCGACGTGAGGGTCTGCAGGATCTGGTCGGCGCCCAGGTCGAGGAAGCGCTCGAGCTGGTTGACGTCGTCGTTGAGAATGGCCAGCAGCCCACCACTGCGCCGCCCCTCGAAGAAGCCCATCTGTAGACGCTGGAGGTGCGCGTAGGCGTCAAGACGCAGCTCGTGCTGGACGGTCTGGGCAAGGTTCCGCCACAGCAGCTGCTGCAGGTACTCGAAGCCACTCTCAAGAAACCACACCAGCGCAGTGATACCCGCGAGCACCCAGAGCTGGCTGCTGACGTCGACAATTCCCATGTCCGCAAGCAGCGAGTCTTCCCGCCGAACCACAATGTCGACGGCCGTACCGATCAGCGCGGGCGGCGCGATATCAAAGAGCTTGTTGAGCACCGAGCAGAGCGTGGCCAGCCAGACCCGACGGCGATGCGTCTCACCGTAGGCCATAAGCCGTCGCAGAGGCGATTCAGAGGCAGTCGTCGACGTCGTGTTCGGCATAAAGAGGCGTTAACAAAATCTGCACGGAACGACGACGACTCGTTCGACCCAAAGACAAGCACAAGCGTCCCCGCAGCCCCCTACCCTCACGACCAACCGCAAGCTCGCACCTACCCGCACGCTCACGCCCACCCGCACGCTCGCTCGCCCGCACGCTCGCGCCTACCCGCACGCTCGCGCCTACCCGCACGCTCACCCTCACCCGCACGCCGGCGCCTACCCGCACGCTCACGCTCACCCGTCACGCGCCACCCACCACCCCTCACGCGCCACCCACTACCCCTCACGCGCCACCCACCACCCACTACCCCTCACGCGCTACCCACCACCCATCACG
>CALHXW010000332.1 GCA_938040325.1 uncultured bacterium | reverse complement strand
GCTTCCGCCGCGATGACCGACTCTCTAAGCGAAGAGTGTGCCAACGGCGTCGAGGGGCTTGTTGGCTGGGTCCGTGGCTGATGGGTGGGGGGCGGTGTCTCCGTGGGTTGGCAGGTGCGGGAGGCTGGGTGTCTCTGGGGGGAGACGGGGGTGGGGTGATGGGTATGGGTATGGGTAGGCGTACGCGTATGGGTAGGCGTACGCGTATGGGTAGGGGTAGGCGTACGGGTATGGGTAGGCGTACGCGTACGCGTATGGGTATGGGTAGGCGTACGCGTATGGGTAGGCGCGCGGGTATGCGTAGGCGTGCGCGGATGGAGTTGGCTTAGGGGGTGGCTAGCGGAGGCCTAGGCGATCCATCACTTTGTAGAGGCCTGGGCGGGTTAGGCCGAGGAGCTTTGCGGCTTGGGAGATGTTGCCGGCGGTGGACTCGAGGGCGGCTTCGATGGCTTGACGCTCTGCGCGGGTGACCGCTTGGCGCAGGGTGACCGTTTGGTTGGTGCTTGCTGGGGGGATGGCTGCTGCTGGCACGAGGGCAGGGCTGAGGGCGCTGGCTCGGATGGGCTCGCCGGCGGGGGTGAGGGCGACTGCGCGCATGACCTCGTTTTCGAGCTGGCGCACGTTGCCTTCGAAGCGCGCCATCGACAGCGCCCAGAGTGCGTCGGGGCTGAAGCCTGGGACCTTCTTTTGGGCCCGGTCACAGCAGCGACCGAGGAGATAGTGGGCAAGCAGCGTGATGTCGTCGCCTCGCTCGCGAAGCGGGGGGAGCGCGATCGTCACGGCGTTTAGGCGGTACATGAGGTCGGCGCGGAAGCTGCCCTCGGCGACCATCGCGGCCAGGTCTCGGTGGGTTGCTGAGACCACGCGGACGTCTACCTTGGTCGTCTTGTTGCCGCCGACGCGACGGACCTCGCCGTCTTGGAGCACGCGCAGGAGCTTGGCCTGCATCACGGCCGGCATCTCCCCGATCTCGTCGAGAAAGAGGATGCCGCCATCCGCCTCTTCGAAGTAGCCGCGTCGCTCAGCGTGCGCACCGGTGAAGGCGCCGCGAGCGTGGCCGAAGAGCTCCGACTCGATGAGGCTCTCGGGGACCGCGGCGCAGTTGAACGCCACGAAGGGTCGGTTTGCGCGGCCGCTCCAGCGATGGACCGCACGGGCCAGGACCTCTTTGCCGGTGCCGGTCTCTCCCGTGATGAGGAGCGGCACGTTCGAGCTGGCGAGCTGTCGCGCGAGCTCGACCGCCGCCAGGAAGGCAGGAGCTTCACCGATGGGATCGCTCGGAGCGGCCTCTTCCCCTCGGAGCCGCGCGTTGTCTCGCTCCAGGCGGCGTCGGGCCTGGGCGTCACTCGCGCGCGTGACGAGCGACTGGGTCGAGAGCGCGACGATGGCTGCGGCGACCGAGAGGGTCTCGAGCGCTCCGCCCGAGAGCGGGCCTGGGCCTCTCTTCGACCAGGCGATGAGCGCGCCGTGGTGGACGCCGGTTGGACCACGCAGCGGGGCGACCATGGCCGCAACCATCTCTGTGGCTGCGATGCTCTCGGTGGTCGGCAGCGCGTTGTCGCCGTCCACGAGCAGCAGCTGCGGTCGCTCGACGCCGCGTGCGAGGCGCTCGACCGAGGCAGGGGCTCGGTTGCCGGCGCTTGCCGCCAGGGCTGCACCATGCAGCGTGACAGCGTGACCGTCGGCCCCCGGAAGCGCTGCGTGCAGGAACGTCAGGGTCGCCGCCGCCAGCTCCTCGCCATCCGACGCCGCCAGCGCGCGGCCGGCAAGGGCAATGAGGTCTGCTTCTCGGCCCGTCACGAGGTTGACCAGTGGCGCGCTTGCCAGAACCGTCGCCTGGCGCGCAGCAGGTGCAGGGCCGCTGGCCGCTGGGTCCGCTGTGTCCGCGATCGTGATGGCCACGGGCCGGTCGGATGCGCCCAAGAGCAGTGTGTCGCCCGGGGAGAGCGGCGTCGGAACTCGCGCCGAGAGCGCCTGCGTCACGCCGTCGGCGGTCTTGAGTGCCGAGCCGTTGCTGCTGCCCAAGTCCACGTAGACCAAGACACCCGCAGCAACAGTAAAGCGCCCGTGCCGCGCTGAGACCGAGGCATCGTCGACGACGACGTCGTTGGTCTCATCGCGGCCGATTGTCGCGTCCGCTACAACCTCGATCGTTGCAGGCTCGTCGTGGCCTGGCTCTCTGATGAAGAGCTTCATAAGCCTCGCCCCTGGCCAGCCCGCTGGGGGCCCACAAGCTCGACCCGCACGCCCCCGAACGCCGGAGCAGCGGCGCTGGGTGCGTCATCGAGCGTCAAGCCGACGGCCACTGCGCTGCCGGCAACGACGACGCCAACCGCTGTCCAAAACCACCAGGTCTCAAGGATGCTGTCGTCACCGTGGGCCACGGGGATGTCGCGCACGGGCAGCTCGAGAGGGCGCGCCTGTGAGCCCAGGCGCGCCGGACCATTGCCCGCTCGGTCCGTCGCCTCGATCCAATACCGGACCACCGGCGGCATGACGTCGGACCCCGCGATGGTCGCGCGCCAGCGCAGGCTGTCGCCGGTGACCATCGGCAGCTCGGTCACTCCGTTCGCGCCAACAACGAACGCCCTCACCCGCGCGACGCCGCTCTTGTCGCTGGCATCGACCTCAAGGACGGTGTCTTCGCCTGCGACGACCTCGGTCTCGCTCGTCCGCGGGGTCAGGGTCGGCGGCGACCGGTCTGGGGCGCGCTCGTGCGCCCGCTGCAGCGCAGCCTGCCATGCCGACGGCCAGGCCTTCGGCGCCGTCGCGGCCGGCGATGCTGCCACGAGCCCATCGAGGTGTTGGTCCGCGGCGCGGGACTCCCCAAGCGCCAGCGAGAGCTCGGCCGACGCCCACAGCGTAGCGATCTTCTGCTCGCTGGTTGCGGTGGCGGTCAGCGCCCGAGCCTCCGCGAGCTCGGCGTCAGCGCACTCATAGTCGAGCGCCGCAAGACACACCCGCGCCCGCTCCAAGTGGCGGTCGATGGCCGGTGGCGCAGGCGCGGCTGCGCTCAGCGCGAGCCAGGAGAGCACCACGGTGCCGAGAGCGGCGCGCTTGGAGCTACTCACAGCTCGCCTCCCGGTCGTAGGGCGCGATGCGGCGCAGAGGGTCGTCGCCGGCGCCAGCCGTGACCAGCCCGCGCGCTACGCTGACCAGCCCAACGGGCGGGGTTGCTGTGACGTCTGGCCACGTGACGAGCTCTGCGAGTGTTGCGTCGCCGACCGCCCAGCCTGTGAGCGTTTGCTCGCTTGCGCCCCACAAGACGTCGCCGGTGGCCTCGACGCTCAGCGCGGTGGGCGCAGGGTCGACCGGTGCTGGCGTGGGGGTCGTCGTGGCCACATCAAACGCCAAGACATGGCTGCCGTCGTCGTCGTCGCAGCTGATGAAGGCACGCTCGCCAGCGCGGTCGCTGGCGACTGCGATGGGCCGCTCGCAGCCGAGCAGTCGCCACTCGGTCGGTGCGCCGGAGCCGATGAACACGAGCTTGGCGTCCTCGCCGTCCTCTTCGGCCACGGCGAAGACGCCGGCGGTGCTTGCGGCGAGCGCGCGCACGTCGAGGCCTGAGCTCACGCCTGCCACGGCAGGGTAGTCGTCGTCGACCCGCGCGAGGCGCCCCGGTGACCCAACGACCGCAAAGCCTTCGTCACCGACCACGGCCAGGGCGGCCACTGCGTCATCACTCGCGTCGATGGCGTGCGTTGTGGTCGCGCCGTCGAGGTCGACGGCCACGGTCGTGCCATCGACCAGAGCGACCCACACGCGCCCGGCGTCGTCGGTTGCCGCGGCGGTCGGGGCGGCGTCCAGGCGGAGTGCCGCGCTGGTGCTGAGGCATCCGGCATCGACGTCGAGTCGCTGGACAAAGCCGGGGTCGCCGTCCTCACAGCGCGTGACGAGCGCGACAGCCGTTGGTGAGAGTCGGCTGAGCGAGACGCGGCTCTGACCGGCGCACGCCGGCTGAGAGAGCGCTGTCTCTCCGAAGCCGGCGGGGTCGATGAGGCGCCACGGCAAGCGGTTGGATGCGACACCGCAGCGGGTGAGCCCGACGGTCTCGCCTTGGTCGTCGGCGCTCAGCGAGACGCTGAGCTGGTCGTTGGACCAGGTGTCGACGACGATCGGTGCGCCGTCGATGTCGGCGTCGAAGGTGCCTTGGGCTGGTCCGAGGGCTGCCCCCTCAAGCGTCGCGCCGGCTCCAAGCACCACGGGGTCGGGCACAATCGCGTTGAGAACCGGCGGCGCGACCGCCTCGAGGGCTATCGAGACGTCGACGATCGTGTCTCTTGGGATCGTCACGGTGTCGCTCTCGCCTCGGAGTTTGACGTCGCCGTCGAGGCTCAGCCACGCGCCCAAGGTGACCTGAAGGCCGGCTGGCAGCCCGTCGAAGACGATGTCGCCGCCGCAGGTCGCTTCCATCGGCGGACCGAGGGGCAAGCCTGTGTCAAGCGTGCGGAGCTCGGCGCCAGCGGCGTTGACGCAGTACGCGCTGCACGCCTCGGCGGTCAGCGCGAGCCTCACCGTCGAGTGGCTCGCCGGTGCGTCTCCGCAGCCAGCGGTCGCTAGCAACACGGCGAGCGCGGCCGCCTGTGAACGCCTGCGCAAGGGTCTGCGGGAGCCGGCACTCAAGGCTCAGCCGGCACTTGGTCGAGCACGATGTTGATGCGGCCGCCGGCCTGCTCCGAGATGGCACAGCGCAAGGGGCGCGCGAGAGAGGCGCGCCGCACGACGGCGCTTGGCGATCGTCCGCCGCAGCGGATGTCATGAAAGGCGCCGGTGCCCGCCGCGAGCGTCGCGCGCAGGGTGTCGCCATCTCGCGAGACGCGCAGCCGGGTCGAAAAGGGCGGGTCACCACCGGTGAGCGTCAGCAGCTGGGCGCTTCGGCTCACGGGGCCAGACACGAAAGGCGCAAGGCCGCGACTTGCTGGCCCTCGTACGTGCACAGCGCCGCCGGTGCTCTTCACTCGGAGGGCGAGCCCGCGAGCTCGTGCCGCTACGGCGACGGGGCGACGCGGGGGGCGTACCTGACGGGCTGGCCGGTCTGCCAGTGACGCGGTCGGGGTCGTCGTTGGCGTCGTCGTTGGCGTTGGCGGCGTTGGCGGCGTCGGCAGGTCGCCGCTCTCTTGCGTCACGGAGGCGGTCTTCGTGCGCGCCAGCACGAGTCCCCGGGCGAGGCTTGCTGCCAGGACCTGCCCCGTCTGGACGCCGGGCGTCGCCGTCGGTGCGCTCGCAGGGCGCTCCAGAGCGGGCGCCTCGCGGGGCAGCGGAGCGCCTTGTAGGGCCTCGGCGTTTGTCGGTCTTGGGATCACGTCCTGACGTTGACCTTGGAGGGCAACGATTGCAACCACGGCGCCGATGATGACGACCGCTGCGAGGGCCATCACCAAGAGCCTGGCCGGCGCTGCTGGCGCGCCGTCTGTGCTGGCGGGCTGAGGGTCGATCGCTGGCGCCACGTGGGTGGTTGGGCGGGCGGTGACCGCGCCTGGACGTGGCGGCGCAAGGCTGTCGACGAGAGCGGCCAGCTGAGTGCGCGCGCTCTCGCTGAGCTCCAGCGGCGATGTGCCTAGCCAGGCCTCGATGGACTGCGGCCGGTCTTCCGGACTGGGTGCAAGAGCGGCGAGCACCCAGTTGTCGACGGCGCCATCGAGGGCCGGGCGGAGGGTCGATGGCGGCGCCGGAAGCGTCTGGCGAGCGGCCACCAGCTCGGCGACGCTGGCTTGGCTCGACGCGCCTGGAAGCACGCCGGTCAACAGCTCGTAGGCGACCAGCCCGAGCGCGTAGAGATCGGTACGCGGGTCGGTCTCTGATCCTGCGAGCTGCTCGGGCGCCATCGAGCCAAGCGTGCCCTTGATGCCGGCGACGCTGGTGGCGTTATGGCTGACGCGGCCCGCAACGCCAAGGTCGGCAACCTTCACGTCGCCGTTGCGGCTCAACAAGATGTTGTTGGGGTTGAGGTCGCGGTGGATGACGCCGACGTCGTGCAGTGCGGCTACCCCACGGGCCGTCGCTGCGAGCACGGCTTGTGCCACCGCGGTCGGCACCGGTCGACCGCGCTTTCGCCGGCTCTCCAGCAGCGTGCGGAGGTCGACGCCGTCCACATACTCAAGCACCAGCGCGTCGTCGTGCCGCGCGATGAGCCGCGTCACGTAGGGGCTGTCGACGAGACCTAGCGCCTCGCCTTCCCGGCGAAAGAGGTGACGGTGGACGTCGTCGGCGTCGGGCTTGAGGCGCTTGACGACCACCAGCTCCCCGGCGCGTCGCGCCAGGTGAAGCTCACCCATGCCGCCGACGGCGAGGCGGCGAAGGGTCTCCAGCGCGCGGGAATCGGCATCCAGGGTAGGGGTCTCGGTGATGGAATGGGTGTCGCCGAACAAGCGTGCCTGCCATAGGGCGGTGCGGCAAGCGAGTCGCCGGGTTCGCGACGGTGGTTCGCGCCGCTGGGTTCCTGGCACGCTTCCTGCTAGCCTAGTGCAGCGACTTCGACACGTCTCAGCAAGGATGTCCGTGGCTCGTATCGTACCGTTTGTGATGACGCTCTTGATTGCCTGCATGACGCCAGGCTGCGAGATGGAACCGTCTGACGATGTGGCTGCAGAGTTCATCGCCACGCTGCCTACGGCGGAGCTCTTGCTCGCCGATGGACCGCTGGCCAACGATGTGTCCGAGGGTGCACTGACGGCGGCAGCGGTCGGTGGCGTGAGCAACCTCTTGGTGGCCGCATCGCGTGCGACCCGCGAAGCAAACAGCAGCCTCAACCGCACGCTCGCGACCCTGCATGTCGTCATCGGCACGACCGATCCTGTCATCACGGGCGGCTCGCGCGCGGTGTGGACGGGGCAGCCGGTCGATGATCGAGACGCCTACACGCTGATCGTCGACAAGGCCGGCGAGAGCTACGCGTTCTCGGTGTATACCCGCGGAGACGAAGAGGGCGCCACCTGGCGCGACCGGATCTTTGGCGTCGTCGTGCGCGGCGAAGACGGCGTCTCACGGGGGACGATGTGGACCGATCTCGACACCGACCGGCTCGCCCAGACCGAGGGCAAGACGCTGACGCTCTGGACCGGGCTCCGCGCGGAGCGCGAGGTGACGCTTGTGAAGTTCAGCGAAGACGACGATGGCGACGATGCGGTCGATTGGACCTTTCGCTTTCAGCGCAGCCCGGCCGGCGGGACGTCCAGCTTCACCGGTGCCGGTCCCGATGGAAACCGCATGTCGACCGTTGCCCGCTGGGAACGCGAGGGCTCAGGCCGCGCCGACGGATGGGTGTTCGATAGCGATGGCACTCGCCCAGCCGCAGCGTCCGTGCGGACCGACTGCTTTGGCGTGGACCGACGCATCACGTTCGAGTCGCTGATGCGCGTGCCAACCCTCGGTGATGAACCGGTTCTCGTCAGCGCCGAGGGCGATGCTGACACGTGTAGGTTTGCGACTGTGGCACGGCCTGTCCCGGGCTATGTCGGTGAGGCACCGACCCCACCGGAGCGGCCGGCGGAGCTTGAGTAAGCCGCTGTCGACTCGCAGAGACAGGTGTCTCCGCGTCGAGTCGCAGGAAGCTCGCTGAGAACTCGGCATCCGCGGCTGCTGCCGAGCTGCACGTCAGTCCACCGACGGCGCGTCGATCCGAAGCGGGGTGTGGAATCAGTCGACTGGCGCTTCGAGCCGCTGTCGCAAGTCGACCAGGGTCCCGTAGAGATCGCCGTTGTCGCTGATGACGAGGGCGTCTGTCGATATCGGCACAGGGAACTGCCCGACGCCGTGGAGGAACTGGCGCAGTGCGGCTCCAGCGACCAATGCGTCAGACGGCACGTACACAGCAATAAACTGCTGGCCGGCATACTGCGCCACACGCCCCCGCAAGAAGCCACCGTAGCAACTCTCCGGGTCGTGTTTGTTGAACTGCGCTGAGCGGGCCATCGGCGTCAGGCCCAGCGTCAGAAAAGGCTCGACTTGCCCCGGCAGGCCTTCGCTTTTCTTCCTTGGTCCTAACACCGCTGACCTCGCCCATCGAGCTCAACAAACACGACCCGGAGAGTGTGGCTCATCACGCAGGATGTGCTCATGACCCTTCGGAGGGTTGCGAAGATGCGCATCACGGGCATCGATGAACTGGCCTGACGGGCTGATCCAGAACACGAGGTCGGGGTCGGTATGGGTGATGTCGCGAATGGCGTTTCGGCGGCCGCGATAGCGCTTCGACAGGAACGGAAGCTCGCGCGCCGCAGCTTCGCGCGTGACGGATCCAACGGTCACAAGGCGCTTACCCAAACGTGATTCCTAAGATGGCGTGACAGCCTGGTAGCGGCCGGACGGTCAGGATGCCACAACGAACACGTAAGGCCCAACGTCGCC
>CALHXW010000331.1 GCA_938040325.1 uncultured bacterium | reverse complement strand
AACGTTCGCAAACCTCACGTTGTCCACGAGCGGCTTGGACAACGTTCGCAAGACTCACGTTGCCCACACGAACAACGACGACTGCTGCGGGTCACCTGATGATTCCCGGGGATCATGGTCGCCGCCGCCGCGGCTTGTGGGGATGTGGGAGCCGTGTCGGACTCCGTCCGTACCGACTTCCAAGGGCTTGTGGACAACCCGTGCTTTCGGCGATTCTTGAGTATCCGCTCGGTTGTCCAAGCCGGCGGTGTGCAGGTTGGTGAGGCCGCGAGAGGCGAATTCGCAGCAACATCTTCGTCTCACCAAGCTGTGCACGGACGGCGCCAGCCCGGCATGTCCACAGACGCTTGATTTTTTTTGCGTTTTCGCTTGACGGCTTTTGGTGGACGAAAGCCAAAAGAGTCCGGACTTACAACAGAATCCTCTGCGGTGCCGCCAGCGGTCCGCCGACGTTCGTGATCAAGCCCAAGTCGATTGCGTTGCCCTCTTTGCGCGCAAAACGCGTTCAGCGGCTGATGAGAGCCGCTTGGTTTGCTGGGAAGGGCGGGTGGTATACTCCAAGAGTAACAGCCGCTTAGAAGGACTCAGCCATGCAGCCCGCACCGTCTCGCCAGCTACTCGCAACACTAAAAACAACCTCATCCCAAACCGCTAAAGCGACCGCGGCGATGATCAAGGCGCTCGCTGATGTCGATGCCCAGAAGGCCTGGGCGGACACGGCGTATCCGAGCCTGTTTGCGTACTGCCGAGGTGAGCTGAATTGGTCAGAAGCGGTCATCAAGAAGCGCATTACAGCGGCACGTGCGACACGGCGGTTTCCCCAGCTACTTGATGAGCTTGAGAGCGGTGCACTGCATCTCTCGGCTGTCAGCCTGCTCCAGACCGTCCTGACGAACGACAACGTCACCGCGCTGATTCTGAGAGCGCGCGGTGCATCCAAGCGCGAGGTGGAGCGACTCGTTGTCGAGGTGGCCCCAAAGCCGACGGTACCGACGCGGATCATGCGGCTACCTCAAGCCACGCTCGGTCACCAGAGCGAGCTTCGGATGCGGCCAACAGCTCCCTCGACCTCCCCAGCACGGCGCGAACGCGCTCCACGAACGAGGCCGCGTCGGGCGGCCGTCCAGCCGCTGTCGCCAACGGAGCACAAGCTCACTGTGACGATCGACGATGAGACCAGGGGACTTCTCGAAGAGGTGACCGCGCTTGCTAGTCACCGCCAGACAGCCAAGCGCAGCGTTCGAGCACTGCTGCGCGAGGCGCTCACACTCCTTCGGAGAGACCTCAGGCGTCGACATCGAGCCCACGTGAAGCGCCCTAAGCAGACCAACGCGGCCCATGACGCGGCGAAGCCCCAGGCCTGCGACGCAGAAGCACGATCCCCGGGGACCCTCGCAGGAGCGCGCTCGCGCCACGTCCCAGCAAAGGTTGTCCGAAAGGTCTTTGAACGCGACGGTGAGCGATGCACGTATCGTGACCCACAGACCTCGCAGCGGTGTGTCGCGACGCAAAGGCTGCAACTCGACCACATCCACCCCTTTGCACTCGGCGGAGAGCACTCAGCATCGAATCTCCGCGTGCTTTGCCAGTATCACAACAATCAGCGCATCCCCCCGCGGTACCGGCATCGGACGAGAATCCATTCTCGTCGACCCGTTCATGACCCACGTCTCGGCCAAAAAGAGAGTGCACCTGGAGACAGCGAAGCCTCCGATTCTCAAAATGGCTTCGAGGCTAGCAGCGGCCACGGTCTTAGCGAGCGCCTGCGCTGCGCTGTGTGATAGGGTCTCGGCCGCGCCAGCTCGTCCTATCCGAAAAGACTCAGCGCGTCGGAGAACACCATGAGAACGACAGCACTCATCTGCTCAGCACTCTTTGTTGGCGCCTGTGCGTCAGCGCCAACGTCGACCTCTGAGACGGCGCCGGTCGATGACGTCAAGGTGATGCTGCCGACCGAGGTCGAGTGGCAGCAGCTCAATCCTGCGCGGCCGGCGAGTCCAAAGGCAGGCACCCTCTGGGGCGACCGGAACAGCGAGGGGCCTACCGGCTTTTTGTTGCGGCCGACCGATGGCTTTCGCTCGCCGCCACACATCCACAATGTCTCCTACCGCGGCGTGGTGATCGCTGGGCAGCTTCACAACCTCGACCCCAAGGAAGCTGACGTATGGATGGGGCCGGGGTCGTTTTGGACCCAGCCAAAGGGCGACGTGCACATCACAGCGGCGAGAGGCAGCGAGCGGCTCGCGTACATTGAGATCGATGAGGGACCGTACCTGGTGCGTCCGACCGAGCAGGCGTTTGCCAGCGACGACATGCTCGTCAACGTCGATGCCGCAGAGATTGTGTGGCTCAACCCGACCACAGCGAAGGCCGACGCAGCGGCACCTGCCCAGGTAGCGTTCCTCTGGGGCGACGCCAACGGCGATGCCCCGCGGGGTGTCTTCGTCAAGCTGGTAGCTGGCTCGAGCTATCGACTGAGCAGCTCGGTCTCCACGCTCCGTGCCGTCGTTGTTGCCGGTCTCGCCGATCCCTTGGGCAAGAGCGGTCAACGGTTGAGCCCGGGCGGCTTTCTCAGCTCAGACGCCGGTCAGATCGCCGTGAAGTGCGCATCAGAGCAAGCCTGCACCTTCTACGTTCGGCTTCAGGGCAAGCTGACGCTCACCCAGCTCACGGCGATGTAGGCCGGAGCAGCGGCGCAAGGGGATCGCCCGCGATGCTCAACGGGACGCCTTCGGGCGGCTCCCAGAGGGGTCGACCGGCGGGTGGCGTCCGAAGCGCAACCGGTAGGCCGACGGTGTGACGCCAGCGGTCCTGACGAACGCGCGCCTAAACGTCTCGAGACTGGCGAACCCCACCTGCTCGGCAACCTCTAACAGGCCGCTGTCACCGTGCGCCAGCAGCCGTTGCGCCGCTTCAACGCGCACCTGAACCACGAACGCGGCTGGCGATTGCTCCGTCTCTGCGCGGAAGATGCGTGCGAAGTTGCGCGAGCTCATCGCACAGCGCGCAGCCAGATCGTCGACGCGATGGGATGCGGCCGGGTCCGCCACGATGCTTGCCACGACCGCACGGATGCGATCGTCGGCGGAGGCGCGCAGGCGAAGTGTGCTGCCGAACTGTGACTGCCCGCCGGGCCGCTGTGCAAAGACGACCAGCGCACGCGCCACGGAGAGCGCGAGGCGCGGGCCTGCAAACTTACGAACGAGATGGAGCGCAAGGTCCGTTGCCGCCGCCGCACCCGCGGCAGTCAGCACACGCTTGTCCTCGGTGTACAGCGCGTCGCTCTGGACCAGCGCGGTCGGGAAGCGTCGCTGGAGCTCGCCGCTGACGAGCCAGTGAGTGGTGCAGCGCGTGTCGCTCAAGAGCCCAAGCTCGCCCAGCGCGAATGCACCCGTGCAGCTTGAAGCGACGTAGCGCGCGGTACTGGCAAGTCGCTCGACCGCATCGAGCAGCGCCGGCTGAAGAGGCAACGCATCCGTGCCGGTCCCCTTGAGCCCGCCACCGACCACGACCATGTCGACCGCGGTGACGTGGGCGACCGGCTCGGTGGACATCACCGCACCGCTCGCGGTTCGCGTCTGGGCCTCAAGGCCAAGCATCGTCGTCTCGAAGAGCCGCGGCTTCCCGCGTGCGGCCGCGATGCGGTTGGCGGCGTCGAAGGTCTCAAGGATACCGACCAAGCCAATGAGCTGCCCCCCTGCAGGCAACACCAGGCCAACGCGAAGCGCCGCTGGCGGAAAACGTTGTTTATTTGTCATTTCTGCCACCCATCTGAGTCGGCAGTGTGAAGCAAAGGAGGTTCCCATGTCATCCATGACGCTCTTCGCATCACCCTTCGCCGCCTCGATGGCGGTCCACCTTGTGCTCGAGCAGCAGGCACGTCCGTTCACGATCGAGTGGCTGTCGCGCGGTCCCCAGCGCCAGATCCGGGGCGAGGCGTACGCAGCGCTCAACCCGAAGCGGAGGGTCCCGGCGCTCCTCATGCCCGATGGTGAGCTCTACACGGAGATCACGTCCATCCTCTACCACCTCGAGCCGCCGTCTCGGGCGCATCTCGAGTGGCTGTCGTTTCTCGCCACGGAGCTCCATCAGGCAATCCTTGGACCGATGTTTGACCCCGCGACCCCCGAAGCCGGGAGACAGGACGTCATTGACCGCCTGCTGCCGCCCTGCCTCGCAGTCGTGACGAAGCGGTTAGACGACGCGCCCTTTCTCGTCGAGTCGGCTACCGGAGCGCCTATGGGTGCCGACGCCTACCTGTACTGGGGGCTGATGCTCTTGCACACGGCCAACGTCGACGGCCTTCGTGCACCAAGTCTGCAAGCCTTTCAGCGCCGTATCAGCTCCCTCGACCACGCTGAGCAGGTGCTCGCTGTCGAGCGCAGACAGTTTATGGCGACCCGGTGAACACGCCGGACCTCAGTCGCTCCCTCGCCGCCCCTTCGGTAACACACGTTGCGCACTGCCCAACGTTTCACATTTCCCTGACAAAGCAGTAGATAGCGATAGCGACGCTCTCAGGTGTCTGCGGTGGGTACAGCCGAGTCGACATCGAACGGTGCGACGACGTTTCGGTTCGTGTATCGTAGCGAACGACGCGCCACTCCGACAACGCGGCGCGTCATGCGAGACAGCACGGGGGAGGCCGGTGGTGACGAGACGGTGGGCGAGCACAACGTTGAGGGTGATGACGCCGGCACTGTGCATCGCAGCGTGCATATCGCCAGCAGACGACACAGGTCTTCAGACGCCAGCTGCCGACACCGCAAGCGACGTCGTGGCCGACGACACAAACACGAATGACACCGCGCTCGACGACAGCGCAGCTCAGGACACGGCAGCTGCTCCAGCGCCTGACACAAGACCACCGGCGCCCTGCGAGGGCGTCATCTGCGACACGCCGCCAGCCCCCACGTGCAACGCAGGCAACGCCGTCATCAGCTTCTCGGAGACCGGAGTCTGCGATCAGGGCGACTGCGACTACGCCACGTTCGTCACGCCCTGTGAGACGCCTCCCGACGACACCTGCAGTGACGCAGGAACCGTCCGCTACTATGAGCAAGACGGCAACTGCACCTCCGGCGAGTGCAGCTACGGGTTCGTCGAGGAGCCATGCGACGTGCCGCCTTTGGCCTTCTGCGACGACGAGTCGATGCTCGTGTCGTGGCAGGTCGATGGCAGCTGCGTCGATGGACGCTGCGAGTACACGTCGGAAGTCACCGATTGCGGGCCGGCGGGGTGCTGCGAAGACCACTGCTGCGTCGTGGTGCCGTCCAACGAGGAGCTCTTCGGCGGGCTGAGTGCGACCGCCTTGATCCTCGGTCCTCCCAACGGCCTGTTCGACACCGAGGTCGACTGCGTTGGCGACTCGAGCCTTGGGGTCTGCGAGGTGCTGCCTGGATCCGATGACTCCGAAGCAAACCTCTGCGTCTGTCGTGCGGACGACATCAGCATCACGAACCTGCGACTCATCGGCCCGAATGGCCTGGTGCTCCTGGCTCAGGAACGCATCACGGTGGAGGGGCTGCTCGACGCCTCCGCTGTCGGTCAGCTGGCCGGCCCGGGCCGCAGCAAGCGCTACACCACAGGCGCTGAGGGGATTGCCGCTGGCGGCGCCCACAACGGCAGCGGCGGCGGCTCATCCTCGCTCGCTGCGTATGGAGACCCGAGCGTGGTGCCTCTCTACGGTGGGATGCACGGCCAGGGGTTCGCTTGTGACGCGTCCGCCGGCGGAGGCGGTGGCGGTGCCCTCCAGCTCACGGCTGGCGGTTCGATCACGGTCTCTGGGACCATCGACGTGTCTGGCGGCGGCGGCGCAGGTGGCGCCAGTGGCGGATGCCGCGATGGTGGCGGCGGCGGGAGCGGCGGCTCGGTCTTGCTCGAAGCCCCGCTGGTGTCGGTCAACGGCAGGCTGGGCGCCAACGGCGGCGGCGGCGGCGGCGGCGCAGCCGGGTGCGGCGGAGGAGGCTGGACCGCTGGCGCTGATGGCGACGATGGCAACGCGACCAGCGGCGGCGACGGCGCCGGAGGGGTCAACCAAGGCTGTGCCATCTGGCCGGGGCAGACCAACGGCGGCGACGGCGGTGATGGTGAGGACGCGCTCGACGGTCCGGATGCTGGAGAGTCTGCGGACTCCCACCAGTGCTTGGGCTACAGCTGTAACGTCGGCGCTGGCGGTGGCGGCGGCGCGAAAGGACGAATCCGCATCAACACGCGGGCCGATGCGCAGGGCTGCGCGTGCAACGGCAGCTTCTCGCCGGCGCCCAGCTTCGGCCTCTTGGTCGTCGAGTAACGCCCACGGCTCGCGTCGACACCACACGGTTGGTAGCGTGCGGACTGGAGGTCGAAGTTGAAGCGCAATCCCGTGGAGAGCGAGCTGCAGGCCGTCGAGGTTGAGCGTCCCTGCGATGCGTCATGGCACACCATGCAGCGCGATGGCAGCCAGCGCTTCTGCGAGAGCTGCCGACACACGGTGCATGACTTCGCTGCGATGACGGAGCCCCAGGTTCGGGCTCTGCTGTTCGTCCACAGCGGCAAGTCGCTCTGCGCACGTCAGGTCATCACGCCTTCAGGTCAGCTGATGGTCCAGCGCCAGCAGACACCGCCGGAGGAGCCCTCATCGCGATGGCTGGCCCGCCGCATGGCGGTCGGCTTCGCTGGGCTCTCGCTCAGCGCTGCAGGCTGCGCGACCACATCATCGCCGGCGCCTTCTGCCATGGCTGCGGCGACCAACCCCGCCGCGCGCGAACTGCCGACGACAACCACTTTGGTGGCGCCGGCCAGCGCCCCAAGCGCCGACATGGATGCCGACGGCGTGCCCGACACTGAGGACGCGTGCCCTAACCAGCCCGGACGTGTGGACGCCCGCGGCTGCCCAACGGTCGTGCTGGGCGGCATCGGCCACAGCCAGTGCCACAAAGAGCGCGTCTACTTCGAGCGGGGAGCCAGCACGCTCGGGCCCGAGTCGCTGCCGCTCATCGCCGAGCTGTCCCAGGCGATCAAGAAGTTCCCCGAGAGCCGCGTCGTGTTGCGCGGCCACGCGTCGCTCAAAGACGGCCGCGCACGTCGCCGTGACCAGCTCGCAGAGAAACGTGCAGCTGCAGTGCGCGCGGCGCTCATCGAAGAAGGCGTCAACGCCGCCGTGCTCTCGGTGGAGAGCGCAGGGGATCGCGAGCCCGTCGACACGAACGCGACCGCTGAGGGGCGGCAGCTCAACCGGCGCGTAGAGCTACGCTTTTGCCCAGAGGGGTAGCCGACAGAGACGCGTTGGGTCGTCATCCACGGCGTGCCAGAGCATGGCTGCGCCGGCGAAGCCCTCATCGCGATGGCTGGCCCACCGCATGGCGGTCGGCTAGCGCGAGAGGCGCTTGGTGAGGTTGCGGTAGGCGGTTGGCGCGAGACGCTGGATGCCATCGATGAGGTGCGCATCGAGCCCGACCAGCACCCGGGGCGCATCGGCAATGACGCCAGCGAGGATCTGCTTCGCGGCGCTGTCCGGCTCGGTCCGAGCTGCACGGTCGAAGCGGGCGGTGAGCTTGGCGCGAGATGCGGCATCGCGCTGTGACCGGGCACTCTTGGCGATGTTGGTCCTCACCCCGCCTGGGTGAACCGAGGTCGCGCTCACGTTGAGGTCGCTGAGCTCAAGCTCCTGCCGCAGACACTCCGTGAAGCCGCGAACCGCAAACTTCGCCATGTTGTAGGCCGCTTGACCCGGCACCGCGATGATGCCGAAGACGCTAGAGATATTGACGACGTGGCCCCACGTCGCCCGCTCGAGATGCGGCAGGAACGCCTTGGTGCCATACACCACGCCCCACATGTTGATGTTGATCAGCCACTCCATGTCCTCGATCGACAGGTCGCGGATGTGTCCGTCGAGGGCGACACCGGCGTTGTTGATGACGAGGTTGACCTGACCAAAGCGCGCTTCAGTCGCGTCCGCGTGGGCAAACACGGCGTCTCGACAAGCGACGTCGAGGGCCGTCGGCTCGACCTCCGCCCCCTTTGCCCGACAGCGTGCGACCGTCTCGTCGAGCCCGGCGGTATCGATGTCGCTGAGCGCCAGGCGCGACCCGGCGCTCGCGAGTCGCTCAGCCAACGCGCGACCAATGCCTGAGCCGGCGCCCGTGACGACGGCGACCTGCCCACTAAACTTCTCTTGCTCTCGCTGCATCTCGCCGCCCCGGATATGTCTCGCCGACTTGTCGCACGCGCCGCTGACCTCAAGCAACGGTCAAGCCGTCACGACGTCCGTCGACGCCGCCCCAGGACGAGACCGAGCGCAAACGCAGCGAAGGCGGCGAGCGCCACCACCCACCAAGGCTGTCCGCCTGGCTTCGGTTGGACGTAGCGTTCCGCGCTCGCCGACGATGCCTCGGACGGAGGCGCTCCCGAGTCTGGCGCAGTCGTCGTCGACGCAGCGCCGGACACGGGCTCAACGCGCTCAGAGACCTCGACAGCCCCCGGTTCTTTGGGTGGAGAGGCTCGCCCCGGTTCCGGCGCGGCCGTCGGTTGGCAGGCAGGAGCCTTTGCGAACGTCGCTGCCGTCTTTGCTGAAATTTTCTCACCGCTTGGAGTCGAGAGAACCAAGGTCCACGCCCTAGGATCGGCCAGTGGTGGGAGCTTCTCGAACCCGATGACAAGCTCACGCTTGAGGAGGTCGGCGATCTCCTGAAGCGCGGGTCCCAGCGCATCGAGATGGTCGGCAGGCACTTCTCGGTAAGTCCCGCCCGTAGCAACCGCTAGCTCACGAAGCTCGACCAGGTGATCGCGCCCGCTATTCGATAGCCCGACAACGTGGAGCACAACGTTGCTCGCTGCTGCCGCACGGCGAATTCGAGAGTGATAGTGGTGGATGCGCTCCTGTCCTAACTCCGTCACCAGATCTCGGCCGTCTCCAATGGCAACGAGGCTGCGACGACGGGGCATCGCAGCCCGCAAGAAGTTGATGTCCTCAAGCGCATAGAGAAGTGCATAGAACATCTTGCTGCCGTCTTTCGCCGGATTTGGTCGGTTCTCAAACTCGCGGCCGCGAAGCGACCTTGCTGTCCGAGCATGAGTGTTCC
>CALHXW010000330.1 GCA_938040325.1 uncultured bacterium | reverse complement strand
AGTTGTTTTCACAAGAGAGTGCGCCGAAGTGGCGACACCCGTCGTTTCGCTAGTCCTAAAGCAAGCGCTAGTTTCGAGCGAGGCGAACGAGGTGCGCATCACAGCGACGTCGGGCGGACGACGGCGATGCGTGCATCGTCGAGTCCGAGTGAGCGAAGCGACCGACCCGACGACGCTGTGGTGCGTAGATCGGACGCCGCAGCCGGAAGTAGCGCTTGTTTTAGGGCTAGTCCCAAATCAAGCGCTGTTTTCGAGCGAGGCGAAGGCGATGTGCTTGCCAGCGGCTTCCGCTGGACGAAGGCGATGCGTGCATCGTCGAGTTCAGGTGAGCGAAGCGAACGCACGGACGTCGCTGGCGAGGGCATCGCCAAAGCCGCAGCCGGAAGTAGCGCTTGTTTTGGGGCTAGTTCAGCTTGGCCTTCGCTCGCGAGAGGTACTTCGAGACGAGCAGGTTCGACCCGTCGAGCTTCTGTGCCTTGTTGAAGTAGCCAACAGCAAGCTTGTATTGCTCTTTCTTGAAGGCCTTGATGCCCAGGTTCAAGTAGTACTCGCTCTGCTCGCGGAAGCTCTTGCCGCCGGCCGTCGTCTTCGTGCTCGAAGATGCTGTCGACGTCGACGCGCTTGAGGCACTGCTCGCCGCCGTACGCTTGTTGCGTCGTGCAGCCCGCACGAGCTTCAGCGCTTGCTTCGCTTCGGCGTACGTCGGGTCCACCTCAATCGCTGTGCGAAACGCGCGTTCTGCACTGCTGAGCTTTCCATTCGCGCGGAGGCGGCGTCCCTCAAGGTAGTGCTCGCGCGCTGCGTCGCGGCTTGAGGTGACGGCACCCGTCGTGGTGGTCGTCGTCGTGGTTGTCACGACGCCGCCGTTGACGACGTTGCCGCCCATGGGAGTCGGTGTCACGACGGTCGTTGTGGGCGCCGGGGTCGGGATCGGCGTCGGCGTCGGCGTCACGACGACCGTCGGGGCCGGTGTCGGGGCCGGCGTCGGCGTGACGATGCTTGTCGGGGCCGGGGTTGGCGTCGGCGTCGGCGTGACAACGGCTGGCGTTGGCGTGGTCGGGGCCGGCGTCGGCGTTGCAGGGGGTGGCGTCGTGCCGGTGACACTACCTGCTACGACGCCGGTGGCGGCCTTCGTTGGCGTCACAACGGGCGCTTTCTTGGCAGCAGCCACAGACTTTCTAAGCTCGTCACGGCTTGCGCGGTTGTCTTTGAGCTTGTAGCGACGATCCTCAGCCTTTCCAGCGGTGGCAGTCCCGCTCTGGCCCATGGTCGAACCTGACGCCGGCTTGGCTGTCTCTTCGTCGCCATCTCCCATGGAGAGGAAGAAGATGATGCCTAGGAGCGCCGCAGCTGCCAGCAAGATCCAGAGGAACTTGCCGGGCTTTTCGGGAGCGAACGGATCCTTCGTGTCCTCGTCGAGCGCCGTGAGATCGGCCGCGCTGTCGAACCAGTCGTCGTCATCGGCCGCTTTTGCTGCAACCGCGGACGCAGCGGCGACCTTAGGCACACTGGTGACCGTCTTGGCTTCGTTGCGGTTTTGGCGTGCGCCGGCAGCCTTCTTGATCGTGGCTTCTTTGGGTGCGGGCTTTTCCTCGGCGACGATCTTGTCTGTCGTCTTGGCGCTGGTCGACTTTGATGCGCCACTGGTCTGTCGCCGACGCTTCTTCTTGCCCTTGCGGCGCGAGCCGGACGACTGGTTGGACGAGCCACTCGACTTCGTCGATGTCGTCTTCGCCGCAGCGGTCTTCGCAGCTTCCTTTTCGGCTTCAGCAGCGGCCTTCGCCTTGCTCTCAGCCTCTGCAGCCTCCGCAGCCTTGTCGGCCTCCGCAGCTTTCGACTTGGCGTCATCACTGATCCGGGCAGACTCCGCCATCTCCCGAACCTCAGGTCCGAGTCCAGCAAAGACCAACGTGCCGTCGCCTCGGCGCTTCTTCTTCTTCTTCGACGAAGCTTTCGGCTTCTCTGGCTCAGGCTCGGGCTCTTCTTCGGGCTCGGGCTCCTCTTCGGGCTCGGGCTCCTCTTCGGGCTCGGGCTCTGGTTCCGGCTCAGGCTCTGGTTCCGGCTCAGGCTCAGGCTCTGGTTCCGGCTCGGGCTCTGGTTCCGGCTCGGGCTCTGGTTCCGGCTCGGGCTCTGGTTCCGGCTCTTCGCTCTCGGGCTCTTCGCCATCCTCGCTGACGGCTTCGAGCACCTGCGTGCGCATCCTGCGTGACTTCTTCACGGGCTCGGCAGATGCCAAGTCCAGGTCGATCGTCGCGCCACCCATGTCGCCAGTGATGAGCTCCGCGAGCTGCGCCTCGAGCGCGCTCATGGAGTCTTGGCGGCGGTTCGCGGTCTTCGCCAGCGCGGTGATCGTGAGCTGCTCGTAACCCTTGATGTGGGGCACACGGCCATAGCGGACATGTAGCGGGAGCGGCTTCTCAAAGATCTGACGCTTCAGCGTCGTCGACGCACTTGCCGACTTGAACGTCGGCGCGAACGGTGGACGGCCGCGGATCGCTTCGTAGAGCAGGATGCCGACCGCGTAGATGTCGGAGCTAGGCCCTGAGTCCTTGCCGGCGCACAGCTCCGGCGACATGTAGTCTGGAACGCCCATGAACGGTGCGTTCTTTCGGAGAGGCATGTACGCGGGAAGGATCCCGTTGAGCCCGAATCCATAGACGCGAACCGCGAGGCCGCCTTGGGCGATCGGAATCAACCGGATCAGATCGCTGGAGAGCGCGTCGTGGGTGAGTCCCTGCTCGGCCGCTGATGCAAGGGTCCGCGCGACCTGATGCAGCACAGGGGCCGCGTCGATCGGTGAGAGCCCTTCGTTACGACCGATGTGGTCGCGGAGCGACCATGGCCCGTAGAGCGGTGCAGCGAGCCAGCCGCGGCCGTCGTCCACGCCTGCATCAGACCAGGGCACAGCCTGGGGTGACTGGACGGACGATGCGATCTCAAGCGCGGCTTCGATCTTGGCTTCTGGATCTTCTACTGCTTCCGACAGGTGCAGCAACAGTGTGCGCGCGCCCTGGTCGTCCTCAGCCTCCCAAAGGGTTCCGAACGGGAACGAGGCGTGCTCGTTCGCCAGTCGGTAGCGTCCCCCGAGTTGGGCGTTGGATTCGGTCATGTTCCCACCAGCCTTCATTGACGTACGCGAGATTGTAGTGGAGCCGGCACGTCCCAGCAACCTGCGCGCGCGACTAGCAACGGCGGTAAGCTGACACATTGGTCGACGGTTGTCATCGGCAACGCCTCAAGGTTCGAACTCAGCAGCAGCGCACCATGCACCACCGACACCCGGGATCTCGACGGACCACGTGGCTTTTCGGTCTCCGAATCGTGGTCGGGCGTCTCAGCGAGCGTTCGCATCGCGTGTCCCCAGAAGGCCGTACCGCATGCGAAGGTGATAGCTTTTCGGCGCCGGCGAGGCGGCGGATTCAGCTTTCGGCTCGCGTGAAATGCCCAACTGTAGAATACGGAGGGTCGAGCCGAGCAGCTCTCCAGCCGCGCCGCAAAGCGGTCTGCGGACGCGGGGCGTCCATGGAACTTTCCTCGCTGCCGTGTGTCGTGACAAGCTCATGAGCGTGTGTCCGACCCCAAAGAGCTTTGTCGCCGAGCGCTCGCCAGCCCCAGAGCGCAGAGACGTCCCACGCGTCGCGTGCATCCTTTGGCTTGGGGTGGCGCTGTTTGCGCTGCTGTGCCTCCGGGCTGACTTGGCGCACAGCGCCGCCGGCGCACCGCCGCTGGATGGCTCCTCCGTGACGTCACACCTTGCGACTGCCCAAGCCAACGCCACATCTCGCCAAGGATTCCACGCAGCGCTCCTTGCGTTCCCCCAGCTCGACGCACTCCCGGTGCCAGAGCAGCGTCAGAGGCTACGGCGTCTGAAAGAAGCGGCGGGAGCCACACCGCTCGGACACCTCACGATGTGGCGGCTGTTGCCGTTGTTGGACGCCGAAGCCGCCACCGCGCTGCAGCGAGAGCTCGGCGTGCCCCAGCAGTGGTGGTACGCGACGCCCGCAGGCGCAGCCGTCGCCAGTCACGATGGTGTCGCCTGGCTACCGGAGGCTGCAGCCGGGCCCGCGGCGCCACGTGTCGTCGCACCAGCCGGCTGGGAACCGGCCGGAAACGAGGCGCCGACCGCAGCGGGCTCCGTCGAGCTGGCAGCACTGACAGGGCTTGGGCGCCCCTGGGCGACGCTCGCAACGCAGCTTGTGGTCGACGCTCCGGAGCCGCGACCTGTGACCGTGTCGGTCGGACTGACGGGGGCGGTGACCGGATACCTCGGCGGGGCGCGCCTGCCGAAGATCACAGGGCTCCGGGCGCTCCATGCCGACCAGGTCGAGGTCACTGCAACGCTTCCTCCTGGACGGCACTGGCTGGTGCTGCGGGTGCGACCGCTGGAAGACGCCCGCGCGGCCGTGAAGGTTCGCGTGCAAGGCGCTGTCCCAGTCCCTCGGAGCTCGAAGGCATCGCCGCCGCCAACCGCCTTGGTCGTCACGGGCCAGGCGGCTTGGAGATGGCATCCGTACGCGCGCTCGCCCGGCGGCCGCATCCCCAAAGAGCCGCTCGTCCACGCGACGGTCGGGCGCGCGCTTGGACTGCCCGATGATCGGGGCTCTACGCCTTCTTCGGAGGCGCGACCAGCCACGCCGCTGCTCGAAGACCTCTTGCTTCGTCGGGCAAGCCGCCGGAGTCCTTACCGCGACCGGGTCGCGTACCTCGCCTACGTGCCGCGCGATGACAGCCGCGCGAGCATCGTCCAGCTGTGGGCTTCGGAGTCACCTCGCCCCAAAGCGCTGGGCACGGCCGTCGCCGCCGTGGCCCTGGCTCGCGGGCGCTACACCATGGCGGCTAGCTCGCTGGGAGCACCCGCAACCGACCTTGGGCGCTATGTGATGGCTGACCTCGACAGCATGGACGGGAGGTCAGAGCTCGCGTGGCAGCGCTGGGGGCGCGTGGTCACGCGCACGGCGCCAGAGCGTGAGCGTCGACTGGCGGGGCGGCTTGCCCTCGACATCGGCCGCCCGGACCTGGCGTCGACGATCTTCGCGCAGCTCCACGCCGATGTGCCGGGGTCGGCAGAGTATGCGCTTGGGCTCGCTCATACGCTGACCGCCACGCGCCAGTTTCGCGCCGCGGCAGACACCTACCGTAAGCTTCACGCTGAGCGTCCGGACGTGACCACCTACGCGCTTGAGGGCGCGCGGTTGTCGTTGGTCGTGGGAGACCGTCAAGGCGCCATTGCCCAGGTAGACGCCGCAGCCCACAGCGCTAGCTTTCGTCCCACGGAGCTGTCGGCAGCGGCTGAGCTCTACGAGTCGCTCGGCCTGGTCGACAAAGCACAGTCTGCGTACCGCCGGGGATTGCAGCTGGATCCCGCGAGCGCTGATATTCGTGCGGCACTGGAGCGTGTCGCGCCTCAGCTGCAGGCAGCGATCCCGTGGACCCTGACGCTAGACGATGCGCGCAAGCTTGCAGAGGCGTCGCCGAGTGAGTCCGCCTTCGAAGTGCTGACCGACGAGACAATTGTCGAGCTCGGTCTGGACGCAAGCGCGACGCGCCACGTGCGCCGCTTCCTGCGCGTCAACAGCGTGCCCGAGCAGCGTGAAGCTCGGACCACCACCATCCGTTTTGAGCCTGGGCACCAGTCGGTGCGCGTGCTCTCGGCAGCGGTTCACCGCGGCGGCGTGAGGTTGCCTGTGCTGGCACGCGAGATCGAACAGCTCAGCGAGGCGTGGTTTGGGCTCTACTACGACGTTCGGCGCCTCGCGATTCCCTTCGAAGACCTACGTCGTGGCGACCTGGTGGAGGTCAGCTGGCGCATTGAGCCCACGCGAGCCCTCTTTCGCGGCGTCTTTGATGACCTCCAGGTGCTCCAGGCTCGAGTTCCGAAGCACCGTGTGCGGGTCGAGGTGCGTTCTCCGAGCACGCTCGGGCTGCGTGCACGTCTTCATGTCCCCAAGGCCGTCGCCGAAGCGGGCGCCAAGATCTCTACCGAGAGGCGGGTCGACCAGACAGACGCCGGTCCATCAGACGGGCAGGGCAGCATGTCGACGGTCACCCACGTGCTCGACGCATCGAATCTGCCGAGCGTCGCCGGCGAGATTCGGATGCCTGGGACCGCAGAGGTCGCCGCCACCTGGCAGCTATCGACCTTTGCGAGCTGGCGCGACGTGCGGCGCTGGTACCGCGACCTCATCGACCCGCAGCGGGTGCTCACACCAGCGATGGTCGCCCGCTTGGGTGACGTGACGGCGTCATCGACAACCTCGGACGGTACCTTCCAGTCTGCCAACGCCGAGCGCGCCATCCTGGACTTCGTCACGCGCGACATTCGCTACGTTGGCCTTGAGTTTGGCATCCATGGCTACAAGCCTTACCGGACCGACGAGGTCTGGGCGCGTCGCTTTGGAGACTGCAAGGACCAGGCAACGCTGGCGTCCGTGCTATTGGAGCAAGTCGGCGTGGTCGCCGAGCTCGTCCTGGTGCGGACGCGGAAGCTCGGGCGGGTGCCGGATCCCCTGCCGGGCTTAGCGCTCTTTGACCATGTCATCCTCTATCTCCCTGGCCGTGATCTCTACGTCGACCCGACGGCGAGCGGGTACGGGATGGGAGAGCTCCCTGCAGACGACCGCGGGGCTCAGGTGCTGCGTCTGAGTGCCGATGATGCGGTCGGCGCTGTCGAGCTTGGCGAGACCCCGCCCGGAGTGGCGAGCGCCAATGGCATCGACGGCGATTACTCTGTGACGCTGCGTACCGATGGCAGTGCGGGTATCCAAGGCGTCGTCAAGATGCTCGGCATCTATGCCCCCCCGCTACGCCAGACATTTGCCAACCCAAGCTCTCGCAAAGAGCTGCTCGAGCGGATGCTCAATGGTCGCTACCCGGGGTTTGTCATGCAGAGTCATCGGCTCTCGGATCCGACCAGTCACGACGCCCCGCTTGAGCTCTACTTCGATGGGGTCGCCCCGCGCGTCGCTGGCCGGGTGGGCAGCACGCTTCAGGTGGCCCAGCCCGGTGGCGCGAGCGGGCAGGCGCGGAGGCTTGCGCCGGACGTACGGCGTGTCCATCCGATCTGGCTTGGGCCGCCGACCGAGCTCGCGCTGGACTTTCACTACCATGTCCCGGTCGGAACCCGGCTCCGCGAGCTGCCGGCGAGTCGCTCGGGAGAGAGTCCGTTCGGGACGTTTGCGGTGACATGGCGTCAGGAGAGCGAACGCCTTGCCCACGTGCGGACTCGGCTCACCGTCGGCGTCGACCAAGTCAGTGAAGCCGACTACGCCGAGTTTGCGGCGTTCATTCGCCAGTTCGACGAGGCGGTGTCGCAGCCGCTTGTCCTCGACGTGGATGGAGGGTGAGGGTGACGCCACTTCTAAGGACAGCCGAGGCGCGAGCAGGGCGACGTCGAGCGCTGCTGGCGGTGCTCGCGATGGTCTCGGTTGGCATCACCGGGTGCGCCTCGACGCCGGCGCCGACTGAGCCACAGACGGCAGCAGGTTCAACGCCAGGCAACGCGCAGACATCAGCGGGCGAGCGCGTGGTCTGGGAGGCCCTCGCGGCCGAAGGGGCAGCCCGCTGGACCGAGGCGCGAGACCTGTGGCTGAGCACGCTCAGTCGCGCTGGGCTCCCCGATGACGTCGCCCGAGCGGCCGGCGCGCGGCTCCTTCACCTGCTCGACCGGGTGACGTGGGACGATGGGGTGGTGAGCAAGGTGCGCGCAACGCTAGCAGCAGGTGGCGCGGCGGGCGTCGCGGGCGCGCGCGTGCTCCTGCGGCTGGCGGAGCGACGCTCGGATGCATCGCTGAGGCTGGAAGCGAAGCAGCGCCTCGGCGAGGTTTCGATCGGTTCGCCGTCGGGGCGTTTGTCGCCGCGGCTGACCTTGCCAGCGAGCGCTGGAGCGTCTGCGCCAGACCGTCGTGAGTCCAGACAGGGGGCGCAGGGGTTTGCGGTCGATGGGCCAGGTCGATACGCCGGGACGCTTGAGCTTCCGAGCGGCGCGTGGAGCCTTGAGGTCGACACGCGAGACTCGGTGCGAGTCTCGGTCGCTGGCCACGATGGTGGAGACGCGCGGGTGGTCGTAGAGGTCGACCGCAGTCGCCAGAGTGCACCACGTCGGTGGCGGGTTCCCGTGGAGCTGGCGTCGCCGACCGTCGCTCGGATCGACGTTGCCACCCGTGAAGAGACGCCCACCGTCAGGCTCGCTTTGCGGCCGGCGGGGCCCGTTGTGCAACCGCTTCGATGGAGCGCACACGTCCTCGCAGCCGTGCGTCTCATCGTCGCCACCGACGAGCACGACAGTCAGGCGATCGACGCCCTCTCCACGCGGCTTGCGACGGACACTTCGCCGGTGGTCCAGTGGCTTCGTGTGCAGGCACGGTTCGCCGACCCTGAGTTCCCGGCTCAGTCGGCGGCGTCCACCGGACAGCGCGAGCTCACGGCCTTGTTGGAGGCGACACCGTCGCTCGCAGCCGCGCGTCTGCTGCTGGTGGAGTTGCTCATCGAGGCCGACCAGCTCGCACTTGGCGAGTCGATCGCGGCTGGCGGTGCCCTCGGCGAGGCAGCGCCTTGGGTGGCGAGCGCGCTTGCGACGGCCCGCGGTCGGGCCACAGCGGCCAAGCAGACATCGAAGGCGCTCGTCGAGCGGTATCCACAGTCGTGTGAGGCCTGGCACCGGCGCTTGGACGTGCTGTCATCACAGTCCGTCGTGGTCCCCGACGAGGTGTCGGGACAGCTTCCTGGGTGCCCAGCGCTTCAGGTGCGCCGTGCCGACCTGGCGCTGGCGAGCTGGGATCTGTCGGATGCCGAGCGTCGCTACAAGGGGCTGAGCGCGTCGACCGAGCTGCCGCGTGGGGATCGCTCGCGGGCGTGGTTGGGGCGCGCCGAGGTCGCTCTTGCCAGCGGCGGCTTTGCTGAGGCGACGTCCTACGCAGAGCGTGCTCTTGAGCTCGGCGTCGATCGCGACCTCGCGCGCGACCTGCTCTGGCGCATCGCAGCGCTGAGCGGCGACAGCGAGAGGGTGGCCGCTGTCGAAGCGTCGATCCGGGCCGCGGGTCGGGTCGGCGCCGAGCTTCGTCGGCGGGTGCTCGACCCTGCCGAGGACCTCGGCTTGCCTCTGCTTGACGGCCACGCCCTGGTCCAGGATGCCCAGCGTCGCGGCGTCGGTCGTCGGCGAACCGAGAGTTACCGTGTCCTGCTCGACGATCGGCACACACACGTGTTTGCCGATGGCGCCATGATCCAGCGCGTGCATCGCATCGTTCATATCCTCGATGCAGGGGCTGCCGAAGAGTTTGGAGAGCTGCCTCTGCCTGCCGGTGCCGAGGTGCTTGTGGCGCGCACATGGAAGCCGGTGCCTGGACGGCGGCTTCAGCCGATCGAGCCAGAAGAGTATGCGGACAAAGGGGCCATCAGCCTGCCGTCGCTGACCGCGGGTTCATTTGCCGAGGCCGCATGGTGGTGGTGGCAAGCGGCCGACCCGCGCGTGGCAGGTGGGTGGCGGACCCCGGCCATGCGATTCGACTCGGCCCGCGGTCCGACAAGGCTCTCGCGCTGGACGGTCCGCACACCACCAGGGCAGGACGTGGTCGTTCAGCGGTCGGGCGACGTGAAGCTCGAGCAAGGCGCTGACGGGACGCGGCGCTTCATCGCGCGGTCCCTCCCGAGGCGAATGAGCGAGCCGAACGATCCGCGACCAGACCGCCGTCACGTCGCCGCCGGCATTGCGCGGGTCATGCCGGACGACGCGGTCCTTGCTCGGGTGGGCGACCGGCTCGCACCAAGCCTTGTCGTCACACCAGCCGTTCGAGCCCTTGCGGTGCCTCTTGTCGACGGGTTGGCGGACCAGAGCGTCGAAGCCAAGGCCAAGCGACTCTTCCGGTTCGTGCTCGACGAGATCAACGACAGCGACGACGGACCGGACTTCAAGTCGGCCGGCTTCATGGCGGTGAGCCGGACGGGTGAGCGTGCGGTGTTGTTGACCGCCATGTGTCGGGCGGTCGGACTGCGTGCAGACCTCGCGCTGGCACGGCCTCGCTCCTATGGGGAACGCGGGACGCGCCTCGACGTCGACACCTTCGTGTTTCCGCTGGTGCGCCTGACGCTCGAAGACGGCGACTCGCTCTGGCTCGACACGAGCAGCCGATTTGCGGCGTTCGGCACAGCGCCTCCCTTGGTTCAAGGGGCGCCGGCTATCGCGGTCGGGGCCGACGCGCAGGCGGCGATCACGCGCGTGGAGCCGCATCCGGAGCGCCTGGGCAAGCGGAAGGTCGACGTAGCGATCCGCGTCGAGCACGGAGGCGGGTTCCGAGCGAGCACTACCGAGCGCGTCACGGGCTACTTTGCGATGAGCTGGCGGCATGCGCTCGCGGCCATGTCCCCTGACGCTCGAGTGCGCGCGGCTGAGCGGGTTGCCAAGCAGACGTTGCCGACCGGCGACGTGTCCGTCGACAGCATCGAAGGCCTCGACGACCCAGCGGGTGACCTCATCATCAAGTGGCACGCCACCGGTACGGCGCGCGCTCTTCTCCACGGCCGGCGCATGTTGCTGCTTGGCCTCGCGCCCCAGCAGCTCGCCAGAGAGTCGGTCAAGCTGGCACGTCGGACGACGCCGATGTTGCTCAACCGTGCAGCCAACATCGAGCTGTCGGTCCGGCTCTCGCTTGGGGCCGATGTGGAGCTTGAGCACGACGTCATCCCGCGTGAGGTGACGCATCCGCAGATTCGCCTGCGACAGTCGGCGACCGTGAGCGACAACCGGCGTGAGCTGCAAGTAAACAAGCGCTTTCGGCTTGACCTGGGCGTCGTTGCACCCTCTGACTATCCAGCATGGGTACGCGCCGCACAATCCGTCGACCAAGCCGATGTTGTCCAGCTGGTGCTACGCGAGCTGCGATAGCCCCGCGCTCACGAGGTAGGCTCGGGCGTTTCGTTGGCGCACTCAGCATGGCGCTGCTTGTTGCGTGTGCTTCGGCCGGTCCGACGAAGGCCCCCGAGCCGGATCCGCGCGCGACCCTCGCGGCCTACCACGCAGCACTGACCGACGGTCGACCGGTTGACGCCTACCGGCTGTTGGCCGGTGAGGCGCGAGACGGGCTGAGCGAAGAGGCGTTCGTCGAGCTCTACACGCTGGAGCGTGAGGCGTTGGTCCGCCAAGCCGGGGACTGGCTCGAGATTGTCAACGCTGAGTCGCCAGACGAGCGCGCATGGGTGAATGCCGGCGCTGTCGATGCCGAGCTCAAGAAGACCGCGGAGGGTTGGCGTCTGGTGGCGCCCGTCCGCCATCCGCCGGTCGCGCCAACGCCCTAGCAGCGTTCGGGGAAATGCAATTCCTGATGACTTCGTGATGCGCACCACTGAGGCAACAACCTCGAGATCACTCAGGAGCTGCGCCCGTGCAACCCGCGTTGTGGTTTCCTCTCGTTTGTCACCTCAGCGGCACACCTCACTTCGTCCCAGAAACCGCATTTCCCGGCAACGCTGCTAGAGCACCGATCCTATAGGCCCAAAACCGCGCCGATCCGCACGCTACTCACCCGTTCGGTGCTCTAGCAGCGTTCGGGGAAATTCTAACCACTTAGAAACACTTCGTTCCTGACGGTTCTTTGTGAGGTTGACGGCGCTCCTTCTTGTGCGATCCTGAAGGTATCTAAGCCAAT
>CALHXW010000329.1 GCA_938040325.1 uncultured bacterium | reverse complement strand
AGCGACGCCGTTCGCAAACCTCACGTTATCCACGAGCGGCTTGGACAACGTTCGCAAGACTCACGTTGCCCACACTAACAACGACGACTGCTGCGGGTCACCTGACGCCCGGGGATCATAGTCGCCGCCGCCGCGGCTTGTGGGGATGTGGGAGCCGTGTCGGACTCCGTCCGTACCGACTTCCAAGGGCTTGTGGACAACCTCGTGCTTTCAGCGATTCTTGAGTATCCGCTCGGTTGTCCAAGCCGGCGGTGTGCAGGTTGGTGAGGCCGCGAGAGGCGAATTGGCAGCAACCTCTTCGTCTCACCAAGCTGTGCACGGACGGCGCCAACCCGGCATGTCCACAGACGCTTGATTTTGTGCGTTTTTCGCTTCGCGCGAGGCGCTGTCGCTCCTTCGGAAAGACCTCAGGCGTCGCCATCGAGCCGACGTGAAGCGACCCAAGCAGACGAACGCGGCCCATGACGCCGCGAAGCCCCAAACCTGCGACGCAGAAGCACGATCCCCGGGGACCGTCGCAGGAGCGAGCTAGAGCACCGATCAGGCTAGTCGCACCCGCCTTGCTGCGGACTTACGTCAGCCACCGTCGTTGCTCCTCGGTCACTTATCCCGATAAACTCCCTCGTCGCGCCTTGGTGGCCAACGCAGGTCGTTGCAATTCGGACGCAATTAGCCTGATCGGTGCTCTAAAATCCGATCGACGTGGGCTTGGCGTTGGCGCAGTCGAGCTGGGACTGGGCGGGACCGTCGGCGACTGGAAAGCAAAGCCCCGAAGGCAAGGCTTTGGGCACGTAGCGCTCGAGGTTTGGATCGTGGAGGCCGCGCTCGATGAAGGCGGTGAGCTGGTCGATCTCGCGCTCGGTCAGGCCGAGCGGGCGGAACTCTTCGGCGAGCTGCGTGGCGGGCACTTCGGGCTGGGCGGGGACCGCCGCGTTCTTGTAGGCAATGACCTCGCGCACGGTGTTGAAGTTGCCGCCGTGACCGTAGAAGGGCGAGTCCCTCAGGTTGTAGAGCTGAGGTGTCTTGAACTTGTAGTCGTCGTCGAAGCGTCCTGTGAAGCCACCGCGACCGCGGCGTGTCTTGTCGTCGGGGTCCGGGCCAACCACGTCTGCACCCGAGAGGTCCGGCATGCCGAGCGCGTGAAAGCTCATCGAGGCCAGGGCCGGTCCGGAGTGGCAAGACACGCAGTCGGCCTTGCCGAAGAAGAGCAGCGCACCAGCGAGCGACTCTTCGTCGAGAGCATCCATCTCGCCCCGCAGGAAGCGCTGGAATGGCGCCTGGTTGGCCAGCAGGGTCCGCTCATAGGCGGCGATCGCCAGCCCCGTCGTGACGTTGGTGTAGCGCTCGTCCTCGGCGACATCGATGAAGACGCTGTCGAAGCGGCTGCTGTAGGGGACCATCGCGGCACAGCCACCGTCGCCTTCGTCACCAATGTCGAGCCGGTGAACGCCCATGCCGGCAATCGCCTGAGTCTCGACCCCGTGGAAGCCAAGCTTGTTGGCCGCCAGCGGTGTGCCTTCTTCCCACTGCCCTTCGGTTCCCTTGTTGAGGTGATGAGCACCGAACTGACCGTTCCAGAGAACGTTGCCTTGATAGGCGATGTTGAGCGTGCTCGGCGTGCGAATCTGCTGGATGTCCATGGTCGCAAGGTCGCGCCGCATGTCGTGGACCCTGGCGGCACCGAAACCGAGCCCGCCCTCACCGATGCCCTGCCGAATGCCGGCCTGAAAGCCAGCCTTGGCGTGGTGGCACGAGGCACAGCTGTAGGTGTCGCCTAGATCCGCGCTCTTCGGTGCGTCGGCCAGCCCGGTCTCATGATAGAGCAGCTGTCCCAGCTCGACCTTCTCGGCCGTCAGCTCGTTGCGCGGGTCTTGCGGTATGCGGGCGAAGTCGTCGGAGTCGGGCAACAGGAACGCGTCTGTCCCGCCGTGGCTCGCAAGCACACCGACAAGCTCTGTCGCGCGCGGGCTCGGCTGGTCAGCCTGAACCCCGCATCCTGTGATGAGCGCCATCGTCACGGCGCCCACAACCCAGCTCTGCATCGTTCCCTCGTCCTGTGGTGGGCCGATCAGACCGCGCAGAACAGGGTTCTGGCAAGAATTGTCTGTACCGAGCGGTAATCAATCGCGGCCGGCAAGGGCACGCTCCGGCCGCGACTCGCACTCCCGCGTCATCGACGCCAGAAGCACCGGTCTAAAGTTGTTGCCAAGGTGCCGTGATCAGCGCCGGCCAACCGACCGCGCTGCGATCAACGCTCACTCGCCTGTCCCAACCTCGACAGGCATCGACGCCCGCAGGCCAGCGCTGTCTCAGATAGCCCCGTGCACGTCTCCTGCCTACCGCGTCTCGGCCCCAACGACGTCCCGACACCGTTGTTTCCGACGTTCTGGGAACGTTGACGCTGACGAAACGGACCTCAGTGCCATGCATCGGCCCCAACCGCGCCCCCACAGCGTCGTTTGGGCTACTCCGAGCACTCCAGGTGCTCTTTGGCCCGATCGTCGGCGACGGGGAAGCACATGCCAGAGGGGAGCGCCTCTGGCTCGTAGCGAGACAGCTCCGGATCGTAGAGCGCCGTCTCGAGGAACGTGGTCAGCAGGTCAACCTCCCGCTCGCTCAGTCCGAGGGGCACAAAGCTCGGCGAGAGCTTGCTACGCGGGACCTGACCGTTCATCGGCACGGCGCGGTTCTTGTAGTCCACCACGTCGCGGACCGACGTGAAGTTGCCGCCATGGCCGTAGAACGGCGAGTCGATGAGGTTGTAGAGCTGCGGGGTCTTGAACTTGTAGTCGTCCTCGCTCTTGCCGGTGAAGCCACCGCGGCCGCGACGCGTGGCGTCGTCGGGACGTGACGTTGAGACGCCATCGCCGACCAGATCGGGCATACCGAGCGCATGGAACTCCATGGCGGCGAGCGAAGGCCCGCTGTGGCAGCTCGCGCAGCCGGCTTTGCCGAAGAAGAGCAAGGCACCGTCGAGCTCATCGGCGCTCAGCGCATCGACGTCGCCCTGGAGGAAGCGCTGGAACGGCGAGCGGTTGGCGAGGAGCGTGCGCTCGTAGGCCGCAATCGCAAGACCCGCCATCTCGTTGCTGTAGCGCTCCTCAAGCTCGACCTCGGGGAACGCCGCATCAAAGCGCGTTTGGTAGGACTCCATCGTCGCGCAGCCGCCCTTTTCCTCGTCGCCCATGCTGAGGCGATGCACGTCGATCCCGGCGATCGCCTGGGTCTCGACCCCGTGGTAGCCAAGGAAGTTCTTGCCGGTCGGCTTCGTCAGGTCCCAGTTGTCGTCTGTGCCCGCGTTGGGGCCGCTGTAGCCGAACTGACCGTTCCAGAGCATCACCTCTTGGTAGGCGACGTTCAGGGTCGACGGTGTACGAACCGGCTGGACATCCAAGCGATCCGCGGTCAGCCATGGATCGGCGACTCGGTCTCCACCAGCCCCCAAGCCGCCCTCACCGATGCCCTGACGGATCCCCGCCTGAAAGCCCGCCGAGGCGAAGTGGCAAGACGCGCAGCTGTAGGTGTCGACACGCTCGGGGTCGAGCGGGCTAATCGCCAGCGCCGTCTCGTGATAGAGCAGCTGGCCGAGCGCGACTTTCGCCGGCGTGAGCTTGTTGCGAGGATCCTGCGGGATGGCCGCGAGATCACCCTCAAGCGGCTGCGCGAAGCTGAGCGCCCCACCGTGAGTCTCAAGCGACTCCAAGAGCGCCGTCGCCCGCGCTGGGCTCTCACCCGTCTGATCGTCGCTACACGCCCCCAACAACGCCATGCACGTGGCGCCTGCAATCACTGCACGCATTTCACCCTCTCACCTTCTGTGGTGAGCCTACTATGAGAACTTGAGCACAATGTTTCAACCGGCTGCCAGGAATATGGGTAACCGTTCGATTTATTGCGGCAAATATTGCTGAGCATAACGCGAGCGTTGGCAATTCTTCGCAGCGCAATAGACACGCGGAGTTAGCCCCGATCGCTCTAGCGGACACGGGGGATGCGGGTCGTGACGCGACCGCACGGCAGGTTGGCTGACCGGAGCGCCTGCGAACGTGCTCTTGCCGGGGTCGGCGCTACTCGACAGCGCTGTTGAGCATCGCTTTGAGCTTCTGCTCGTACTCGGCGTAGTCCTTATGCTTCGGATAGCGGTCGAGGATCATCTGCAGACGGGCCACGCCCTCGATGGCCTTGCCTTCGGCCACCAGCGCATCCGCCCAGGTGTCGAGGACATACGCACCCATCTGCTCACGCTCGTCAGCCGGCATCGGGCCGTCCACCTCGGCAAGCGAGGCTGCAAGCAGCGCGTAGCCCTTCGCGCGGAGCGTCGGGTCAAGCTGCGCCGGAGTTGGCGTCATCTCGACGCGAAGCTCGGCGAAGAGATCGGACTTGCCCTCTAACAGAAACTTGGCAAGCGACCACGAGACCCACGCGGGCGTCGCAAACGTCCACTCACCGCAGCTGCTGCCGTAGCCGGCCCTGTCGCAGGTCTCGCTGTCGGCATCGTCGAGCTCGAACGTCAGCTCGTGATACGGGGCGGCGAAGGTTGAGCGCCACACCACGAGGCCGGCGACAAGCTGCTCGACCTGCGCCATGTAGTCGCCGATCAGCTTGAGCGCGGTGCCCCGGTTCTTGTCGGTCACTCGGTGCTGCCCCTTGCCGTCATCGAGGGCGGTGCGGAGCTGGCGCACCATCAAGTTCGTCGCGAGCACTCGGTAGCTGAGCGCTGCGCTTGCCTGGTCCTTGCCGAGCGCCGAGATGTCTTTGCCGTCGGCCCGCGCGGCCACGCGCGCCCAGAGCTTCTTATCGACGGCGCGCAAGGCGTCCGTGCGACGATCCTTCGCCGTGTGCACTTGCTTGAGCAGCTGGAGGTAGCGCTTCTTGCCGAGCTTCCAGTCGGGCTCTTGGCTGACGACCTTGCTCAGCGCAGAGGTCGCCGACTTCTGGTCGCCAGCGTCCGCCGCTTTGAGAGCGACGCCCAGCGCCTGGACGCTGGCGAGCTTGCTGACCTTCGAGGTCGACGGCGCAACGACGACCTTGAGCGCCTTGGCGAAGCGGGAGACGAGCTGGGCCTCGAGCTCAAAGAAGCGCTCCTTCGAGCCGACCACGCTATCGGTGAGCTCCACATCACCGGTCTTTACAGCGATCAGACGGATGTCGATCCTCACGGTGGGCTCAACAGCGGTCAGCGCACCCGTGATCACGTACTTGGCGCCGACGCCTTTGCCGAGCTTCTGCGCAGTCTTGGGATCAAAAAACGCCGTCTGCTGGAGCGCCAGCTCTTTGATCACGTCGTTGAGCCGCGTGCGCTCCACCATCTTGAGGCCGGGCACCCCCGAGAGGTCGCTGGTGACCATGTCGGCCATACCGCGACCCACGGCGTCCCAAGCGGGATCGCCGGTGTGGTTGTCGAAGTAGAGGACGGACGCGGTGACGTCGCCGCTGTTGGCGCTCGCTGGCGCCGCGCCCAACGCGATCACCATCGAGGTCGCGAGCCCGAAACAGAGCCACCACCGTCCTGCGGTGCGTCGTCGTGTTGATGTCTTCATCGCTCATCCCTGCTCGCGCTGCAGCGCGTGTGTTCGTTCTTCGCCAACGCCGGAGACCGCCACGCGACCAAACTCTTGGCCTTGATAGAGACCCTCGACCTCGACGGTGTAAACCCGAGCGTCAGCAAGAGGCTTCCGCGCTCACCGCCGGCGAACCCGCAACACCACATGCGTGTTGAGGTTCCAAGAGGCCACCAGCGGAAACGGACGCCATGAGAGCTTGAGCTCGTCATCAGCGAAGATGTGCTTGGCCAGCTCGAGCATGCCGTGGGCGTGGTTTCGATGCTCGAGCACATTGACCAGGGCGAAGTGGTCGCAGCCAAGGCGAGCTGCTCGGCGCTGTGTGAACACGCGACGGAACGTCCGCACGGCGAGACCCGGGTCACAGGGCAGCAAGATGTCGAGCGCGCCGCCGGGACGGACCACGCGACGCCACTCGGCCAGCGCCGCGTAGGGGTCGCTCAGGTGGAGCAACAAGCAGGTTGCCACCAGCCGATCGAACGCACCGTCTTCGTAGGGAAGCGTGTGGGCATCGACGGTCGCGAAGTATTTGCCAGGCTCGGTCGGGATGGTCCCTGCCTCAACCTCAGGCCAGCCCTTGAGGTCGTCGGGTCGCAGCAAGTCGGTCGCCAGAAAGACATCGAAGCCGTGCTCGACGTACGGGAAGTGCTGGCACGTGCCGGCGCCCAGCTCGAGCACGCGCGGGAAGTGGTCGTTGCCGCTGTGCGCGCCCTCGAGGTGGCGATGCAGCGCGTTGTTGGCGGCTCCCGTCGATCCGGCGCCATGGACCTTCTCGTAGTAGGTGCGGTGGTAGTTCTCAACGATGTCGTTCATGTCGCCTCCTAGCAGCGTTCGGGCGGCGCACGCTGGCTCTGGACGTGTCCCTACCATGATCGGGCGACTTTTCGTTGGCCGACGTGTCCGGCGGCACCAGCCAGCGACGGCGCGACCGCTCGACCAACGCTTTTCGTGATCGAACCCCGCGGTGGACGCAACGGAATAGGTGACCCAAGGAGACGACGATGCCCAATCCCAGATCACGCGCTGGTCTCAAGCGAGCCGATGACCGCGCCCGTGGCTGCGACACGACACCGGCGAACCGCCATGACCTCGCAGACCTCCCCCGCGCCTCGGCGTGTCCGCTCTGCGGCCACCGCTCAGACGCCACGAGCCGCTACTGCTCAAGCTGTGGACGGCGCTGGGACTCCAAGCGCGTCTTCCGTCGCCCGCTGGTCCGCGAGCCCATGCGCCGAGCCCACCACGCTCCGGCCGCCGTCGAGCCCGACCGCCACGCCCACGGCGACGAGCTCAGACGCACCAATCCCTTCGCAGAAGCCCTCGCGATGTCGCCGCTCGACGGACTCGACATCGATGAGATGGTCGTCCGCCCGTGCCCGACCGAGCCCGCTCCGATGCCTACCGATGAGAGCTGGGATGTCGACCCGGGTGGCCGGTTTGAGCTCCCGCAGGTCCGGCGCGCGTCTCCTGCTCGCCGGATTGCCGCCCAGCGGCCCCATGCCTACGGTGTCGTCGGCAGACGAACCCTCAGCCCTGCACCTGCGAGTCCGCGCGTCTTTGGCTACGTCGAGCGGCCGCTCCGCAGCACGCCGCGGGAGCTGGACTGGGTGAGCGAGCCACATGCCCTGGCCTACCCGCACGACCAGCAGTGGGAACCCGACGCGGCCAGCGCTTATGCCGGCGCCCACGTCGGCCCAACCGCCATCACGCCCCGCGACGACGATGCATTCGACGAAGCGGCTTGGGACGCGGTCGCCGCGGCAAGCGGACGTGGCGCAGATGAGGCCGCCGGGCGGTCGCCCGCCGCTGCCCAGGACGTTGACGACGCGCCTTTTGGCGCCGCTGGCTGGACCGATCGGCTTCGTGTTGGTGCGGCCGTAGGTGCAGGATTTGTGGTGGGCGTCCTGCTCATGGCGGCAATCTAAGTCGCTTGAAGAACTCGGCGCTCGGCAGACCGCCGAGACGCGCTGGCTACATTGGCGTGTCAGCGGCGGCTTGACTGCTGATGAAGTGGATCGGATCGCGCTTGTCGATGAACTCCTGAATGGCTTCAACGGCCTTGGAGTCGAGGTTGCGAAAGCTCACGCCCACACCGGCGGGCTGCTGGTGGATACCGGCACTTCGGACCCAGCGGACGACGCCGTCACTCTCGACGGCTCGTCCAGAAGGCAGGCGGAACGCGAGCTTGACGATCGTGCCTGGCTTGAACTGCTGGTTGGTGGCAACAAACACGCCGCCGTGGCTGATGTTGGCGGAAGTGCCCGTGAAGAAGTTGCTGGCACTCGTCATCGTGATGTCCGCCTCCATCCGCACCCGCGGCGCGGCGCGGGCGACGCGCTGCACGTTGAGGAGGGCGTTGCCGGACGAGTGACGCCGGGTCTTTGGGAAGCGCTTTGGTGGCTGCGGCTGGCTCGCTCGAAGGCGCTGCTCACCAAGCATCACCTCTGTTTTGACATCGGCGGCAGCACGCTCGACGCGCTCAAGGTCCTTTCGCAGCGAGTCGACCACCCACCGCCGAGCACGGAGCGCATCTTCGCGGACCACGAGGGTTCGGTCCAGGTGCCCGTCGGCGTCGATCGCCGGCGCGTGCACCCCGGCAAACTCACGCATGAGGTTGTCCGCTTCTGCGTTGCGCGGCTGATCCACCTGAACCTGAGCGATGGCGCTGCGAAAGGCATCGAGCGTTTGCGAGAGTTCTGAAAGCTGCGCAACGACGTCGGAAGCGCGCGTCATAATGCGCGCCTCCTCATCGGACAGCGCGGTCTCCGCCCGCGCAAGATCCAGCTCACGCTGGGAGTGCGCAGGGGTACCCTGGTCCTCGTTCATACTGCCTCTGTGGGTGCGTGTGGGTCGGTTGCCCGACTGTATTCACCTATCGGCCCGAACGAACCGTGGGTTTAGGTAAAAGGTTAAGCTTTTCCATATAGTTGCGACGCAATGCGAATCTTGCCGTTTTGTGCCGAACGCACTCGCCCGACTTTTGAACTGTGTTTAGTTACCGCGGACGACGCCTCTGTGATCCACGCCGGAAAGTGACTATCCGATCGTGGGGTAGTGATACTCCGTCGACAGAGCCTCATGGTGCGCGGAGTACGCTAGGAACGGCGTCGCATGGTTGGTCCGGAACTTGCTAAACTTCGGCTCAGTTTCCAAGCATCCCTCATCGACATGTCGCGACGGTCATCTGCCGTTGTGCCCATCCCCTCACCATGAGCTGGCAAAAAATGATGACATCGATCCCGAAAAGCCGCCCAGGGCGGCGAGCCCATCGTCGGATACGCCTGAGTTCTCTTGGAGATGCCGCGCGAGCGCACCGAAGGCTGCGAGCGCACCGAAGGCTGCTCGCCTGCTTGCTCGCTGTGGTCGTTGCAGGGTGCGCCCAGAATACCCCCATCCGACGTTCGGCACATATCCCGGCAGCGACCGTGCCTGCGCGCATCGGCGGCGCGCTGGAGCAAGGCAGCGGTCGAATCACCGCTCAGATCAACGGCGTTCGAACGGGAGAGGTGCTCGACCTACAGCACCTCGGCTCAAGTGACGGCGACCCCGGCGTGTTCATCCCCGATGTGCAGCTCGGCGCCGCGGCGTGGATGGGCATTGCGAAGTGGATCGAAGTCGGCGCGCAGTTTCAGTACGCGTCGCTGAGCTGGGCGTCTCCGAATGCGGTCGGCGTGCTCGACTTTCCGGCCGATAAGCAAGAGGACATGTTCCTCTTCGGACTTGGCGCACGGGGAAACTTCGAGCTTGGGGACTCCAAGCTCACGTTGAGTCCGATCCTGGAGCTGAACGCAGCCTCTGTCTCCCAGGCGGTGTTTGTGTGCTCGACCTGCACCAACGACTTCGTCCCGTCGAATGCCGACTACACGTTCGAGCGCCTCGACCGCGAGGTCTTCATCTTGCCGAACACCGCCCTACAGCTCAGCTACGCCGTGCTCGACGGCCTCCGGTTCTACGCGATGCTGGGCGCGCAGCTCAGCGTCACCAACGTCGGCTTTGACGCCGACATCTCGAACCTGCCCGACACGACGCTTGAGAACTTCGTCGTGGGCTACTTTGCAGCAGGCGTCGAAGCCCAGGTCGAGAGCTTTGTCGTGAGCGCCACCTTCATGCTTCCGATCGAAGACGTGGAGCGTATCGACTTCGGCCCCACGTTCGCCTTTCAGATCGGCGCACACATCGACTGATACAGGCCGCGCGCCGACTCACCGGACGGGCAAGCGAACCGTGACCGTCGTGCCAGATCCGACCTCGCTGGCGATGGTGAGCGTGCCACCATGGCTCTCGATGATGTTTGTCGCCAGAGCGAGACCAAGTCCGACGCCGCCGGTCATGCGGTTGCGAGCGGGGTCCACCCGAAAAAAGGGCCGCCGCACCGCCTCGATGTGACTCGCGCTGATGCCGACCCCCCGATCGCGTACCTCGATGACCAGCTCCTCGTCTGTGTAAGCCGTCAGCAGGATCGGGAGGTCGCGGTCAGGGGTGTACTTGTGGGCGTTGTCGAGCAGGTTACCAAGCGCACGCAGCACCAGGACGCGGTCGACGTTGACCTCGACGGCCAGCTCGGCATCCACCTGCAGCGTGCGATCGCAGCGAGCTCGAAACCGGCGCGCGGCATCATCGATCAGCCCCTGAGCGCCCAGGGTCGTCCGCCGCGGAATCGGCAGCGACTCGCCACTGCGACCGGCGTGGTTTAGCCGTGCCGTCGCCAGCGAGTCGGTGACGATGGTCTCGAGCTCACCGAGGTCTTCGGTGATGTCGGCGAGCGAGCGCACGCAGCGCGTCACGTCCCCGCCCTCGGCGAGCTCGAGGGCGACCCGGATTCGTGCCAGCGGGGTCCGGAGCTCGTGGGCGATGTTAGCGAGCAACTCACGCTCTGCGCCGACGAGGTTTTGAACTTGGGTCGCCATGCGGTCGAACGCTGCCGCGAGGTCTCCAAGCTCGTCTCGTTGGTCGACGGCTGTTCGTGCGCCGAGGTCGCCCTTACCGAACGCCGCAGCCGCCTGGGTCACACGGCGAATCGGGCTGACCACCATGCGCACCATCCACCAGGTACCGATGGCCGTGATCGCGAGCGCCAGCAACACGAACCACCAGCCCGGCGGCGGCGGTGGCGGGCGACGGTGAGGGCCGAGAAACCGCACCGCGCCCAAGCGACCGTCGGGGAACGTCAGCGGCATCTCGAGCAAGGGCCGCGGTGGACGGCTGCCGACGACCCGGTGAAGCCGCGCCTGAAGCGGTGCTTGCTCCGCAGAGCGCCGCCCCCCGCGTCCAGGGCCGCCCTCATGGGCAAGCGCCAAGAGTCGGTTGTCGGGATCGATCACCGAGATGTGGCTATGCAGCCACTCCGACTCCTCATCGACGAGCGCCTGCAGGCGCACCGCGCGATCGGCTTCCGGAGACGCAAGGACCCCCTCAACCTTCGCGACGACCTCATGATGTGCGGTCGTCGGTCCGGTCGGCCGCGTTGTCTGGACAAGCTCGAGCAGCATGTAGGCGCCGACCCCGAGCAGCACGACCTGAGCCACGCCGATCAGAAAGAAGCGCCCGCCGAGCCCAATGCTCACTCGTCTGCAACCAACATGTACCCAACGCCGCGGACGGTCTTGAGCAGCTGTGCCCGACGCGGATCGTCACCCAGCTTCTTGCGTAGGTGCGAGATGTGGACATCGATCGAGCGATCGAAGGCCTCCGCAGCGTTGCCGCGTACCCCGTCAACGAGCTGCTCACGGCTGAGGGCCGTGCCCGCGCGCTCGACAAGGATCGCCAAGAGATCGAACTCGTAGGTGGTCAGCTGCAGCGGCTCGCCTCGCAGCGTTGCCTCGCGGCTGCGCCGGTCGATGCTGATCGAGCTGGCCGTCAGCTCATGCTGAGCCGGTCCCGTGCGCCCCCGAACGCGTCGCGTGTGCGCTCGAACGCGGGCGAGCAGCTCGCGACTGGAGAAGGGCTTGGTGATGTAGTCGTCTGCGCCGCCCTCAAGGCCGCGCACGCGGTCGGCTTCGGCATCGCGCGCGGTCAACATGATGATCGGCGTGTCGACCCGAGCCCGAAGCGATGCGCAGACATCAAAGCCGCTCATGCCGGGCAGCATCACGTCGAGCAACACCACATCGGGCCGCTCGCGCAGCACCATGGCGATGCCAGGCGCTGCCTCGTGAGCGACCGACACGCGCACGTCGTGCTGCTCAAGGTACTCGCGGGTCAGCCGCGCGAGCTTCACATCGTCCTCGATCATAACAACGGATGGGGTTCCAAGCTTCATAGGAGGTCACACTCCGTGAATCGGCACACGTTGCGCAACCTTGGGTTGCAATTGCGAACCCACTTGGCGCGGGCATGCCCGCGCCTGAGCCGATGTTAGCAAGTGTTAGCCCTCGGCCCGCTCCGCCCGGATTGGGCGTTGCTGGCGTGGGCTGCGCTTGCGGGACGCCACCGCGCGTCACGTGGATCGAACGCTCGGTTGACCCGCCAGCGCCCGCCGCGCGGCTTGGCGTGAGGCACCATCGACGACCAGCGAGAGCGACACCAGCTCGAGGGCCTCGGCCACGCCTGCCGACGTGAGCGTGCGGAGCGCTTCGATCGCCTCGGGTGGCGGCGGCTCCGTTCGGCTGTCGGTGGCAGCCTGGGTCAGCGCAGCCGCGAGCCGAGGAGCCAGCTCTGCCGTGACCGTATCCACCAGCTCAGCATCGACGTCCAGCACCGAGAGACGATGGATCGCGGTGCTGCGGACGAAGTCATCGGCGGCCTCATCGAGCGCCACCGCCCGCAAGGTCGACGCGTCACCAACCACAAGGAGCGTGACGACCACCAAGCTCGGCAGCCGTGCCGCGAGCAAGCCGTCCGCCAGCTGCCCCGCGCGCAGCGAGCCCCGCTGGACGAGGCGTCGAATGGCGGCGAGTCGCACGTCCTCAGGTTCGGAGCTGTCGTTGACGATCCCAAGCAGCGCCTGGACCGTCGGGGGCGTCTGCTCGAGGAGCGCGGCCAGATGACGCGCGGCCTCCACGCGACCAAGCGCCAGCTCCAGCGGCGGCAGCGGTCGCCCGATCCGAATGACCACCCGCCCATCGACGAGCTCGGCCTTAGCGTCTACCAGCGCTTCCCGAACCGCCCGGTTGAGGTACGGGCGGTGGGTCTCGACCGTGCCGTCACGGACATGAAACGCATCGTCAAAGTCCTCGTCGCCTGTGGCGGGAGACGTCGGAACGGCAATGCGCCGCCGCGGACCCACGCTCCATGCCCGTGGCACATCCGCATCGATTCCGACCCGCCAGACGTCGGCCGGCGTGTTGCGCCAAACGTGCAGCGCTCGCCCAGCATCCTCGCCCGCAAAGTGGTCCATCGACGTCGGCGCGAGACCGAAGGCGTCGGCGTAGCGGACCATCTCCTCGCGCTCGAACCGGACCGCCGCCTTTTCCCGACGCGACACGCGAAAGACGACCACCGCGAGCCCTGTGCAAAAGAGGATGAAGAGGACCCAAGAAAAGATCACAGCAGGCGGTACTCCAGCACGACGGCCAGGGTCGGCGTGAAGACGTAGCTCTCGAAGATGCCGTCGAGGAAGGCAGCGCTGTCGGTCTCAAAGCCTCGCACGTCGTCCGCCGCGGCCGCCGGCACTTCCCAGTCGGCGGTCACGCTCGATGACGAGCTGATGGTCGCAGCAAACCCGAGCGTCGGCGTCACGAAGAACCCGCTGCCAACGTCGAAGGTCCAGCCGAGCTCGATGTCGAGCATGTGCACCGTCGAGCTGATGGCCACGGACTGGTCCGCGCCGCTCGGTGGCAGATCGAACTCGCTCGTCGCCGCGAGGGTCGCTGCAGAGTCCAGTCCGCCGCCAAGGGTGGCGATGGCGTAGCCGACGTCCACCAGAAAGCCCACCTCGGGGTCGGGCTGCCAGCCCGCGCGAATGCGCCACACGAAGCTGTCTTGGAGCGCGGCCGTCACGAGCTCGCCGGTAGCGTCATCAAAGCCGCCGAGCGCGATGATGAGCTCGTTGATCAGCGAGACATAGCCGCCAGGCAGCAGGCCGAATGTGGTGCCGAAGCGGAAGCTACCGGGCGCCGAGATCGCTAGACCGAGCGAGAGCTCAACCGGGGCACGTGTCCCCGCCACGAGATGGATGTGGACGTCCGGTGGCGACGTGTCGGCGTTGCGTTCGATCTTTTCGGTGGTCGTGGAGCCAAAGCCCGGCAGCTCGGCACGTGCGGACCGGTCGCCCAGCCCGACAATGGCAGCGATCGACAGGGCGCAGCTCAGCGCAGTCGCAGACCTCACTCCGCCAAGCTCACGCCGCAGGCGGCAAACTCGGCCGCGCAACCGTCGGCGCCCAATGCCGCGTCGACGCAGGAGGTGACCGCTTCGTACGCCGTCGCACACTCGCTCGCGAGGCACATGCCAAGGTTGCCGGTCAGCATGATGTTGGAGCTAATGCACCGCGAGAGGCAGGCGCCGGCGCTCGAGAGCGAGCCGACACAGTCAAAGTCGCTACAGCGCAGGCCGGCGCGCGTCGCGCAGAGCTGGCAGTCGATGCTCGCGGCGTCACAGCTGTAGATGCAGTCCAGTGACGGCGAGTCGCCACACTCCGCCATACAGTCTTCGGTGCCTGCGCACAGGGCGGCACCGGCACCGGGCGACGGCGTGAACGGCACACGAAGGCCGACGTACATGATGCACATCTCGTCGAGAGAGCCGTCTCCCCAGCGGACATCGCGAGGGGCGAGCTGCTCGCCGTTGACCACGGCCTGGTTGCCCGCGGAGTTGTCGTAGGTGCAGCTCACCTGCAGTGCTTCGCCTGAGCGCACGATGACCGGGTCGTCAGTGGGCAGGTAGTAGGTGTCCTGCCAGTTGAAGTCCCAGTCGGGGATATCGAGCACACAGGCATCGACCTCGCGCTCGGCGTTGAGGCGTTGCCCGACGATCTGGGTGCCCAGCATGTGCATGTGGCCGGAGACCGCGTGAATCTCGAGCTCGGTGCTGCCGTAGTAAGGCAGGATGGCGGTCTGAGTGGAGCTCGGATCGCCCGCTTCAATGTTGAGGCTCTGCACCGCCACCGGACGCGTGACGCCGAGGAACTCCGGCTCGTCGCTGGTGAGGATCATGTCGAACGAGGTCTCGTTGTCGACGACGGGCTCGGTGCCGACGAGGTTGTAGTGGATCTGCACGACGATCTTGCTGCCCGCTTCAATGCGCGTCGCCACGCCCTCAGGGTAGATGGTCGGCCGTCCGCCTGGCGCCCAGCCCGCAAGCTGGCCAGGGAACTCGAAGCTCGGCATGTCGCCGCCGCTGAGAAAGCCAACGAAGCCGTCGCCATCGATCGCGAAGTCGAGCGGACCGCCGTAGCAGGTGTAGCCAGGTCCTGGCTCGGCGGCGTCTGCCTCGGCCAGGCGATCGATGTCTCGGGGGCCGATCGCATAGGCGAGCACGTGGTGGACGGTGGAGTTGCCCGGGGAGATGCGTGACCCGATGAGGTACGTGTCTTCGTCGAAGTCGAAGTCGAGAATGAAGCAGTGGTAGTCATCGGGGCTCGATGGGTCGGCAAGGTAGCCGTTGGCCACCGGCGCACTGTGGGTCGGCTCGAAGGCCGCGAGCTCCGGTACGAACACGGGCTCACCAGTGTCGGCTCCCTCGAGCTTGCCGCCCTCGACCCAAGCGCGGAAGGTCGCGATCTCGTCGGCGGTCAGGCCGCGCCTGTCGAGGTAGGGCTGGCAGTCATCCGCCGCTCGCCAAGGGGGCATCCGGCCAGCCTCGATCGAGCCGAGCGCGACCTCTGCGAGTCCGGAGACATCCGCGAGCGTCTGCAAAGAGAAGGGCGTCTCGCCGCCCTCGAAGTGACAGCTCACGCAGTTGTCGTCGACGAGCGTCTTGATCGCGCCGAAGTAGGTCGGCGCGTCGCTCGGGGCGACCACGGCATCGGAGTCGTTGTCGCCGACGTCATCGCCGCAGCCCGCTGTGAAGACGAGAGCTGCCGCTACCGCGCACGATCGAAACTTGGTCATCGAGTCGTCACTCCTCCCGCGTCGGCGCCACGCCGACAGCGGCCGCAGCTTACCAGAAGTGGGCCAGAGAGTTCGCCACGAAACGGCTCGTTGGTGTCCCGTCCGGCTGGTTCGCAGCCAAATTCCGGCACACGACATGCCGATCCCGACAACACCGCCGCGGTCGGACGCAGCGCAGCGTCTGCTGCCCCGAACGCTGCTAAGCTCTTGCTGCTAACTTCACCACGGTGCTAAGCGTTGGCTCGCGGCAGCGCCTACTAGGGCGCGATGGCGAAGACGCGGAGGAAGCTTGCCGACAAAGGTTCAGAGACCAGCCGACACGGTCGACACAGACGGACTGCCCCCGGTGCCTGAGACCCAACCAGGGCAGCTTGCCTGGCGGATCCTGACGTCAGCCCGCACGTTCATGGGTTTGTCGGCCGTCGTGGCCTGCCTCGCCCTCGTCGCGGCGATCGTCCCGCAGGGCGGCGGTGCTGGCGCGCTGCTCCCACACTACCCGTTCCACCTGGCTGAGCTGCTCGAACGGCTCGGTCTCGACAACGTTCTCACCAGCTGGCCTTTCCTGTTCTGCCTGCTCCTCCTCGCCCTCAACACCTTCGGCCTCGCCCTTCGGTGGGGGTGGCTGACCTCCCAAGGTGCGGCAGACTCCGCAGCTGGCCCGCACCTCTCCATCGAGCGCGGCCACGCCGACGCCGACGTCGACACGCTGGTCACGCGGCTCGCGACCGTGGGCGGCTTCGCCAAGCCCAAGCGAACGGCCACCGGACTCCACGCCAAGCGCGGGATGCAGGTCGAGGGCTGGATGTTGATCGGCGCTGGAGCGCTGGCGTTTATCGCTGCGCTGATCGCTGCCCAGAGTGGCGGCATGACCCTCCGAATCGAGTCCAACCCAGGCGCGACCACGCCCGATCTCGCCGCCGAGGTGACCTCGACGATGGAAGGCGGCGTGTGGATCGACCGCGTGCTGCCCTTCCGCGTCACCTGCGCTCGACCCGACCCGATGGACCCCACGTCTCGGATGCCCTGCGTCTACGGCGACGACGGCCGCACCGAGTCGTTCACGCTGCGCCCTGGCAAGACCACGGACGTCGGCGGGCTCTCGCTGCGGGCGACGCAGATCAAGCCGCTCGTGCCGAGCCCGAGCCGGTCGATCGAGCTGCTCGTCAAGACCAGCCCGGAGGCCCCGCCTCAGCTACTGGGCACCCAGCCAGGGACCACCGTGAACGTCACCGCCACCGGCCATGAGCTGACGGCGCTGTCAGGGCCTGACGGTCCGCTCATCGTCGCGCGCAAGGCCGGCGCGCGGCCGGTTCTGCTCGCACCAGCCTCCAACGGCATCGCCAGTCCGCTTGACGGCGGCATGAGCTTTCAAGCCGTGCCGGCGCGTCGCCTCACGATCCTCGCGTCGAGCGGCAGAGAGCGCTTCTTGCTCTGGGCGGGGCTTGCCCTGACCACGCTCGGGTTGTTGCTGCTTGTGGTCGTTCCAGCCGTGAGCGTGAAGCTCCGCGGCACCGGCGGCCCAACGACCGAGCTCGAGGTCGTCTCGGCCAACCGTGGTGGCGCCGCGCGAACCCTCGTCGCGCAGCTCGCGTCCGCAGAGGCTCGTGACGCTGGAGGTGTCGCGTGACCGGCAAGACCCTCGTACGTACAGGGATTGGCGTTGGCTTTGCGCTGGCTGCGCTCGCGATCTCGGCCGTGGTCGGCGAGGGTGCAGAGGCCGGCGCCGGCATGATGGGGCGCGCCCTGCCCTTCGTGATCGCCGCGTTGATCGCGGTCGGCACGAACGTCGGCATCGGCATCGGCCTGATCGCGCTCGTCGTCGCGCTCGGCGAGAACGCATTGGCGCCGACTGCGGGACTCCTTGACGTCATCGTGATCGGCGGGACGCTGGGTTGTCTGGGACGGGCGCTCGAGTCCACGCTCAACGCGCTCTCGGGCTCCCGCTGGGCTCTGCCGCTGGCCGCCTGCTTCTTCATGGCGCTGCTCTGGGCCCTGCCCGACAGCCACGTCCTGCTCGCCGGTCCTGACGGTCGACAGCTGACCCTCGACACCACGGTGCAGAGCGCGACCACTGCGATTCGGTCGCAGGTCGCGGCGCCTGCTTGGGTTCCCTTTGACGCGCCGCTTCAGGCCGCTCACCTGCCCCTCGCGCTCTTGTCGGTGTTGGCCGGTGTCCTCCTCGTCGCTGCGCGCGGCAACGCGAACGCCAAGCGCTTTGTGCGCGTCGCGTTCTTCGCCGTGCTCGCCGTCGGCGTCCTTGGCGTCATCGCCTCCGGGATGAGCGTGGTCACGCTGCTCGGTGGCGAGGTCCCGATCGACGGCGACGCGCTCAGACGCCAGTGGACCCTCGGCGCTGGCGGCACCGCGAGCTACCTCGCAGTGAACGGGCCCGATGCCGGTCACCTCGCCCTTTGGTCCCGCCCCTACGTCGATGTCTTCCGGCTGCTGATGTCAGGCGCCCTCTGTTGGCTCTGCTGGAGCCGGCTCCGGGACGCCAAGCCAGGCGCGGATGGGGCAACCTCGGCCCTCACTGGCGCGGTGAGCGTGACGCCGTGGCTCGCCGGCGGGCTCGTCTTCGCTGTCGTCGCCGCGATCTTCAGCAGCAGTGCCATCGCCTACGGTGGGTTTGCGGCTGCGGCCCTCGCGCTCGGCGCCTTGGTCGGCGGCCGGCTCTTGCCGCGAACCAGCAGCTGGCCTGGCTGGTGGGCCCTCGGAGCTGCGCTTGCGCTGTCGACGGTCTGGTTGCTGCCAGCGTCGGGCTGGGCCGTCTAAGCCGTCTATGCCCATCGACTTCCACGGTGCGTGGCGCACCAAGCCTGACGCGTGGGCTGAGCGGTGAGCGATCGGCGTGAGCGTCGGCTCTTGGCCGCGTCGATGCGCGCACGCAGCACGCGTCGGCTGCCACGCTGGGTGCGCTGGCTGTCTCTGGTCTCGGCGGTCAGCGGCGTCGTCATCCTCTGGATCTGGGTCTTCGCGCCGATCTTTGTCACGCCCGAAGAGTGGTTCGAGAAGCACCGAGAGTTCAGCCGCATGATCCGCGAGGTGACCAGGGCCCCGCACGCAGGTGCCGGACAAGGCGCGGTGACGCTGCCAGCCTGGCCGCCGCCCATCAGCGACGACCAAGTGAAGCTGCTCGCCTGCGCTGAGAGTCAGCTGGCGCGCGGGGTGAAGTACACCGGTGCCTACCACCCGATGCGCTACCCTTGGGGTGACGTGCCCGAGCACTTGGCGACCTCTGCCGACCTCGTCATTCGCTGCCTGCGCGCGACCGGGATCGACCTCCAGCAGATGATCCACATCGATCGAAAGCAGTGGCCAGGCCGCTACCCGCTACGGCTCTGGCGACGACGTCGCGCGGACCGCTCGATCGACCACCGACGCATGCCCAACGTGGTGGCGTTCTCGCGGACCTTCTTCCACGAGCTGCCCGGCGATGACGTTACCGATGCCAAAGATGCCACCCGGTTTCAGCCGGGCGACATCCTCTTCTTCCAACATGCCGGCAAGGGCGGCTTCCCCGGCATGGCGGGCATCGTGCTGGACCGACGCGATCGCGACGGGATGCCTCGAGTGGCCACCATCGTGCCGAAAGAGGGGCGGATCAGCGGCTTCCACCGCGTCAACCAGTGGCCGATCGCGCTGCACGTCCGCGTGGATATCAACGCTACCCTCGAGCGTTTCTACGAAGGACACTCTGGCGCGCGTCTGGAGCCGCGGCCCCCGGCGGACGCTGACTGAGCCAACCTAACGCTTCGCTCGGGCGGTGCCGCCTGCAGTCGACGACCTCGGCGCGCCCGTGTTAGATCCAAACGGTCCGTCGACCGTGTAAATAGTCATAAGGTGTCGTAAGATCGCGATACCGGACGTTGGGCGAACCCAGCGAATTGGAGGCAATGGTGTCACTAAGCCATTGCACTGAATCGGTTTCTAGCGAGAGACTCTACGATGCAAGTCAAGCTTCAGATCCAAGATGATAGCGGCACCACCAAGGTCGTGCCGCTGACCCGCGACGAGATCACCGTCGGCCGAAAGGAAGGCAACACGATTCGTCTGACGGACCGCAACGTCTCGCGCACGCACGCACGCCTCATCAAGCGCGGCGACGACGTGATGATCGAGGACTTGAGCCGCTACGGCACGCGCGTCAACGGCGCGCGAATCAACGAGTCCAAGCGACTTGAGAGCGGCGACGTCGTGCAGATCGGCGACTACATGCTCTCTCTCGAAGGCGGCGCCAAGCAGGCAGCAGCCGCAGCAGAGTCCAAGGCGAAAGCAGCGCCGGCCGCAGAAGTCGCAGCCGTCGATGACAAGACGGAGATGCAGCTCGCGGAGACCCAGGCGGTTCACAAGGTCAGCGGTGACCGCGAGAGCCGAGGCCGCGGCAAGAAGCGCATCAGCCCGAACGTGCCCACCCTGCTCGCGATCAGCTCCCAGCTGGCCGGCAGCGACTACTCGCTCGACGGCGAGACGATGATCATCGGTCGGACCGGCGACAACGACGTCCGCATCGACCACCACTCGATCAGCCGCAACCACGCGAAGGTCGTCATCGCCGACGGAAAGACCAAGATGGTCGACCTCGGCAGCAAGAACGGACTCCGCATCAACGGCGAGTTCTGGGAAGAGGCAGACCTCAAGGACGGCGACATCATCGAGCTGGGCAAGGTGAAGTTCCGCTACATCGCTCCCGGCGTCGAGTTCGTCTTCCGGCCCGAGGATTACGACCTCGAAAGCGGCGCGCTCAACGACGACGAGTCGGTCAAGAAAAGCGGCAAGGGCTGGATCGTCGCGCTCCTCGCGCTCCTCGCTGCCGGGCTCGCCGCGGCCTACTTCCTCTACTTCAAAGCCGACAGCGACGTGTCGAACGTGAAGAAGACCGCTGGCGCATCGTCGACCACCACGGGCTCGACGAGCACCGGCGTCGCCGTGAAGCCTGCGACAACCAACGACAACACGAACGTCGTCGCGGCCAAGACGACCCCGTCGCCCGCGGTGACGGCCAAGGCAGCCGAAGGCGACTCCGACGCCGCGATGGCGGAGGTCAAGGCCCTCGTCGCTCAGCAGAAGTGGGACGAAGCGAGCGCGAAGCTCAAGTCCATCGATGGTGCAGACACCAACGCCGAAGCGACGTCGTTGCTCGCGATGATCGCGAGCGAGAAAGGGATTCAAGCGGCTTACGACAAGGCGGTCGAGAGCCAAGGGAAAAACGACCTCCAAGGCGCTTGGAACGCCCTCGGCTCGATCCAAGGGCTGACTCCGAAGAGCACCTACTACCCGCGCGTCAACGAGATGCGTTCCGCGATCGCGCCCGCGATCGCGTCCAAGCTTGTCGAGCAGTCGACCGCCGCCAAGTCCAGCGGCGACTTCGCGATGGCGATCGCCAAGGCGAACGAGGCGCTGAAGCTGGTCCCTGGCGACACTGGCGCAACAGCGGCACTCTCGAGCGCGAACGCGGCGAAGGCAGCGACCGAGCGCGTCCAGAACGCTGTGATCCCTTCGACGCCGGCGCCGACGGTCATTCCGGTCGCGCCCTCGACGCCGGTTGCGACGACCACCAGCACGCCCACGGCTCGCAAGAAGCCTACGCGCCGGCGGCGGACGACGACGACGGCGAAGAAGCCGAAGACGCCGAAGCCAGCGGCGACGGCGTCTGTGTCAGGCAAAGAGCTCTACAGCCAGGCGCGTAAGCTGCACAACTCCAAGCCGAGCGAAGCGCTTGCCCTCTACACGAAGGCCGCCTCCAAGGGCTACAAGAAGGCCTACAAGCAGATCGGCTCGCTTCAGCTCAAGCGCAACAACAAGTCGGCCGCGATCAAGGCCTACAAGCGCTACGTCTCGCTCAATCCAGGTGCCCGCGATGCGCAGACCATCAAGGACATCATCGTGCGCCTCGGCGGCACGCCGTAGCGTCCGCTGAGCGATCGCAACCCGCATGAGCGACTGGTCGTTGGCTTCGAAGGCCAGCAGGTCACCGACGAGCTGAGAGCGTTCTTCGCTGCCGGCCGCCCGGCTGGCGTGGTGCTGTTCCGACGCAACATCGCGGGTACCGACGAGGTTCGCGAGCTGATCGCGTCGCTCAAGCACCTCTTCGACGGCCCCGCATTCTTCGCCATCGACCAGGAAGGCGGACCCGTTCAGCGACTGGCCGAGCCGGGCTGCGAGGGCTTCGTGAAGGTCCCGGCGATGCGCACGCTGGAGCGACGCTCGGCGTCCGACGTCGAGACGCTCGGTCGCCTCATGGGCGAGCAGCTTGCGAGCGTTGGCTTCAACCTGAGCTTCGCACCGGTCTTGGACGTCGACACCAACCCCGCAAACCCCATCATCGGGGTCCGCGCGTTCTCACCCGACCCGCAGCGGGTCGGCGAGCTTGGTGTCGCCTACGCGAACGGCTTGGCCGCGGCCGGCATCTTGAGCTGCGGCAAGCACTTTCCGGGCCACGGCGACACCGTCATCGACAGCCATCTCGGCCTGCCGCGTCTGCCGCATGACCGCGCCCGGCTCGACGCGGTCGAGCTAGTGCCGTTCGCCATGGCACACGCGGCGCTTCCGACGATGATGACCGCCCACATCCTCTTCGAGGCGATCGACCCGGAGCTTCCCGTCACGTTCAGTCCGCACGTCATCCCGCCGCTCCTGCGTGACAACCTCGGCTACGACGGCCTCGTCTTCTCCGACGACCTTGAGATGAAGGCCGTCTTTGACCACTTCAGCCCCACCGAGATGGCCGCCGGCCTCGTGCGTGCCGACGTTGACGTCGCGCTCGTGTGCCGTGATCTGACGTTTGCCCACCGCGTCGGCGTCGCGCTTGCGAGCGCGGATGAGGCGGACCCGACCACCGCGCGGCGAGCGCGGCGGCGCATTGCCACGGCCCTCGCTCAGATCCCGACCGCCCAGACCTCACCACCGCTTGCCCAGTCACACCGCGAGCTCACGGAGCTGATTGCCCATGGCTGAACGCATCGCCATCGTCGGCGCCGGGATCGCTGGCGCGGCCTGCGCGCGCTACCTCTTGGAGGCTGGACGCGAGGTCTCGGCCTTCGACAAGGGACGGGGTGCTGGCGGTCGCACGTCGACCCGCCGAACCGACCACGGCCGCTTCGACCACGGCGCCCAGTACTTCACCGCCCGCAGCGAGCGCTTCCAAGCCCAGGTCGACGACTGGCTGACCGCGGGCGCTGCCGCGCCGTGGCACGGCCGCTTCTGCAAGCTCGATCCGGCGACAGGCGACCTCATGGCCGCACCCGAGGGGGTTCGGTACGTCGGCACGCCTGGCATGAACGCGCTCGTGAAAGACCTGCTGGTCCCAGTAGATACCCGCTTTGGCGCACGCGTTGTCGGGATCGAAAGAGCCGCCGACGCCTTCACGCTGACGTTTGCCGACGGCACGACGACCGGCGGCTTCGGTCGCATCGTCGTGGCCACACCCGCCCCCCAAGCCGTGCCTCTTCTCTCAGCCGTCGCGCCAAGCCTGGCGGCGGCGGTCGACGGCATCGCGCACTCCCCGTGCTGGGCCGTCATGGCGAGCTTCAGCGGAGACATCCAGCTGGCGGGCGATGGCATCAAGGTCGCCGGCGGACCGCTTGACTGGCTCGCTCGAGACAGCGCCAAGCCCCAGCGCACGGCGGGATCGCGCTGGGTGCTTCACGCCACGCCGGCGTGGAGCATCGAGCACCTCGAGCGTGAGCCCAGTGACGTGGCTGCTCGCCTGCTAGCTGCGCTGCAGGATCTGGTGGGCGACGACCTGCCATCGGTGCACCACATCGCGGCCCACCGATGGCGGTTTGCGCGACCAAGCGCGCCCCACTTGGGATCGACCTACCTGCTAGAGACAGGGGTGGGCGTCTGCGGCGACGGCTTTGGCGCAGGACGCGTTGAAGCGGCGTGGACCTCAGGCCGCGATCTGGCCAGCGCCCTTGTGGCGGAGCTCGGCTGACGCTCAACGAGGCCCAAAACAAGCGCTCTCTCCGGCTGCGGCTTTGGCGATGCCCTCGCCAGCGACGTCCGTGCGTTCGCTTCGCTCACCTGAACTCGACAATGCACGCATCGCCTTCGCCTCGCTCGAAACCAGCGCTTGATTTGGGCCTAGTTGTAGAGATCGGAAGTTCGTTCCTATCTCCTCGACGGTCCATCGCCGATTTCTTCGGTCCGACTTCTTTCCGGGTCTAGCCTCGACTTTAGCCAATCCGAGAATCGGAGGCTTCGCTGTCTCCGGGCGCACTTCTCTTTTTGGCCGAGACGTGAGTCATGAACGGGTCGACGAGAATGGATTGCTCGTCCGATGCCGGTACCGCGGGGGGATACGGCGATTGTTGTGATGCTGGCAAAGCACGCGGAGATTCGATGCCGAGTGCCCTCCGCCGAGTGCAAAGGGATGGATGTGGTCGAGCTGCAGCCTTTGCGTCGCCACGCACCGCTGCGAGGTCTGTGGGTCACGATACGTGCATCGCTCACCGTCGCGTTCAAAGACCTTTCGGACAACCTTTGCCGGGACGTGACGCGAGCGTGATTCGGCGACGGGCCCCGGGGATCGTGTTTCTGCGTCGCTGGTTTGGGACTTCGCGGCGTCATTGACTGGGGCCGCGTTGGTCTGCTTGGGCCGCTTCACGTCGGCTCGATGGCGACGCCTGAGGTCTCTCCGAAGGAGCGTGAGCGCCTCGTGCAGCAGTACTCGAACGCTGCGCTTGGCTGTCTGGCGGTGACTAGCAAGCGCGGTCACCTCCTCGAGAAGTCCCCGGGTCTCATCGTCGATCGTCACGGTGAGCTTGTGCTCCGTTGGCGACAGCGGCTGGACGGCCGCGCGACGCGGCCTCGTTCGTGGAACGCGTTCGCGCCGTTCTGGGGAGGTCGAGGGAGCTTCTGGCTGCATCCGAAGCTCGCTCTGGTGACCGAGCGTGGCTTGAGGTAGCCGCGTGATCCGAGTCGGTACCGTCGGCTTTGGGGCCATCTCGACAACGAGTCGCTCCACCTCTCGCTTGGATGCACCACGCGCTCTCAGAATCAGCGCGTTGACGTTGTCGTGAGTCAGGACGGTCTGGAGCAGGCTGACAGCCGAGAGATGCAGTGCACCGCTCTCAAGCTCATCAAGCAGCTGGGGAAA